>NZ_DLMO01000059.1:3860-43599 GCF_002479325.1 Brevundimonas sp. UBA7534
TAGCTGGCCCTACCGCGCTTAGCGCTGCTTGAGGGCGTGTTTGCCGGCCCTATCGCGCTTAGCGCTGCTTGAGGGCGTGTTTGCCGGCCCTATCGCGCTTAGCGCTGCTCTTTTGCTTGGCCTACCGCGCTTCGCGCTGCTTGAGGGCGAGTTGGCGATCCTCCCCCGCGAGCGGGAGAGGATATTTTCAAAGCGGCTGGTCGGCCAGGACGACGGCGCCTTCGCTGCGCATCCGTTCGCCCTCGATGCGGCGCATCACCGCCTGGGCCTGGGGGTCGGCCATGACGCCGCCGATGGTGACCAGGGCGCGGGCGGCCTCGGTCTGGACGCCGAAGGCTTCCGACAGGGCTTCCCACGGCGAGCGGACCTTGGGGAAGTGCTTGAAGCGCACCGGCTGGTCGGCCGGCAGCCTGGCCAGTTCCTTGGCCTTGACGACGGCCTCGGTCAGGCCGCCCAGTTGGTCGACCAGACCCAGCGGCAGGGCCTGGGCGCCGGTCCAGACGCGGCCGCGCGCGATCTCGCGCACTCGGTCGGCGGGCAGCTTGCGGCCGGTCGACACCCGGGTGATGAAGTCGTCGTAGATCCGATCCATCGAGGCCGAGAAGTCGGCCCGCTGTTCGGGCGTGAAGGCCTGGGCCGGCGAGAAGGCGTCGGCGTATTGGCCGCCGACCGACAGGCCGCGCATGTCCACGCCGAAGCGGCCCAGCGCCTCCGCCACCACGAACTTGCCGCCGAACACGCCGATGGAGCCGGTGATGGTCGAGGGCTGGGCAACGATCCAGTCGGCCTGGGAGCTGATCCAGTAGCCGCCCGAGGCGGCGTAGTCGCCCATCGACACGACGACCGGCTTGCCGGCCGCCCGCGCCGCGCGCACGGCCGCCAGAATCTGCTCGGAAGCCTCCGGCGAACCGCCGGGCGACGAGACGCGAAAGACGATGGCCTTCACGTCCTTGTCCTGGATGGCGTCGTAGATGGCCTCGGCCGTATCGTCGGAACGGATCATGGCGCCGCCGCCGAAGGGGCTGGCCGACCCGCCGCGCCCGGTGACGATGGCCCCCTCCCCGCCGACGATGGCGATGGCGTTGCGGCCCGAACCCTCGCGCGCGCCCTTGTCGGAGGCGTACTTGGCCAGTTCGACGATCTCGGCGCCGCGGCCGGCGCGCATCTTGATCTCGGCCTCGGCCTCCTCGACCTGGCCGATCTTGTCCACCAGGCCGTTGGCGCGAGCCTGTTCGGCCGAATAGGGACCGGCCTCGACCAGGGCCTTGACGGCCTCCGGCGTCGACTTACGATCGCGCGCCACATGGGCCAGGGCGCTGTCGTAGAGGGCGGTCATCCACGCGGTCTGCGCCTCGCGGTGGGCGGGGGTGTAGTCGCTCTGGGTGTATTCGTTGACGGCGTTCTTGTACTCGTAGCGCTGCTCGAAGTCGGCGCGCACGCCGTATTTGTCGAAGGCCCGGCCCAGGAACAGATTGTTGGTCGCCAGGCCCGTGGCCTGGAAGCCGGCGGTGTTCTGCATCCACAACTCGGACGCCGCCGCCCCGATCATGTAGGACGAGATCGCGGTCCCGGCCGGCATGAAGCCCTGGCTGTGGGCGATCACCGGCTTGCCCGACGCCTTGAAGCGCACGATGGCCTGACGCAGTTCGTCGGCGGCGGCGGGGGTGATCCCGGCCTCGGGCAGGCGGATCAGCAAGCCCTTCACGCTGCGGTCGTCCTGGGCCTGGATCAGGGCGTCGACCACCTGGAGGGTGGACAGGCCGCCGCCGGCGAAGACGGCGAACGGATCGGTCGACGGCTGGTCGCTGATCCCTTCGCGCAGGTCCAGTTCCAGCACGGTGGCGGCGGGGGTGGCGGGCTTGGACGAACCGGCGGCGATGGCGAAGGTCAGCAGCACCACCGGCACCACGACGAGGAACAGCACCAGCCCGGTGAACACGCCGAGCACGGTCAGGAAGAACTGTTTCAAAGGAGGGGATCCCGCAGACGGCCGCCGTTGGCCGCCCATCAGCATAGAGAGGGCCGCGTCCCCGTCAAATGAACGTCCGGCAATGCGTGTCAGCCCCTATCGCGCCGCAGCACGGCCACCGCTGCGATGCAGCAGGAGCGATTGATAGGCCCGCGTGAAATCCCTATATGAGCGGCCTCAGAGCGAGGGCCTGTCGCCCCGCGCATCCGTTCGGGAGACCCGCCGTGCTGGTCACCATGATGAAGTCCAAGCTGCACCGCGCGACGGTGACGCAGGCCGATCTCGACTACGAGGGTTCGATCGCCATCGACCGCGACCTGCTGGACGCGGCCGGCATCTTCGCCAACGAGCAGGTCGACGTGCTGAACATCACCAACGGCGCGCGCTTCACCACCTACGCCATCGAGGCCCCGCGCGGGTCCAAGGTGATCGGCGTCAACGGCGCCGCCGCGCGCCTGGTGCAGAAGAACGACAAGGTGATCGTGGTCACCTACGGCCAGCTGGAGCAGGAAGAAGCCCGCCAGTGGGAGCCGAACGTCGTGCTGCTGGACGACCACAACGCCATCAAGCGCGCGGCCTGAACCGGGCTGAACCGCCCTACGCCGAGCGCTGCTTCAGCGGCGCAGTCCCGTCGGCCAGGCTTTCGGCCAGATAGACCTCGGCTTCCTGGGCCGGCAGGGCCTGGGCGTAGCCGAAGCCCTGGCCGTAGTGGCACTGGGCCTCCAGCAGCAGGCGGGCCAGTTCGGCGTTCTCCACGCCCTCGGCCACCACTTCCAGCGCCAGGTCGCGGCCCAGGTTGACCACCGACTTGACGATCTTGGCCGACCCCTCGTCCTTGTTCATCGTCAGCACGAAGTAGCGGTCGATCTTCAGCGTGTCGAAAGGCAGCTTGGCCAGGTAGGACAGCGACGAGAAGCCGGTTCCGAAGTCGTCCAGCGCCAGCGAGGCGCCGACCGCCTTCAGCTGCTGCAGCACCTCGGCGGCGCGCGTGGTGTCGCGCATGATGTCGCCCTCGGTGACTTCCAACTTCAGGGCGCCGCGCGGCAGGTTGCTGTCCTTGATGATCCGCTCGACATCCTCGACCAGGTGACGGCGCTCGATCTCGCCGACCGACAGGTTGACGCTGCAGAACAGCTTGCCGGCCAGGGGGTGGCGGTCCAGCCATTCGGCCAGCTGGCGCGCCGACTGGGTCATCATCAGCAGGCCCAGGTCGTTCATCATGCCCAGGTCGTTGGTCAGGCCCAGGAATTCGTCCGGCGGCACCAGGCCGCGACGGGGGTGGCGCCAGCGCGCCAGCGCCTCGAAGCCGGCGACGGCGCCGGTCTTCAGGTTCACGATCGGCTGGAAGAAGGGGGTGATCTCGCCGCGGACGAAGGCGTTGCGCAGGTCCGCCTCCAGCGCCAGGCGGCTGAGGCTGTCGCTTTCCAGGGCGCGGCCATAGGCGGCCGAGCCGCCGCGCCCGGCGCCCTTGGCCGATTCCACCGCCAGCTCGACGCGGCGCAGGATCTCGGCCGGATCGGGCGCGTCGGGCCCGCCCTCGACCACCACCGCGCCGATGGAGACGGTGGGATAGATGTCGAAACCGGCCATGCGCAGCGGCTGCTCCAGCGCCTCGCGCATCCGTTCGCCCCCGCCGGTTCCCCCGCGCTTCACCCGAACGGCGAACTCGTCCTCGCCGATCCGGGCGGGCGAGCAGTCCTCGGAAAACGCCGCCGACAGACGCGACCCCAGCGCCGACAGCACCAGATCGGCCCGCTCATGCCCCAGGGCTTCGTTCAGGCGGCGCAGGCGGTCCAGATCGCCGACCACCACCTCATAGTCCCCCGGCTGCGCCAGGGTTTCCGCCACGCGAACCAGAAAGGTGCGCCGATCCAGCAGGCCGGTCAGCGTATCCCGGTCGGCGCCTGCGAACTTGGTTTCCAGGGCGACGATGCCCGCCGCACGCAGGCCGTCCTCCAGCCAGACGCCGCGCCACAGGCAGGTCTCGGCCCCGCGCATCCGCAGCCGCACCGCGACCTCGGTTCCCTCGTCCTGGGGCTTCAGCATCTTCTCGGCCAGCGCCCGGTCCTGCGGCATGGCCGAGGCCACGAAGCCCGCGCCCGAACATTCCGGCGCCAGCGGCCCCAGCCCCAGCGGACGGGTCGCGCCGGCGAAGCGGATCTGATCTTCGGACGGGGTCCACACCCACAGCGCCGTGTCGGCCGCCGCGAGCGCCTCGATGGCGGTCGTGGCGTCCCAAGCCAGCGATCTGGGTCGCGTGTTCAAGGCGTTCAGGCCCCCTTCAGGACGACGTTCGGCCGCCGCGATCGATCTCGTCCGCGACAAGGCCGAACAGCAGATGGTCTGCCCACTCCCCGTTAATTTTCAAATAAGCGCGGGCGTATCCTTCCTGGCGGAAGCCGGATTTCTCCAGCACGCGGCGTGAGCCGGTGTTGGTCGGCAGGCAGGCGGCCTCCAGCCGGTGCAGCTCCAGCCGGTCGAAGGCGTAACGCACCAGGGTCCGCACCGCCGCGGTTGCGACGCCCTGGCCGGCGTAGGGACGGCCGATCCAGTAGCCTATCGTCCCGGTCTCGGCGACGCCGCGCCGGACATTGGACAGGGTGACGGCGCCGAACAGCGTCGCCCCGTCCTCGCTGAGGACGAAGAAGGGCCAGGCGTTGCCCAGCTCCATCTCGCGCGCATAGATCGCCAGCCGGCGCTTGAAGGCGGCCTTGGTCAGGTCGTCCTCGGGCCAGGCCGGCTCCCACGGCTGGAGGTAGTCGCGCGACCCCTCGCGCAGCTGGGACCAGGCGGCATAGTCGGACGCGCGCGGCGGGCGCAGGCGCACGCCGTCGCCGCGGACCATCGGTCCGGTCGCGTCGATCATCCAGTCCAGCAGGGCCATGGCGCGAACCCTAACGCGCGAACCGGCGATTGGCGACGGGCGGCACGCGAACTTGATTTCCGCGCCGCGACAGAGCATCAGGGCGGCCTCACCTTGGACCCGGCCCTGCACGCAGGCGACGGGTGGCTATCCCGGCCGCCGATCCGCCGGGAAACCGAGCCGCCGAGCCCCGAGAGGCCGGCGCGGCTCATCCAGATGAAAATCGAATGTCCATCATCGCCTCAGCGCGCCAGCAATGGCTCGCCAATCCTCGCCGCGACCTGCTGGCGGGGACCGTCGTGGCCCTGGCCCTGATCCCGGAAGCCATCGCCTTTTCCATCATCGCCGGGGTCGACCCGGCGGTCGGCCTGTACGCCAGCGTGGTCATCGCCGTGACCATCGCCTTCGTCGGGGGCCGCCCGGCCATGATCTCGGCCGCCACCGGGGCCATGGCCCTGCTGATGGTCACCCTGGTGCGCGACCACGGCCTGGAATACCTCTTCGCCGCCTCCATCCTGTGCGGGGTTTTCCAGATCGGCGTCGGCCTGTTGAAGCTGGGCCGCTACATCAAGTTCGTCAGCCGCAGCGTCATGACCGGCTTCGTCAACTCCCTGGCCATCCTGATCTTCCTGGCCCAGATGCCCGAGCTGATCGGCCGGGGCTGGATCACCTACGCCCTGGTCGCGGCGGCCCTGGTCGTCATCTATGGCTTTCCGCGCCTCACCAAGGCCGTGCCCTCGCCGCTGGTCGCCATCGTGGCCATCAGCGCCCTGGTCATCGTGCTGGAGCTGGACGTGCGCACCGTGGGCGACATGGGCCAGATGCCCGCCGCCCTGCCCGCCTTCCACCTGCCCGCCGTGCCGTTGACCTGGGAGACCTTGGTCATCATCGCGCCGATCTCGGCGACCCTGGCCTTCGTCGGGCTGCTGGAAAGCCTGCTGACCGCCAATCTGATCGACGACATCACCGACACGCCGTCGGACAAGGACCGCGAGACGCGCGGCCAGGGGATCGCCAACATCCTGTCGCCCCTGTTCGGCGGCATGGCCGGCTGCGCCATGATCGGCCAGTCGATGATCAATGTGACCTCGGGCGCGCGGGGGCGGCTGTCCACCCTGTGGGCCGGCCTGTTCCTGCTGTTCCTGATGCTGGCGCTTCAGGACTGGGTGGCGCGGATCCCGATGGCGGCGCTGGTGGCGGTCATGATCATGGTGTCGATCGGCACCTTCGACTGGGGATCGGTGCGCAAGCTGCGCTCGACGCCGCTTCAGTCCTCGATCGTCATGATCGCCACGACCGTGACGGTGGTGGCGACCCACGACCTGTCCAAGGGCGTCATCCTGGGCGTGCTGCTGTCGGCGGTCTTCTTCATGCGCAAGCTGGGCAAGACCCTGAGCGTGACCGAGATCGAGACGCCCGAGCCCGGCGTGCTGCGCTATCGCGTGACCGGCCAGCTGTTCTTCGCCTCGGCCGACCTGTTCGCCGCCAGCTTCGAGCACCACGGCCATCCGACGCGGGTCGAGATCGACATGAGCGACGCGCATCTGTGGGACCTGACCGGGGTGGCGGCGGTGGACAAGGTGGTCTTCCGCTACCGCCGGCAAGGCGCCGAGGTGGTGGTCACGGGCATGAACGCGGCGGCGCGCACCCTGGTCGAGCGTGTCGGCCGTTTCGAGAAACAGCACCTGCCCGAAACGGCGGGCGCCCACTGAGCGACGGAATCGCCCGCTCCGCGCGTTAGGAGAAATGGCGGGGGAACGGAGACGTCCCATGGCTTCATCCTCGATAGACGCGGCCGTCGCCGTGACCCGGCTGGGCCTGGGCGCGCGTCCGGGCGAGATCGACCGCGTCGCCGCCGATCCGCGCGGCTGGCTGCGGGCGCAGATCCGTCCCGACGGCGCGCCCGTTCCGGCGGGCGAAAGTCGCGACACGGCGACACGGGTGGCGCAATACATCGCCTATCAGTCGGACCGCGGCGCCGGCCGGAACGCGGCGGCCGCCGACGCCGAGGCGCGACGAAAAGCCCGCCAGGCGGGACGGCGCGCGCTGGCCGAAGGCACGGCGCAGGCCTTTTTGGCCCGCGCCGACCTGGCGGCCACGACCGACCAGGGCTTCGCCGAGCGCTGGGCTCTGTTCTGGTCGAACGCGTTGAGCGTCTCATCGACCAAGTTCGCCGCCGGCGTCTTCCTGGGCCAGTACGAGGCCGAGGCCATACGCCCGCACGTCTTCGGCCGGTTCGACGACCTGGTCCTGGCCGCCGAACAGCACCCGGCCATGCTGCTCTATCTGGATCAGGCGCGCTCGGCCGGGCCGGGCAGCGCGGCGGGGCGGCGACGCGAGGTCGGGCTGAACGAAAACCTAGCCCGCGAGATGATGGAGCTGCACACCGTGGGCGCCGATGGCGGCTACGACCAGGCGGACGTCACCGAACTGGCGCGCGCCCTGACCGGCTGGTCCGTGCCGACCGCGCGCGACGCACGGCCCCGCAGCGGAGCCCGCCGCGGATTACGCCGCGCGACGGGACCGACGACAGCCCCGCAAGATGGCTTCCTCTTCCGCGCCAATCTGCACGAGCCGGGCGCGCGGACCGTGATGGGCAAGACCTATCCGGGCGGCGGGCCGCAGCAGGGCGAGGCGATCCTGCGCGACCTGGCCCGCCACCCCGCGACGGCGCGGCGCTTGTCGCGGCGACTGGCCGCCCATTTCGTGGCCGACGATCCGCCCCCGGCCCTGGTCGCGGCGCTGGAGGCGGCCTGGACCCGCTCGGGCGGCGATTTGGCCGAGGTCGCCCGCGCCCTGATCGCGGCGCCCGAGACCTGGGCGCCCATGCCTGCCAAGATCAAGACGCCCTATGAGTTCGTCGTCTCGGCCCACCGCGCCCTGGACACGCGGCCGCGCCGACTGCCGCCGCTTCGCCAGGCCCTGGCCGGAATGGGCCAGCCGATGTTCGCCCCGCCTTCTCCCGAGGGCTGGCCGGACACGGCCGCCGACTGGGCCGGGCCGGACGCGCTGGTCAAGCGGCTGAACTGGGCCAAGACCGCCGCCGACCGGGCGACGCAGGACGACCCGAGCGCCGTCGCCGCCGCCGCGGTGGGAGTACGGTTGGGCGAGCGCACCCGCCTGGCCGTGGCCCGCGCCGAAAGCCGGCCCGAGGCCCTGACCCTCTTTCTCATGTCGCCGGAGTTCCAACGCCGATGACCCCTTTCGCCATGAACCGTCGCACGCTCCTGGCCGCCGCGTCCGCCGGGATCGGCCTGGCCTTCGCCGGCCGCGCCGCCGCCCAGGCCGCCGGCCCGCGCAACAAGCTGGTGGTCATCATCGCCCGCGGCGCGATGGACGGCCTGTCCGTGACCGTGCCCCATGCCGATGCAAACTATGTCGCGCTGCGCGGCGGCCTGGCCGTCCCCCCGCCCGGAGAGGCGGACGGCGCGCTGGACATGGCCGAGGGCTTCGGCCTGCACCCGGCGCTGACGGGTCTGCATGACCTGTATGGCCAGGGGCGGATGCGGTTCGCGCCGGCGGTGGCCCTGCCGGTGCGGATACGGTCTCACTTCGACGCCCAGGACGTGCTGGAGAACGGAGGCGAGGGCCTGCGCCAGCAGACCGACGGCTGGCTGAACCGGGCGATGGCGGCGGCGGGCGGGACCACGCTGCGCGGTCTGTCGATCGGCGCGCAAACGCCGCTGATCCTGCGGGGCGCGGCGCCCGTCTCGTCCTGGGCGCCGGGCGGCCGGGTGCGCGGCGAGGACCGCATCGCCTCCCTGTTGCAGGACCTTTATGTCGACGACCCGATGCTGGGCCAGAACCTGGCGCGCGGCCTGGCGACCGAGGCGCTGGTCGCCCAGGACCAGGGCATGGAAGGGGGGCCTGCCTTGCGCCGCAACGACGTCCAGGGCCTGGGACGCGCGGTCGCCCGCCTGATGAGCGGGGACGAGGGAGCCGACGTCGTCGCCGTCTCCCTGGACGGATGGGACACCCACGCCGGCCAGAAGGCGCAGCTGCAGGCGCGGCTGACCGGGCTCGATCAGCTGATCGC
Source organism: Brevundimonas sp. UBA7534 (assembly GCF_002479325.1). Taxonomy (GTDB): domain Bacteria; phylum Pseudomonadota; class Alphaproteobacteria; order Caulobacterales; family Caulobacteraceae; genus Brevundimonas. The sequence continues at coordinate 12,729 of NZ_DLMO01000059.1, forward strand.
CGGATTGAAGGACGGGCTGGCCGGCCAGTGGGACCGCACCGTCGTCGTGGTCGCCACCGAGTTCGGCCGCACGGCCCGCGCCAACGGCACCCAGGGCACCGACCACGGCACCGGCTCCTCCTTGCTGATGGCCGGCGGCGCGCTGAAACCGGGCGGGCCGATCGGCGACTGGCCGACCCTGGCCGAGAACCGACTGTTCGAAGACCGCGACCTGGCGCCCACCCTGGACATCCGCTCGGTGTTCAAGGGGGTCCTGCGCGATCATCTGGGGCTGGACCGTGCGGCGCTGGATCAGCGTGTGTTTCCCGGCAGCGCGACCGAGGCGCCGGTTCTGGACGGCCTGGTCTGAGCGACCGGGGCAATGGAACCGCCACGTGCGCGGATCGCTATGCCGTCAGGAGGTTCCTCATGGACGACGGACAGAGCGAAGGCCGCAAGGACAACGGCGCCATGCCGGGCGGCAAGCCGGAGGCGGCCACGTCCGACAAGGCGGTGCGCGAGACAGGTCGCAAGGAGACGAAGAGCGCGGGGCCGGACGGCCCGGACGCCCGCGCCGTCGGCGACACCTTCAAGCGCTGACGCTTGGGCCTATTCCGTCGGCAGCTTGCACAGACGGTTCAGGTCGGCGCGGATCGAGGCGCCCTGGAAGTGCGAGATCTCGGCGCCCGAATAGCCCTCGGCGGACAGCGCCTTAACGACATCGCCGGTGTTCTGGCAGTTGGGCGTGCGCGCCAGCTGATAGGCGCGTTCGACGACGTGAATCTGGTTCATGATGGGCTTCCTCGCTGACATGATGAACGTTCGGGAGGCTTGGCCGTTCCGCCGCAACGCTTGCGTTTCGCGCCAAGACCTGCGCAATGGGCGCGTCGATCTCTCTGCGTAACGCCCCTCTCTTTGCGAACGCACCGAGTTCTGGCCGATCCATTCAGACCCGACAGGCCGCAGGGACGTTCCCTCGGTCAACTTCTAACGGAGGTCTCACATGGCTACCGGCACTGTTAAGTGGTTCAACGCGACCAAGGGCTACGGCTTCATCCAGCCGGACGACGGCGGCAAGGACGTCTTCGTCCACATCACCGCGGTTGAAGCCGCCGGCCTGCGCGGCCTGGACGAAAACCAGAAGGTTTCCTACGAGCTGGAGCGCGACAAGCGCTCGGGCAAGGAATCGGCTGGCCAGCTCCAGACCGTCGGCTGACTTCAGCGAACGCCTGACACGGAAACGGCGGCTCCGAAAGGGGCCGCCGTTTTCAATTGGGTCGAGGTCGATGGCCGGCCCTGCCGCAGGGCTCAGTAGTATCGGTAATCGCCCCGGCGCGGCACGCGCGTATAGCCGTAGCGACCGTCGCGGTTGTAGCCGCCGAAGCCATAGCCGCAGGGGTCGTCCCGTTCGGACAGCTGGTTGCCCAGGAGACCGCCCGCGATGGCGCCGATGGCCGCGCCCTTCTCCCGGTCGCCCTCGCCGGCGATGGCCGCGCCCGCCAGGGCGCCGAGGGCCGCGCCGCTGGCCGTCGCATACTGGCGGTTCTGCGCATAGTCGCGCTCGCACTGAGAGGCGTAGCCGTCCGTTGTGGCGCAGCCGCCGGCGATCAGCCCGCACCCCGCCACCGCCGCCAGGCTCAGAAACATTCGCATGCGACACTCTCTTCTGAACGGTTCCCGAGCCGCAACGCTGCGGCTGACGGGATGTTCCGGAGAATGCGTGGCAAGGAGCCCGTGCCAGAGTGTCAGCTTCATCAGCGAGCAGACGCAGCACGCGTCGGCAAAGGGGAGTTAGCGGACATCACCCAGAATCGATGGCTGGTCGTCACTCCAGCATCCAGACAACGCCTCCCGGCTCCGCTGCCCCCAGGCCGCGATCTCCCCGGCATTCGATGACATCTGGACATAAGCCGTGGAACGGTCGCCTTGTTGGGCATCGCGAGTCCAGATCGTCCAGACTGTGCCGTCAAGGGTGACAACAGGGAATCGTGGAGGCCAGGTCAGGCCGGGGATCACCGTCGATGGCACCCGCAGTGCCTCAAAATCATGCATCAGGCGCAAAAGCGCCGGACATCCATCACTGTCGGCCCACCGGACTGCCTCAGGGTCTCCAGACACACGCTCGACCTGGCGCGCGATGAACACAGGTCGTGTAGGCTGGCCAGGCGGCGCGCCCTCCGCCGTCCGTTCTGCGAAAACAGTAACCGACCCAGTCGCGTCCTCGAAAGGATGGCTCCAGCGCCAACCCAATGACGCTCGCGTGTGTCCAAAAGTGAATGAGGCATCCGCTTCAGACGCGATGAACATGCGCTGTCGCACGGTTGGGCCGCCCTGCGCCTGCACGTTCACAGGGATGATCGACAGCAGAACGCCCGCGAAAACGGTGATCGGGAAAAGGGCCATGCGCCAGCCGTAACATCGCTGACGCCATTAGTGAAAGCGACACACCAGGTCAGGAACGTCCGCAACGGGTCGATTGCCGTCACAGCCTTCGCGCCTTGAAGCGGACATGCCCGCAACCAATGGCGCGCGTTGCGCACGTCGGCAGGGATCGTGCTGAGGTTAGGAGACACGCCTCCGCGCGATCAGCCTCTGGTCTTTTCGATCCAGTCCGAGAAGGCGTCCACGAAGGTCTTGAGGAAGTCGCGCGTGCCTTCGTTGGTCAGCCGGCCCTCGTCGTCCAGCAAGGCCTCGACGTTGCCGACATAGGCCTCCGGCTGCTGCATCACGGGCATGTTCAGGAAGACCAGCGGCTGGCGCAGATGGTGGTTGGCGCCGAAGGCTCCGATGGCGCCGGGCGAGACGCTGACGATGGCGGCGGGCTTGGCCTGCCAGACGCTGTGGCCATAGGGGCGCGAGCCGACGTCGAGCGCGTTCTTCAACGCGCCGGGGATGGAGCGGTTGTATTCCGGCGTGACGAACAGCACGGCGGTGGTCGCGGCCACCTCCGCCCGGAACCGCCGCCAGGGCGCGGGCGGCTGGTCCGTCTCCAGATCGGGATTGTAGAGCGGCAGGTCCCCGATCTCGACCGGGACCAGCTCCAGGCCCGGCGCGGCCAGGTCCTTCATCGCCAGGGCGACGGCGCGGGAATAGGAGCCTTCGCGCAGGCTGCCAACGATCAGGGCGACACGGACGGACATTCAGGTTCTCCCGGTTTCGACGCGTCAGGACAACCGTCGCCGGGCGGGGGCGGTTCCGGCCGTCAGCCGAACAGGGCCGCCTCGAACGCCTCGCCCGCGCCGCCGGCCGCCCGGGGCCCCAGGACCGCGCTGGCCGCCTTGCCGCCGTCCAGCAGCCGGGCGCCGACCGCGCGGACGTCCTCGACGGTCTGGGCCTCCAGCTGTTCGGTCATGGTTTCGCCGGCCAGCGGCTGGCCGAAGATCAGGGTCTGGGCGGCGTTGCGGCCCGCGCGGCTCATCGGATTCTCGTCCGACATCCACAGGCCCGCCTTCATCACCGCCTTGGCCCGCGACAGCTCGGCCGCCGTCGGGCCGGCCTCGGCCAGGCTTCGCACCTCGGCGGCCGAGACCTGGGCCAGTTCCTTTGCGCGGTCCGACGCCGCGCCGGCGTAGACGCCCAGCACGCCGGTGTCGGCATAGGGCTCCTGATAGGCGTCGATGGCGTAGGCCAGGCCCCGCTCCTCGCGCGCGCTCTGGAACAGGCGCGAGGCCATGCCGCCGCCCAGAATCTCGCTGAACAGACGCAGGGCCGGCAGCTGCGGGTCAGTCGCGCCCAGCGCGGGCAGCTGGAAGACCAGATTGGCCTGCTCGATCCTGCGGTTCAGCCGGGCGTGGCCGCCGACGAAGGCCGCCGGGCCGGGCGCATCGGCCGGCATGGGCGCCGCATCGCCGAACCAGCGCTCGGCCAGGGCCAGCAGTTCGGCCTCGTCCACCGCGCCGGAGGCGGCCACCACCATCCGGTCCGGCGAATAGAGCCGGGCGCGCCACGCCTCCACCGCCGCCCGGTCGGCCGGCTTCAGGCTGGCGACCGAGCCCAGGATGGGGCGGCCCAGCGGCTGGCCCCGGAAGGCGCGGGTCTGGACCATTTCGAAGACGTGGTCGTCCGGGGTGTCGAAGGCCTCGGCGATCTCCTGGGCCACCACGTCCTTCTCGCGCTCGATCTCGGCGGGGTCCAACGTGGGGCGGAACACCAGGTCCGACAGCACCTGCATGGCCAGCGGCAGGGAGCCGTCCAGGCCGCGCACCTCGAAACTGGTCCGCTCATAGCCGGTGGCGGCGTTGATCGTGCCGCCCTCGGCCTCGATCCGCTCGACGATCTCGCGTGCGGCCATGTCGCCGGCCCCCTTGAACACCAGGTGTTCGAGCAGGTGCGACCAGCCCGAGCGGTCCTCCGGCTCCCACCGCGCGCCGCCCTTCACCGCCACCACGACGGCCAGGGTCTTCAGCCCCGGCATGGGGTCGCAGACCACGCGGACGCCGTTCGACAGGGTGTGCAGGGAGGCGGTCAGGACTTTTTCTTTCCCTATCGCCCCGCGCGCGGCGCGGGGCTGCTTGAGGGGCGCCCTTCCTTCAGGCGCCGACGTAGGAGCGCTGCATAGAAGCCGATCAGGGCGATCGCCAGTCCGAACCATGTCAGCGCATAGCCGAAATGGTTGTTGGAGAAGGCCGCCGGCGGCGCCGAGGGGACCAGGGCCGGGACCTCGGGATTGATCGCGGTCAGGGCGAAGACGGTCTCGGGCCGCACCGGGCCGGTCACGCCCAGCGCCTTCGCCATCGCCGCGGTGTCGCGGGCGTAGAAGCGTTCGTTGGCCGGCGGGGGCGCCAGGGCGGGCGGCGGCGGCGTGATCCGCAGTTCGCCCACCAGCACCAGCGGCAGGGTCGAGGCCTGGACGCGCGGTCGCCCCTCCCGCCCGTCCGCCACGAAGCCGCGATCGATCAGCAGCACGTCGTCGCGCCCGACCGGACGGCAGGCCGAGATCAGCCGCACGCCCGGCTGGCCGTCATGGATGCTCTGAAGCTCGACATAGGGAGCGGTGGCCAGGCCGGGGCAGACCATCATCGCCTTCCTGAACTCGACATCGCCGCCGGCCAGCACGGCGTCCAGCGATTCTGGCGGGCGGGTGGAGGCCGCCTCGGCCGCCGCGATCAGCCCTTCCTTCCACTTCAGCCGCTGCACCTGCCAGACGCCCAGCGCGAGCAGCAGCGCGACGCCCAGCGCCGTCAGCACGGTCAATATCCAGGGAAACCGCCTCATCGGTCCGATCCGGGCGAGGAAGAGGGTCGGTCGGTCTGGTTGCGGTACTGCAGGCCGATCATCAGCCCCCGCCCCGGCCGCATCAGGGCCAGAGACAGGATCACGACCAGCGGGATCCAGACGATCAGGTGCAGCCACATCGGCGGATGAAAACGAATCTCCACGACCAGGGCCGAGAAGCCGACGATGAAGCCGGCGATCTGCATGATGAAGCTGGCCGGTCCGTCGCCGGTCTGGACGGTGGAATAGTCCAGGCCGCAGGCGGCGCAGCGCGGCGCGACCTTCAGCCAGCCGGCGAACAGCGCGCCCTGGCCGCAACGCGGGCAGCGGCCGCGCAGGGCGTCGCGCACGGGCGTCGCCGAAATGGCGACGGCGGGAGGCGATCCCTCGCCCCCCGCCGCCGGAACCGTGTCGCGAGCGTCTTGGATCAACCGAAGACGACGTAGACGAAGGCGAACAGGAACAGCCAGACCACGTCCACGAAGTGCCAGTACCAGGCCGCCGCCTCGAAGCCGAAGTGCTTCTCGGGCGTGAAGTCGCCGCGCAGCAGGCGGATCAGGCAGACGGTCAGGAAGATGGTGCCGACCAGGACGTGGAAGCCGTGGAAGCCGGTCGCCAGGAAGAAGACGGAACCGTACAGGCCCGAGTTCAGGGCTTCCTCGTTGAAGAACAGGTGTTCGTGAATGATGTGGTGGTACTCGTACGCCTGCACGCAGGTGAACAGCACGCCCAGAATCACGGTGATGATCAGGGCCGTCTTGGCGCCCTTGCGATCGCCCACCTGCAGCGCGTGGTGAGCCCAGGTCACGGTGCAGCCGCTCAGCAGCAGGGTGACGGTGTTCAGCAGCGGAAGCTGCCACGGGCTCAGCACCTCGACGCCGGCCGGGGGCCAGGTCGACCAGGCCTTGGCCGTGTCGGCCCAGGTGCCGATCTCGGGCGTCAGGGCGCGCGACTCGGCGAACAGGGCCATGTCGAAGAACATCCAGAAGAAGGCGGCGAAGAACATCACTTCCGAGGCGATGAACAGGATCATGCCGTAGCGCAGGCCGATCGAGACGACCGGGGTGTGGTCGCCCGCCTTGGATTCCTTGATGACGTCCGACCACCAGCCGAACATCGACACCAGCACGCCCGCCAGACCGGCGAAGAACAGGCCCTTCTTGCCCTCGGCCAGGAAGGCGGCGGCCACAGGACCGGCGTCGGCCGAGACCAGGCCCTTCATCCAGACCACGGCGCCGATGAACATGACGCAGGCGGCCATCGAGGACACCAGCGGCCAGGGGCTGGGATTGACCAGGTGATAGTCGTGGTGCGGAACGGCGTGGGCGTCGGCCATGAATCGCGTCTCTTTGGTCGGCGAGAGTCGGTTATGACAGCGGCTATAGCGCCCCCTTTTCCACGACGCCAGAGCCCCGCCGCCTTTCGGCCACAGATCAGCCGGCGTCGCCCAAGGTCTCCAACGCGCGGGCGGCGAAGACCGACAGGGGCTGGGGCGGGTCGGCGGGGTCGAACCAGTCCACGGCCGACAGCTTGTCCGGCTCGGTCAGGCGCGGCTCGCCCTCGAAATCGCGCGCCAGATACATCAACGAAACCCAGTGCTGGCCGTCGGCGGTCAGGATTTCCTCGGTGACGCACAGGAGATCGACCGCGCCGATGCGAAGCCCCGTCTCCTCCTCGGCCTCTCGCCGGGCCGCCTGCGCCGACGGCTCCATCGCATCGACCTTGCCGCCGGGGATGCTCCAACGTCCGGCCTCGGGCGGCTTCATCCGGCGACACAGCAGGATGCGGCCGTCCGCCCGCCGGATCACCAGGCCGCAGCCGACGCCGGGCAGGTCGACGCCGGACTTCACCCCTGCGCGGCCGGATCGTCGGCCGGATAGAAGGTGTAGCTGAGGGTGATCTCGCGCGCGCCGCGGGCCTCGCGGTCGGTCGCCAGTTCGGGGGCGATGAAATACTGCACCGGGAACTGACGCGTCTCGCCCGCCGCGATCGTCTGGGCGGTGAAGCAGAAGCATTGCAGCTTCTGGAAATAGGGGCCGGTGTATTCCGGCACGACGTTGTAGCCGGCTCGGACGTGGATCGGCTGGTCCGAGGTGTTGGTCACGTCGAAATAGGCCAGGCCCGTCTCGCCGATCCGCACGCGCTGGGTCTTCTGCTCCGAGACGAACTTCATCGGCACGCCGCGCACATTGGTGTCGAAACGCACCAGGACGGTGCGGTCCAGAACGGTGTCCGGCGCCTTGTCGGCCTTGCGCACCGTGCCGTCGAAGCCGGTCACCTGGCAGAACATCTGGTACAGCGGCACGGCCGCGAAGGCCGCGCCGGTCATGCCCATCACGCCCAGGACGCAGGCGATGGCGATGACGTTCTTGCGGTCCTTCCTCATCGGGCCGCGGGCTCCGCCTCGACCATGCCGGGCCCTTCCAGCGCCGCGCGCGCGTCGGCCTGGTTCTGTTGCAGGCGCAGCACCGTGGTCAGGAAGACCAGGACGATGAAGGCGACCAGGCCCAGGGCGATGAACAGGTTGCGGCGCTTGCGCGCGTTCAGCTCGTCGGGCGTCAGACGCATGGCTTTACGCTCCCATACCGGACAGGGCCTCGACCAGCAGCGCGGCGAACAGCGCCATCAGATAGAGGATGGAGAAGGCGAACAGGTCGCGGGCCGGTTTGGCCTGGGCGCGCACGTCGTACAATGCGGCTTCGCGCCCCACCGCCTCGGCCTTGTCGGGCTCGTCGCCCGCGCGCGAGCGATAGAGCCGCAGCGCCAGCCCCAGGAAGCCCAGGCCGCCCAGCACCGATACGACCAGATAGACGGGCCCGCCCAGGCCGACCACGGCCGGGGCGATGGCGACGGGCACGAAGACCAGGCTGTAGATCAGGATTTGAAGGCGGGTGGACCGGGCGCCGCGCACCACCGGCATCATCGGAATGCCGGCCTTGGCGTAGTCGCCGGCCGAATACAGCGCCAGGGCCCAGCTGTGGGGCGGGGTCCACAGGAAGATGATGGCGAACAGCAGCCACGCCTGCCACGGCGCCTGGCCCGTCGCGGCGGCCCAGCCGATCACGGGAGGGAAGGCGCCCGCCGCCCCGCCGATGACGATGTTCTGGGGCGTCCGCCGCTTCAGCAGCAGGGTGTAGAAGCCGGCGTAATAGACGATGGTCAGGGCCAGCAGCCCGGCCGCCAGCCAGTTGGCGTTCATCCCCAAGAGCATGACCGAGAACAGACTCAGGATTACACCGAAGGCCATGGCCTCGTTCTTCCTGACCCGGCCGGCCGCGACGGGACGGCCGCGGGTGCGGCGCATCAGGGCGTCGGTCTCGCCCTCCAGCGCCATGTTCAGCGCCCCTGCGGCGCCGGCGCCCACGGCGATGCACAGCACGGCGATGGCCGCCACCAGCGGATTGACCGCGCCCGGCGCCACCACAAGACCGGTCGCCGCGGTGAACACCACCAGCGACATGACGCGCGGCTTCAGCAGCTGGAAATAGTCTTCCGGCTGGGCGGTGGACAGGACGGGGCGGGTCTGGGCGTCGGTCATGGTCGCGCGCGGCTTAGCATACCCAAAAGCGTAAGGCCGCCCCTTCGTCGGAAGAGGCGGCCTTCTTTTTCAGCAGGGACCGAGGCTCAGTGCTCTTCGGCCTTGACCACCGGCAGCTCGTTGAACTGGTGCTGCGGCGGGGGCGAGGACAGGGTCCACTCCAGGGTGGTGGCGCCTTCGCCCCACGGATTGGCCACGCCCTTGCGGCGACGGATGGCGGCCTCGGCCAGCATGACCAGGAAGACCACCACGCCCACCACGGTGATGGCGTAGCCGACCGAGGAGACGTGGTTCCACAGGGTGTAGGCCTCGGGATAGTCGATGTAGCGACGCGGCATCCCCTGCAGGCCCAGGAAGTGCTGCGGGAAGAAGATCACGTTCACGCCGACGAACATGATCCAGAAGTGCAGCTGGCCCAGGAACTCGTTGTACTTCACGCCGAACATCTTCTCGAACCAGTAGTAGAAGCCCGCGAAGATCGAGAAGATGGCGCCCAGCGACAGCACATAGTGGAAGTGGGCCACCACGTAGTAGGTGTCGTGCAGGCTGTAGTCGATGCCGGCGTTCGACAGGACCACGCCGGTGACGCCGCCCAGGGTGAACAGGAAGATGAAGCCCATCGCCCACAGCATCGGCGTCTTGAAGGTGATGGAGCCGCCCCACATGGTGGCGATCCAGCTGAAGATCTTCACCCCCGTCGGCACCGCGATGATCATCGTCGCGGCCACGAAATAGGCGCGCAGATTGATGCTCATGCCCACGGTGTACATGTGGTGCGCCCACACGATGAAGCCGATGAAGCCGATGGCGACCATGGCGTAGGCCATCGCCAGATAGCCGAAGATCGGCTTGCGGCTGAAGGTCGAGACGATGTGGCTGATGATGCCGAAGCCCGGCAGGATCATGATGTACACTTCGGGGTGGCCGAAGAACCAGAACAGGTGCTGGTACATCACCGGGTCGCCGCCGCCGGCCGGATTGAAGAAGCTGGTGCCGAAGTTGCGGTCGGTCAGCAGCATGGTGATGGCGCCCGCCAGGACCGGCAGCGACAGCAGCAGCAGGAAGGCGGTGATCAACACGCCCCAGGCGAACAGCGGCATGCGGTGCAGGGTCATGCCCGGCGCGCGCATGTTGAAGATGGTGGTGATGAAGTTGATCGCGCCCAGGATCGAGCTGGCGCCCGCCACGTGCAACGAGAAGATGGCCAGGTCGAAGGCCGGGCCGGTGTGGCCGGTGGTCGACAGCGGCGGATAGGCCGTCCAGCCACCGCCGAAGCCGCGTCCCGGTCCGCCGTCCACGAACAGCGACAGGCACAGCAGCACAAAGGCGAAGAACAGCAGCCAGAAGGAGATGTTGTTCATGCGTGGGAACGCCATGTCCGGCGCTCCGATCATGATCGGCACGAAATAGTTGGCGAAGCCGCCCATCGTCGCCGGCATGACCACGAAGAACACCATGATCAGGGCGTGCGCGGTGACGGTGACGTTGTAGCCGTGCTTGGAGGCCTCCACGAGGCCCAGCTGCTGGATGATGGTGCCTTCCTTGAACAGCTGGATGCCCGGCTCGGCCAGCTCCCAGCGGATCAGGCCGGACAGGGCGCCGCCGATCAGACCCGCGAAGATCGCGAAGCCCAGGTACAGCAGGCCGATGTCCTTGTGGTTGGTGGACAGGAACCAGCGGGTGAAGAAGCCCATCTTGTGACCGTGGTCGTGGTCGTGGGCGGCGGCTGCGGTGGCCATGCTCGTCTCAGCCTCTCGCGATTACTGAGCCGCCGGCGCGGCGGCCGGGGCGGGTTGGGCGGCGACGGCCGGGGCCGTCGGGGTCGTGGCGGTCTGGGCGGTCGGGATCGAGGTTCCGCCAGCTTCGGGGCCGGTGGTGGCCTGGCCCACGACCGGCGCGCCGGTCGTGCCGGCCTGCGCCTGGGCGGCCGAACCGCCCGCGGCGGCGACCGCCGGCGGGGTCATGGAGCCGCCCTTGGAGGCGACCCAGCGCTCGAACTCGGCCTGGGTCACGACGTTGATCTGGATCGGCATGAAGGCGTGGTCGACGCCGCACAGCTCCGAGCACTGGCCGTAGAAGACGCCGGTGCGCTCGGCCTTGAACCAGGTCTCGTTGACCTTGCCGGGGATGGCGTCGGTCTTCAGGCCGAAGGCCGGCAGGCCGACCGAGTGGATGACGTCGGCGGCGGTGATCAGCAGGCGGACGGTCTTGCCCACCGGCACGACCATCGGCTCGTCCGCGGCCAGGCGATAGGGAACGCCGCGCGCCTTCGCCTCATCTTCCGGCAGCATGTTGGAGATGTATTCCGAGACGCTCTGGTCCGGATATTCATAGGCCCAGTTCCACTGGTTGCCCGTGACCTTCACCGTCACGTCCGGCTCGGGCATGTCGTGATAGGCGAACAGCAGGCGGAACGAAAACAGCGAGATGAACAGCAGGATCACCACCGGCGCGACCGTCCAGATGATCTCGATGGTGGTGTTGTGGCTCCACCGGGCGGGCGTCGGATTGCTGCGCTTGTTATAGCGGATGACGATCCATACCAGCAGGCCCAGCACCAGCAGGGTGATGGCCACGATGATCGGCAGCAGGATCACGTCGTGGAAGAAATGCGCGTCGTGCTTCAGCGGCGAAGCGGCCGGTTGCAGCCCGATGCCCCCCGGCGTCGGCTGTCCCATCAGATCCTGCGCCCAGGTCGGCGCGGCGGAAAAGATCGCCAGGCCGGCGCCAAGAACGGCCGTCGCGACGGCGCCCTTGAGCGTTCCTCGGGCTCCCGTGCCCATCCCCATCAGAGAAGTCCCCATAAAACCGTTTTGCAGCAGACACTTGCGAATGAATCGCAAGTAATCACGCTGGCGCGATTCCCACGCCCGGCGCTGTGGCGTCCCTATCGGATCGTTTTCGGCTTGCCAAGCAACAACACCCTCCCCGGCCGCAAACCCGCCGTTCGGCGGCCACGATTAAATCGCTGTCATGTTTTCACAGCTACCTTGCGTCACCAGATACCTTGCCGTATCCAATCTCCATCACAGGAGAGATCGAGGTGCCTGAAACCATCGAGATACAGCTGAAGAAGGGGGTGCTGGGACTGTGCGTCCTGGCCCTGCTGAACCGGGCGGACAGCTACGCCTACGAGATCGCCAGCCGCCTGTCGGACGCGATCGACATGGGCGAAGGGACCATCTACCCGCTGATGCGCCGGATGCAGGGCGACGGTCTGGTCGAGACCTATCTGGTCGAATCCTCGTCCGGCCCGTCGCGCAAATACTACCGTCTGACCGACGCGGGACGCGCGGCCCTGGCTGCCCAGAGCGACGAATGGACCGCGTTCACCCGCGCCGTCGACGCCGTGGTGGCCGCGCCCGACGCCGCCCCGCCTCATCAAGATCAACCGGAGGGAGCCCAATGACGCGCGCGGAATTCATCGCCCGTCTGAAGAACGGCCTGGTCGGCCTGCCGACCACGACCGCCAACGACATCGTCGCCGACTACGAGACCCATTTCGAGGACGGCCTGGCCGCCGGCCGCACCGAGGCCGAGGTGGCCGCCGCGCTGGGCGACCCCGCCCGACTGGCCCGCGAATTGAAGGCCGAAGCCGGCATCCAGCGCTGGGCCCAGGAGAAGAACCCCTCGGCCGCCGCGGCCGCGGTCTTCGCCGTCCTGGGTCTGGGGGCCATCGACATCCTGATCCTGCTGCCCATCCTGATGGGCGTGGTGGGCACGCTGTTCGGCTTCTTCATCGCCGCCATCGCCCTGTTCTTCGTGGGCGGCGGGGTGATGGTCGCGGGACCCTTCGCCGGCTTCCCCGGCGGCCCGCTGGCGGCGATCCTGATGGGATTGGGTTTGATGGCCGGGGCGGTCTTCATCGGCGCCCTGCTGACCATCGTGACCGTCTGGCTGGTCAACGGCCTGGTCTGGTTCGCCCGCCTGCACTACCGGCTGCTGAAGCCGGCCCTGCAACCTGAAACCTCCACTCCGGTCATGGGAGCCTCGGCATGATCCGCACCCTGTTCATCATCGCCGGCGCCGCCCTGGTGCTCTGCGTCGCGGCCCTGGGCGGGGCGGTGGCCCTGGGCGGCTCCGATCTGCAGCGCCACGGCTGGGCCTGGACCATCCGCAACGATAACGGCGAAAGCGTCCGCATCGAACGGGTGCGCGGCGACGACGCCGACCTGGGTCCGACCGTGACCCGGACCCTGGCCTGGGACGGCGGGCGCGCCCTGCGCGTCGAATCCGCCATCGACGTCGACTATGTCCAGGGCGACGCGGCCAGCGTCGTGATCACCGGCCCCAAGGGCGTCGCTGATCGGGTGCGTCTGGAGAACGGCCGGCTGTTCCTGGCTGACGGCCAGGAAAGCGCCATCGTCACCTGGAATCGTCACGGCGTGAACGGGCGCTCCGAGAGCGACGAACTGCGCGTGGTCGTCACAGCGCCGGACGTGGATCGCTTCGAGGTCAACGGCTCGGGCGAACTGTCCATCACCGGATACGACCGCCCCGCCCTGGCCATCGACATCGCCGGTTCGGCCAAGGTCCAGGCCTCTGGGCGCACCGACGCCCTGGATCTGGACATCTCCGGCTCGGGCGACGCCGACCTGGAGGATTTGGCGACCGGAACCGCCAAGGTCGACCTGTCCGGCTCCGGCGACGCCCGCATCGCCCCGACCGGCGAGACCGCCGTCAGCATTTCCGGCTCGGGCGACGTGGCCCTGACCGACCGTCCGTCCAAGCTGACCACCGACATCGCCGGCTCCGGCGACGTCTATCAGGACTGAGGCCGCCTCTGCCCCCCTGCGCCCTCCCCGTGGCTCGACCATGGGGAGGAACGCGCTTGTGAGTGCAGCCAGGGCGCGTCAGGGCGGCCACGCCTTCACCCCCTCGTCCATTCCGGCTAAGTCATCGGCCATGACCTTCGCCCCCCTTCCCGACGCCGGCGCCAACTGGGTCGACCGGCACGCGCCGGAGGGACTGAAGCCGTGGCTGAAGCTGGGGCGGTTCGACCGGCCGATCGGCATATGGCTGCTGCTGCTGCCGGGCTGGCAGGGGATCGCCCTGGCCCTGGCCCAGTATCGCCAGCCGCCCGGCCTGTATCATCTTTGGCTGTTCGTCGGCTTCGCGATCGGCGCCTGCCTGATGCGGGCGGCGGGCTGCGCCTTCAACGACATCGTCGACCGGGACTTCGACGCCCGGGTCGCCCGCACCGCCCAGCGCCCGATCCCGTCCGGGCGCATCAGCGTCAAACAGGCCTGGGCCTTCGTCGTCGGCTGCAGCCTGATCAGCCTGCTGATCCTGCTGACCCTTCCCGTAATCGCCATAGTGCTCGGCGTCGGCTCCCTGGCCCTGGTCGCGGCCTATCCGTTCATGAAGAGGATCACCTGGTGGCCCCAGGCCTGGCTGGGCATGACCTTCAACTGGGGCGCCCTGATGGGGTTCGCCGCCGCCCTGCCCCTGGCCGCCGCGGCCCTGCTGCCCCCCGAGATGGCCGGCGAGTTCCGCCCCTTCCTGTGGTCGCCGCCCGCTGACAGCGACCATGCCGTGGCGCTGGCCGGGCAGGCTTACGCCCCCGCCGTGCTGCTGTGGATCGGGGGGGTGTTCTGGACCCTGGGCTACGACACCATCTACGCCCTGCAGGACATCGAGGACGACGCCATGGTCGGGGTGAAATCCTCGGCGCGGCGGCTGGCGTCGGCGGTCCGACCGGGCGTCGCCGTCTTCTACGGCCTGGCCGTGGCCTTCGCCGCCCTGGCGGGCGCGGCGGCCGGACTGGGGCCGATGTTCGCCCTGGGCGCGCTGGCCTACGCCGGCCATCTGGCGCTGCAGGTTCGCCGGATCGACCGCGACGACCCGGCGCTGGCGTTGCGTCTGTTCAAGTCAAATCGCGAGGCCGGGCTGATCCTGCTCGGCGCCGTCGCCCTCGGTTTTGTCGGCCTGTCATGAAGGAGTTTCGCATGACCCTCCCCGTCCGCACCCTGTTCCTGACCGCTGCGGTGGCCGCCAGCCTGGCGGCCTGCCAGCGACGCGAGGACAAGGCCGATGCGCCCCCGGCGCCCGCCGCCACGCCCCCGGCGACGGCGGGCGCGCCGATGGCCTTCGACGACAAGACCCAGTACGCCAGCGTCAAGCTGACCCTGCCGGCGGCGGTGAAGGGCCAGCCGGACCTGCACGCCCCCATCTATGCGGCGGCGGTGCGCGACCTGAAGCAGTTCGAGGAAGGCGCGCAGGCCGACCTGAGCGAGGCCGGCGGCGGCCCCAACCCCTATGAGAAGTCGATCGCCTATGCGCCGGGCGGCGAGACGGCGCGGCTGTTCAGCCTGGCGCGCACCGATTTCGAGTTCACGGGCGGCGCCCATCCCAACACCAGCTTCTCGGCCGTGCTGTGGGACAAGGCGCAGAAGAAGCGGCTGGGCTTCGCCGACCTGTTCCGCCCCGGCGCGGACCTGTCCGTGCTGGACAAGGCCCTGTGCGACGCCGCCAACGCCGCCAAGCAGGCCCGCTCGCCGGGATCGGAGCGCGCCACCCTGGACGGCAAGATGTGGACCTGCCCCAAGGCGGTGGCCACGCCCTTCATCCTGGCACCCGGACAGACGCCGGGACAGGCGGGCGGCGCGACCTTCCTGATCGGCGCCTATCAGATCGGCCCCTATTCGGACGGCTACTACTGGGTGACGGTGCCGCAGGACGCCTTCCGCGCCCTGCTGAACCCCGCCTATGCCGACCAGTTCGGCGGCGCGCCCGTCAAGTCCGGCGACGTGACGCCCAAGGCCGGCTAGTCGGCCAGGAAGGCGTCCAAGACCTCGGCGAACCGCTGGGGCTGATCCGCCATGATGAAGTGACGGCTGCCGTCGATGCGGACCAGCTTCACCCCCGGCAGCGGTTCGTACTGACTGGTCCAGGCCTGATCGGCTTGGGCCGCCGACGCGCCGCCGTCGGCGTCCGCGGCGTACAGCACCGTGACCGGCAGGCGCATGGTCGCAAGGCCGGGCCGGGCGTCCGTCAGAAGGACATCGCGCATGGCCGCCCCCATGGCGTGCCGATCCGAGCCGGTGGTCCAGTCGACGAGCCGTTCGCGCAGGGCTGGATCCCGGGTCATGCCCTGAGCGCTGCCGACTTGGGCGGCGCGGAAGGCGTCGTCCGACAGGACCAGGATGGCGCTGACGGTCTGTTCCGCCGCCGGCCGCATCGCCTCGACCGTCACCTGCGGGCCGCGAAGGGCGCCGAAGAAGGGCAGGCTGTCCACGCTCATCAGCCGGCCGACCGCTTGGGGATGCTGCTGGGCCAGCTGCAGCCCGACCAGGGCGCCCATCGAATGCCCGACCACCGCGGGCCGCTCCAGGCCCTGCTCGCGGACATAGCGGTCCAGTTCATCGACGACCGGCTGGACGAAGGGGCCGTCGCCATGGCTCCACGGCTCGCCCGCGAAGCCGGCCAGCTGGACCAGATGGACGCGGTGCGTCGCCTTCAGACGATCCGCCGTCGCCCGCCACACCTCGCGCGACGAGCCGAAGCCGGGGATCAGGATCACGTCGGGGCCCTGGCCCTCCACCTCGACCGACAGCCGGTCTGAAACGAAGGCGGCGGAGGCGGGGGCGGCGTCCTGCGCCAGGGCGGCGCTGACGCCGACCGCGAGGGAAGGGGCGCAGATCGCCAGGCCGAACAGGGCGGCGCGCAGGCGCGGGCGCGCCTTGAAGAAGGCGTTGAACATCGGATGTCTCCTTAATGAATAGGTTGAGGGCGCGCCGTCAGGCGTGCGGATTCTCGAAGATGTCCTCGACCGGCCGGTCGAAGGTCGCCGCGATGCGATAGGCCAGGTCCAGCGAGGGGTCGTGCCGCTCGGTCTCCAGGGCGATCACCGCCTGGCGGGACACGCCCAGGGCCTGGCCCAGCTGCTCCTGCGTCCAGCCGCGCTCGACACGCAGCAGCTTGAGGCGGTTCTTCATCAGTTGGACGCCCGGATGAAGGGCGCGAGCACGCCATAGATCGCCCAGAACAGCGGATAGACCAGCCAGGCGGGCAGATGCGGCGCCCCGGCGAAGCTTTCGCCGAAGCCCCAGAAGACGGCGATGGCCATGGCCCCGCCCGCGGCCAGGATGAACTGTTTGGCGGTGACGGCGCGCACGAACTCGTCGCTTTCGCGCATCAGCGTTAGAGTGGCCCATATCTGGCCGATGACGGGCGCGGCCACCGCCGCCGCCAGCACCCAGCCCGCAGGCCTGTTCATCACCTCATCGAAGGCGTCGGTGGTCATCATGGCGACGCAGATAGCCATATACGGCACCATGAAGGCGAAGGTGCGCGTGACGTAGCGGCGATGCGCGGCGGTTCCTGACTTCCAAAGGGCCAGCATGGCGTTGTCTCCGTGTTTGTAAGGCGCACCTTACACTGTCAGAATGTCATGTCAACCTGACTTTTTGTCAGGTCGTCTCAACACCGATCCACCCTTCACCAGACGGGCGCAAGGGCTTAAAGCGGGTGGATGGCCATCGCCGATCCCGCCGCCTTCATCCGCGAGAACACCCGCCTGCAGCCCGTGCCTCATGCGCCGGAAATCTCGCTGTGGCTGGCGGACGAGATCACACCCCTGTGGCGGCTGACGGAAGAGGAACTGGGCGAGATGGGCCTGCCGCCGCCGTTCTGGGCCTTCGCCTGGGCGGGCGGCCAGGCGCTGGCGCGCTGGCTTCTGGATCATCCGCAGGAGGTCGCTGGGCGACGCGTGCTGGACTTCGCCGCCGGCTCGGGCCTGGTCGGGGTCGCGGCGATGAAGGCCGGCGCGGCGTCATGCCTGTGCGCCGACATCGACCCCTTCTGCCAGGCCGCCGTCGCCGCCAACGCCGCGTCGAACGGTGTGAAGCTGGATTTCGAGGGCCGGGACATGCTGTCGACGCCGCCCCCCGACGTCGACGTCATCTGCGCGGGCGACATCTGCTATGAAAAGCCGATGACCGAGGCGGTGCTGGCCTGGCTGGGCCAGGCGCGCGGCCGGGGTGTACGCGTGTTGATCGGCGATCCCGGCCGCACCTATTTCCCGCGCGAAGGGCTGGACTTCCTGGCGGAATACCGGGTGCCCACGACGCGGGAGCTGGAGGACCAGGAGATCAAGCGGTCCTCCGTCTGGGCCATGCCCTGAGCGTCAGTGCGCCGCGGGCCGGGCCTGGTCGCTCTTTTCGGCCTGGCCGCGATGACGGCCCTCGGCGAATTCCTCGATCATCTTGGCGTTGAAGGCGGGGATGTCGTCGGGATTGCGGCTGGTGACCAGGCCGTCGTCGACCACAACCTCCTCGTCCACCACGGTGGCGCCGGCGTTGCGCAGGTCGGTGCGGATGCTGGGATAGCCGGTCAGGGTGCGTCCCTCGACCACGCCCGCCTCGATCAGCAGCCAGGGCGCATGGCAGATGGCGGCGACCGGCTTTCCGGCGTCGAAGAAGGCGCGCACGAACTTCACCGCGTCCTCGTTCGCCCGCAGCTGGTCGGGATTGGCGACGCCGCCCGGCAGCATCAGCGCCGAATAGGCCGAGGCGTCGACCCCGGCCACGGCCTTGTCCGCCGTGACCTTGTCGCCCGGCGTCAGGTGGTTGAAGCCCTGGAAGTCGCCGGCCTTCAGCGAGACGATCTCCACTACGGCCCCGGCGTCCTGGAGCGCCTTGACCGGTTCGTTGAGTTCGACGAGTTCGACGCCGTCGGTGGCCAGGACGGCGACGGTCTTTCCGGACAGGGACTGGGCCATGGGATCTGCTCCATTCGTTTGGGGATTGAGGGCTGATGAACCCCCGGGCAGGGCGGCGGTTGCGGCTCCGCTTGGCGGAAAACGGCGCCGCGCCCATATCCCTTCCATGAAGATCGCTCTGATCCTGACCGGCCTGATCGTCTCTGTCGCCGCTCCGGCCGCGGCCCAAACATGGCGGCAGAGCCAGCCGCCCTACGCCGCCTATCCCGGCGGAGCGCCGGCGGCCATCGCGGATCAGCACCGCTATGAAACCGAGCGGCTGCGCAACCAGGCCCAGGCCAACGCCGCCCTGGCCCGCCAGCAGACGCTGGAGGCCCGCATCGAACGCCAGCGGATAGAGGCCGCGCGCCAGCGGATCGACGCCCCGGCGCCCGCGTCGCGACCGCTCTACTCGCCCGAGCAGGAGCGGGCGCTGCGCCAAGGGGCCGCCGAACGGCGCGCCCGCACCGCCCAGGGCGTCGGCCAGATCGACGCGTGGCTGGACCGTCAGAACTGACGCATCCCTTCCCCTCTCCCCGCGTTCCGGCCTAGCTTGGCGTGAAACGGAGGCGCGGACATGCGGTGGCAAGGCGGAAGAACCGGCGGCGGCGGGGTCGAGGATCGGCGCGGAATGGGCGGCGGGGCCATCGCCGGCGGCGGGATCGGCGTCGGGGTCCTGGCCATCATCGGCTATCTGGTTTTCGGCATCGACCCGTCGACCACGACCCAGTTAGCCAGCCAGTTCGGCGGCGTCGGCGCGCAGGAGCAGCAGGGTCAGATCGGCACGCCCGAGGACCAGGCCGGGCGTTTCGTCGACGTCATCGGCGGCAACATCAACGACGTCTGGACCGGGCGACTGCGTGGGTATCAGCAGCCCAAGGTCGTGATCTACGAACAGGGCACCCCGACGGGCTGCGGTTACGGCCAGGCGGCGATGGGGCCGTTCTATTGCCCGACGGACCGCACCGTCTATCTGGACCTGGGCTTCTGGCAGGAGTTGGACCGTCTGGGCGGATCCGACG
Organism: Brevundimonas sp. UBA7534; assembly: GCF_002479325.1. Taxonomy (GTDB): domain Bacteria; phylum Pseudomonadota; class Alphaproteobacteria; order Caulobacterales; family Caulobacteraceae; genus Brevundimonas. Next base: position 32,182 of record NZ_DLMO01000059.1, read on the forward strand.
CCGACTTCGCCAAGGCCTATGTCATCGCCCACGAGTTCGGCCACCACGTCCAGACCCTGACGGGCACGTCCGACCAGGTGCGCCAGGCCCAGCAGCGGGCGCGCGGCGAGGCCGAGGCCAACCAGTATTCCGTCGCGCTTGAGCTTCAGGCTGATTGCTACGCTGGCGTCTGGGCCGCCAACGCCTCGGCCGCGTCGAACGGCGCGGTGGCGCTGGAGCCCGGCGATTTCGAGGCGGGGATGAAGACCGCCCAGGCCATCGGCGATGACGCCCTGCAGAGCGGCGCGGGCCGTCGCGTCTCGCCCGAAAGCTTCACCCACGGCTCGTCGGCCCAGCGGGTCCAGTGGCTGCAGCGCGGCTATCAGTCCGGCGATCCCGCCGCTTGCGACACCTTCAGCGGGGCCTGATCGGGCCGCCTACAGCAATATCCAGGGCGCGCGAGGCGAACAGGCGCGGCCCGCCCAGGTCCAGCACCAGGCGCCGCCCGGCGAAGGCCTCCATGCCGATCAAGGCCTTGGGAAAGCCCGGCGCGGCGACATCGTCGTAGATCGCCACTTCGGCGTCGCGGTGCAGATCGTCGCCGATGGTCAGGGTGCGCGCCACCACCGTATCGGCGCGCACCACCCCGCCCAGGACGATGCTCTGGCCGGGGCGGCTGTCGCGGCCGTCCAGAAGGCCGGTGGCGCGGGCCGTCTCGCGCGTGACGGCCAGGGTCGCAGAGGCGCCGGTGTCGACCACCGCCTGCACCTCCGCCCCCTCGATCGTGATCGCGGCCTGAAGCGCACGGCCGTTGCGGGTGACGGCGATGGGCCTGAGTTCGGCCGGCGGGGTCCATCCATCGCGCCCCCAGAAGCGAAGCCGCCGCTCGGGCGCATCCAGATCAAGCACCAGGTGACGCAGCACGTCCTGACCCAAGATCAGCGGCGCGGCCAGGCCCTGCGGCCCCGCCAGCGGCCCCAGCCCCAGGATCGCCGCGCGCAGTCCCCTCAACGCCAGGCCGCCCACGCCGACGTCCAGCGTCACGCCGCGCCCGACCTGGGCGTCGCCGCCGACGCCATAGGCCACCATCGGTAGGCGGAACACATCGGTCAGGCCCAGCGTCTGGAACAGTCCCCGGTCGATCACCGAATACTGCGCTCCGGAATCGATCAGCGCGCGGACCGGCGTTCCATTCACCGTCGCCGCCACGGTGGGTGTGGTCACGCGCGGCTCGGCGTAGGGCAGCCATCCGGTGTCGCCCGCGTCAGGCAGGACGATTTCCGGCTCTCGCCACAACACATAGTCGCGAAACCACCAGGCCCCGCCGGCGGCGGCGCCGACAAGGCCCAGGCGGATCAGAAGGTCGCGGCGTCTCATGCCCCTGACATGGACCGTCCCGCGCCGGATCGCCAGCGTCGCCGAGGTCGCAAGGCCTCGCCGCAACAACCGTGCGCCTGACAGCGTCGCTGAACGCCCGACTTGAAAAAATCATCCAGAAACGGGATGACGGCCGGCGCCGTCATGGCTACGAACCCCGTCATGAGCACCTCCAGCGCCCGTTACGTCTCGACCCGGGGTCAGGCCCCGGAAACCGACTTCTCCGACGCCCTGCTGCGCGGCATCGCCCCCGACGGCGGCCTCTACATGCCGTGCGCCTGGCCCGCCCTGTCGCCCGAGGCCTCGCGCTCGACGGATTACAAGACCATCGCCTTGGACGCGGTGTCCCCCTTCATCGGCGACGCCCTGCCCGCGGGCGCGCTGGAACGAGCCCTTGACCGGCTGACGGCCGGGTTCGACCATCCGGCGGTGACGCCCCTGGTCGAGCTGGAGCCCGGCCTTTTCGTGCTGGAGCTGTTTCACGGGCCGACGGCGGCGTTCAAGGACCTGGCCATGCAGCTGGTCGCGGCGCTGACGGACGAGGCCCTGGCCGCCTCCGGCGAACGTCTGACGATCCTGACGGCGACCTCGGGCGATACCGGGGCCGCGGCGGTTCGGGCCTTCGCGGGGGCGCGATCGGTGGATCTGGTGGTGCTGCACCCCCTTGGCCGCGTTTCGCCGGTCCAGCGCAAGCAGATGACCACGGTCGAGGCCGACAATGTGCTGAACCTGGCCGTGCGCGGCGACTTCGACGATTGCCAGCGCCTGGTGAAGGGTCTGTTGGCCGAGGAGACCCTGCGCGAACGCGGACGGCTGTCGTCCGTCAATTCGATCAACTGGGCCCGGCTGGCCGGCCAGATCCCCTATTACGTCTCGGCGACCGCGCAACTGGGCGGCCCGGCGACCTTCGTGGTGCCGACCGGCAACTTCGGCGACGCCTTCGCCGGGATCGCAGCGCGCCGGATGGGCCTTGCCGCCCACGGCTTCGTCGCCGCCGTGAACCAGAACGACGCCCTGGCCCGCGCCATCAACGACGGCGTCTATTCGCGCCGCCCGGCGGTCGAGAGCGCCAGCGTATCGATGGACGTGCAGGCTCCGTCAAACTTCGAACGGTTGGTGTTCGAGTCGACCGGCCGCGACGCCGCGCGCACCCGGTCGTTGTTCGAAACCTTCGCAAGGGACGGCGCCGTGGCCTTCGAGCCCGATCTGCTGGCGGCCCTGCGGGCGGCGGTGTCGGCCGTCTCCATCGACGAGACCGAGACCCGCGCCGAGATCGCGCGCGCCCATGAGGATTGGGGCCGGGTGGTCTGTCCGCACACGGCCGTGGCCTTGGCGGCGGCGCGGCGGCAGGACCGGAGCCAGGGGCCGGTCGTCGCCCTGTCGACCGCGCACCCGTCTAAGTTCGGCGATTTTGTCGGCGACGTGCTGGGCTTCGCGCCCGAGCCCGCGCCCGTCGTCGCCGCCCTGGGCGATCAGGCCGAGCGGATGACGACGGTCGAATCGACGATGGAGGCCGCCCTGGCCGCTGTGACGGCCTTCACAGCACGTCCGTAGGCGTCTCCCTCCCCTCAGGGAGGGAGTACGTTTGAACGGGTTAGCGGCGACGCATTCCGCGCGAGGCCAGACCGGCCAGCAGCAGGCCCACGCCCGCGACCGACAGGGTGGTCAGCAGGGGCTTCTGGCGGGCGGCGGCGGCCACTTCGCGCGCCTTGGGACGATAGTCGGCCGGCGCCTTCTCGACCAGGCGGTCGACGGCGTCCATCGCCTTGCCGAACTGCTCCAGCGACTTGCCCTTGGCGTCGTTATAGGCGCCTTCGACCTGGAGCTTCTGGTCGCCGACCAGCTTGCCCAGACCCTTTTGCGCCTTGCCCTGCGCCTGCGATGCGGCGCCGTTGGCGAATTGATCGGTCATCTCGAAAACCTCTTCCTCGGGGAGGGCGCCGCCACGAAGCGTCGCCTGACAGGGAAGCGCGGTCCGGCGTCGTCGGTTCCCGCGACCGGCCGTCTCAGTCCAGGGGCTGCGGCCGGGTGACGACCGGCGCGCTCGGATCGGTCTGGGTCGGGCGCGCGGCGGTCGGCGCGGGCGTCGGCGGCGTCACCACGACGAGCGGCGCCGTCTCGATCTCGGGCGGCGGGGCCTCGACCGGCGCGGTCTCGACGGACGCGGGCGACCTTTGCACGGAGGCAGCCGGGGTCGGAGCGGAGGGGGCCGGGGCGCGGCGCGGCGCGGCGTCCTCGACCGCGCGAGAGGCCGCCGTGGGCGGGGCGGACGTCGGGGCGGGCGGGGTCTCCGCAGCCGGCGCAGCGGCCGGGGTCGCCACGGCCGCAGCCTGAGCCACCGGGGCGGCGTCGAGCGGGGCGACGGCAGGCGTCGGCCCCGGCGCGACCGGCGGGGCGGCGTCAGGCCCGGCGGCGTCAGGCCGCAGCGCGAACCAAAGGCCGCCGCCGATCACCAGGATCGCCGCGATCCCGGCGCCGAAATAGAGCGGCAGGCGCGAGGCCTTGCGTGTGCCGGCGCGGGCGAGGACGGGATTGGGCGAAGCGGCGGGCGCGGGGACGACCGCCGCCGGCGCGGCCGCGGACGGCGCTTCGGCGAGGCGCGGGGGCGGCGCGGCCTGATCCCGGGGCGCGAGGAGTTCCGGCTCGGCGCCCGGCAGGGGGCGGACGACGAGATCGGGCTGAGGCGAGGCGGCCGGGGCCTTCGGTTCCGCATTCGAAGGCGCGGTCGGAACCGGCGGCGTCGGCTGCGGACGCGCCTGGGGGATCAGCGAGCCCGAAAGGATGCTGGCGCCGGACGGGGCCGGGCGCGGCGACGGCCGGGCCTGACCTTGCGCCTGCCCCAGTGATTGGCCCAGCGATTGGCCCTGCGGACGGGGCGGGACCTTGATCCGCGCCAGCGGATCGGGCGCGACGGGCACCGGCCCGACATGGAAGGTCGTCTGGGGCATGCGTCCCCAGGTGATGGCCTTGCGGGCGAAGGGCGCGTCGCGATCGGTCGGCGCGTTCGCCGGGGCGGCGCCGGGCGCGGGGGTCGGGGTCGTCTTGTCGTCGGACATGAGGGGGAAATGGCTCGCGATCTGGCCGGTTTCGTGACGGTCAGTTTTTCAGGCGATAGCCCGTCTTGAACATCCACATGACGATGGCCAGGCAGACGACGAAGAAGCCCAGCGTCGCCGCCACGCTGATCCCGATCGCGACGTCCCCCTGGCCGTAGAAGGCCCAGCGGAAGCCCGAGATCAGATAGACCACCGGATTGAACAGCGTCACCGCCCGCCAGCCGTCGGGCAGCATGTCGATGGAATAGAAGGCGCCGCCCAGGAAGGTCAGCGGCGTGACGATCAGCATCGGGATCATCTGCAGCTGCTCGAAGCCGTTCGCCCACACGCCGATGATGAAGCCGAACAGGCTGAAGGTCACGGAGATCAGGATCAGAAAGGCCATCATCCAGAACGGATGCAGGATCTGCAGCGGCACGAAGAAGGCCGCCGTGGCCAGAATGATCAGCCCCAGCACCGCCGACTTGGTCGCCGCCGCCCCCACATAGGCCAGCACGATCTCCAGCGACGACACCGGCGCGGACAGGATTTCGTAGATGGTCCCGGTGAACTTGGGGAAGTAGATGCCGAACGAGGCGTTGAAGATCGACTGGGTGAAGAGGCTCAGCATGATCAGGCCCGGCACGATGAAGGCGCCGTAGGGCACGCCGCCCACCTCTTGCATCCGGCTGCCGATGGCGCCGCCGAAGACGACGAAATACAGGGCCGTGGTGATGACCGGCGTGACGATGCTCTGCCAGACCGTGCGCAGGGCGCGCGCCATCTCGAAGCGATAGATGGCCCAGACGCCGTATCCGTTGAAGGTCATGCGGCGGCTCCGTTCTGGTGGACCAGGCTGACGAAGATGTCTTCCAGCGAGCTCTGGCGGGTGTTCAGGTCCTTGAAGCCGATCTCCAGCCGCTCAAGACGGCGGATCAGCGACGGCACGCCGGTGTCCTCGGCGTTGGCGTCGAAACTGTATTCCAGCTCCCCGCCCTCGTTCTTCAGCGTCAGGTCCCAATCGGACAGGTCGGCGGGCACGCTGGCAAGCGGCTCGATCAGGTTCAGCGTCAGGGTCTTCTTGCCCAGCTTCTTCATCAGGGCGGTCTTCTCCTCGACCAGGATCAGCTCGCCTTTCAGGATCACGCCCACCCGGTCGGCCATCTCCTCGGCCTCCTCGATGTAGTGGGTGGTCAAGATGATGGTGACGCCGCGTTCGCGCAGTTTCCGCACCATCGCCCACATGTCGCGGCGCAGTTCGACGTCCACGCCGGCCGTCGGCTCGTCCAGGAACAGGATGTCCGGCTCGTGGCTCAGGGCCTTGGCGATCATCACCCGCCGCTTCATGCCGCCCGACAGGGTCATGATCTTGGCGTCGCGCTTGTCCCACAGAGACAGGTCCTTCAGCACCCCCTCGATGAAGGCCGGGTTCGGCGCCTTGCCGAACAGGCCCCGGCTGAAGGTGACGGTGGCCAGCACCGTCTCGAAGGCGTCCGTCGTCAGCTCCTGCGGCACCAGGCCGATCTTGCTGCGCGCGGCGCGGAAGTCGCCCTGGATGTCGTGGCCGTCGGCGACCACCGTCCCCGTCGTGGGCGTGACGATGCCGCAGACGATGGAGATCAGGGTGGTCTTGCCCGCCCCGTTCGGGCCCAGCAGGGCGAAGATTTCGCCCTTGTCGATGGTCAGGTCGACGCGTTTCAGCGCCTGAAGCCCGGACTTGTAGGTCTTGGTCAGGCCTTCGATTTGGATGACCGGCATCACGCCTCCCGAATTGCGGAGGCGGCGCCCCGTATGGCGGCAATATGGCGCACCTTTCCGCCGTCTCAAGGGGCGGGGGTCCAGTTCGTGCGTGCGACCGTATCAGAGCATCGTACAGGACCGGAGCCGAGCCCATGACCGCCAGGATATTCGTCGCCGCGACAGCCGCCGCAATTCTGGGCGGCTGCGTCACCGCCCCCTCCCCATCCGAATACCGCGCGCCCCAGCCGGCCAAGCCGGTCGAAATCTCGCGCCTCTGGTCGGGGCGCTGGCACGAGGTCGCCCGCCTGCCCGACCGACTGACCGACGGCTGCGTCGCCGGCGCGTCGATCTACACCCCCGTCAGCGACACCCGCATCGACGTGCGCGACACCTGCCAGGTCGGGACGCCGTCGGGTCGCGAGAAGGCCATCGGCGGACGAGGTGAAATCCTGGACCCCGGAACGAACGCCAAGCTGCGCGTTCGCTACCTGGCCGGCTTCGTCACCTGGGACTACTGGATCCTGGACCGGGCCGACGACTACAGTTGGTTCATCTCGGCCGACCCGACGTTCGAGCGGCTGTTCATCTACACCCGCGAGGTCCCCAGCGAGGCGCAGATCCGCGCCCTGACCGAGCGCGCCCGCGCGCTGGGCTACGACGTCAGCCGGCTGGAATTTCCGGCGCAGCCGGCGCGATGACGATGAGGGGAAGGGGTGGAGATCGCACGACCCGAAGGGGAATTCGTTGTGGCTGCTGCCTTCCGGCCCTGACCAGGTTGGCGAAGCCTTCGCCCGCACGATCTCCGAGACGGGATATGGCGGGTGCGGGCGCCGGAATCAAGCGCTAGAAGTCACGCATGGCCATCCGCAACACCTTCGCCGGCAATCCCCTGGACCGCGCCGGAGACCTTCGCAACGATCCCGAATGGCTTGAAGCGCAGGAGACGAACCCCGAGGCCCAGGCCATGATCCTGTGGGAAGGCCGGCCGCTGATCGAGGAAACGCCCGACGGCCCGCGTCTGGCCTGGCTGTCGCTGGAGCACGCCCGCGACATGGTGCGCGACCGCGACCTGTTCCTGGGTCTGTGGAATGAGGCGCCGGTGTTCGCGGTGGAGTTCGAGGGCTCCATCGACCCGGCCGGGGGGCCGGTGCGGGGCCTGGGCGAATTCCATGAGATGCGCGCCGCCGCCGCCCTCCTGCCCGCCGCCGACGCAGCGATGGCGGGCGCGGCCAAAAGTCTGTTCGACTGGCGCCGCCGCCACGGCTTCTGCGCCGCCTGCGGCACGATGACGAACACCGCCGCCGGGGGCTGGAAGCGCCGCTGCCCGGCCTGCGGAACCGAGCATTTCCCGCGCGTCGATCCGGTGGTCATCATGCTGCCGGTGTTCGAGGGCGGCGACGAGCCGCGCTGCCTGCTGGGCCGTCAGGCCGCATGGCCCCAGGGGCGGATGTCGGCCCTGGCCGGTTTCCTGGAGCCCGGCGAATCGATCGAGGAGGCCTGCGCCCGCGAGGTGAAGGAGGAGGCCGGCCTGACGGTGACCGACGTCCGCTATCACTCCAGCCAACCCTGGCCCTTTACGTCCCAGCTGATGATCGGCCTGATCGCCACGGTGTCGGACGATCAGGCCCGCCCCGACCAGACCGAGCTGGAAGCCGTCGACTGGCTGACCCGCGCCGAGGCCCGCGCGGTCCTGGCGGGCGCCCACCCGACGATCCACGCGCCCTTTCCCTTCGCCATCGCCCACAGCCTGATCAAGGCCTGGGCGGAGGAATGAATCTCCCTCCCCTTCATGGGGAGGGTGGCTGAGCCAAAGGCGAAGCCGGGTGGGGCTCGAACGGGCCAAGCGCGCTTCACACTTCCCCACCCGGGCTCGGCTCCGCCTCGCCGTCCCTCCCCATGAAGGGGAGGGAGAATTACTCACGCCAGCGCCCGTGCGGCTTCCAGGTCGTCGGGGTTGTCGACCGACAGCGGCGCGGCGTCGATCACGCGGGCCCAAATCTGCATCCCCATCTCCAGAGCGCGTAGCTGCTCCAGCTTCTCGCGGCGCTCCAGCGGCGACGGCGGCGCGGCGCAAAAGCGGTTCAGCGCCTCGCGGCGATAGCCATAGACGCCGATGTGGCGCCAGATCGGCCCATCGCCATAGAGGGTCGAGCGGGTGAAATAGAGGGCGCGGCCCTGGCGTTCGCTCTCGGCCAGGGCCAGCACCGCCTTGACCACGTCGGGATTGGCGCGGTCCGAGGCGTCCAGTTCGGGCGCGACCAGGGTGGCGATGTCGCAGCCCGGCTCTCCGTGCAGGATGGCCGCGCAGGCCGTGGCCAGGCCCGGATCGGCGAAGGGCATGTCGCCCTGGACGTTGATGACCGCGTCGAAGTCGCCTTCGGGGTCGATGGCGTCGACCGCGGCGCGGATGCGGTCCGAACCGCTGGGCAAGGCCGGGTCGGTCAGGATGGCGCGGCCCTCGATGGCCTCGATGGCCTCGACGATCTCGGGGTCGCCGGCCGCGACCGCGACCGGCAGGCCCGAGGCCTCGGCCTGGCGATAGGCCCGCACGATCATCGGAACGCCGCCGATGTCGGCCAGCGGCTTGTTCGGCAGGCGGGTCGCCCCCATGCGAGCGGGTATCATTATCAGAGGATTCATCGACTTCCCTGTCGCATAGAGGTTCGGGCCGGTTGCGAAGGCCGCGCTACCGTGCCAGAGACGCCCACGCAAGATTATGTCCGGGGGGTGTACGCCAGGGGCCCGGATTCCGGAGAGGGATGCGACCACGCGCATGAGCGGCGATCTGAAGTGGAACAAGATTTTCGGCGCGGGTCTGGGGACGGCTTTCGTCATCCTGGTCGTCCAGCAGGTGTCCGGGGCTGTCTATCATTCCGAACCGCCTGAAAAGATGGGCTATTTCGTCGATGCGCCGGAAGAGGCCGCCGGCGAGGCCGCGCCGTTGCCGATCGACTGGGGCACGGCGCTTCCGGCCGCCGACCTGGCCGCCGGCGAGGCCGCCTTCGCGCGCTGCCAGGCCTGTCACGACGCACACCAGGGCGGCGCTGACAAGATCGGCCCGAATCTGTGGGGCGTGGTGGGCGGCCCGGTCGAGCACCGCGCCGGCTTCGCCTATTCGGACGCCATGACCAAGCACAAGGCCGAGGCGCCGACCTGGGGCTATGACCAGATCAGCGAGTTCATCACCGCTCCGGCCCGCTATGTGCCGGGCACCAAGATGTCCTTCGCCGGCATTCGCGATGAGCAGACGCGCATCAACCTGATCGCCTGGCTGCGGACGCAAGGGTCCAGCGGCTTCGCCATTCCGGCGCCGGACCCCGCGCGTCAGCCGGGCGCCGCCGCCCCGGCCGAAGGCGCCGAGGCTCCGGCCGCGGAAGGCGCCGCCGCCACCGAGGCGACGGGTGAAACCCCGGCTGTCGGCGCCCCGGCCACGACGCAGGAAACCCCGGCGGCTCCGCCCGCCGCGACCAGCGCCGCGCCGCCGAACCACTGATCCGGCCCGGTCGGAAGACCGGCTTGGGAGAATCGAAAAGGGCGGCTCCACGAGCCGCCCCTTTTTTTTCATGTCTGAACGATCAGATCCGGCGGAACAGGGCGGAGGCGAAACCCTCGGCGACCAGCCGCGCCTCGACCTCGGCCAGCGGCTCGACCACGACGCCCCCGCGTGCGCCGGTCGAATGGATCACGCGTTCCGCATCGACCATCAGGGCCGAATGGCCGGTCCAGTCGTGGTCGCCGCCCGGCGGCGCCAGCCAGACCACGATGTCGCCGCGACGGGCGACCGCCGCCTCCACGCCGCAGCCCAGTTCCGCCTGGTCGTGCGACCGGCGCGGCCCCGCTCGCCCGCAGGCCAGCAAGGCTTGCTGCACCAGGCCCGAGCAGTCGGTCTCGATCGAGGAGCGTGCGCCCAGGGCGTGCGGCCGGCCCAGCAGTCGCTCGGCCACGGCGGCGGGATCGGTCTCGAAGGCGCCGATGGGCTCCAGCACGGCGTCGGCCACGCCCGCGGCGTCCGCGGCCACGAGGGCGTTCAGCGGCAGGGCGGCGTCGACCGAGGCGACCCGGCGCGTCGGCAGAGGCGCGCCCGCGGCCAGGTTGTCCAGCACCACCCAGCCGACCACGCCGTCGCGTCGCGACCGGCCCCAGGCGCGCCCGTCGCGACGCTCCAGCACGTCGAAGGCCTCGCCGAACAGCAACTGGTCGATTCGGGCGTCGGCGTCGGACGACAGGTCGGCGACGGCGACGCGGCAATGCATGGGCTCGACCGCGCGATAGGCCTGCGCGCGCACCAGTCCTTCCAACGCCTGCTCGGCGAGGTCGGGACGCGCCAGAAGCGCGCCGGGCGGGATCAGGTCGAGGACGTCGGTCAAACGTGGGCTCGCATCGATTGAGGCCCTGACCCTAGGCGCCCAAGGCGAATGGGCCGTTAACAGGCGTCGCTTTTCCGTGGAAAATCAACCGAACCGCGTTCTCGATCCGTCATTCGCGCTTGAAGCGGGGCCTTGGCCGCCCATGTCGAAGGCGTCTGTCGTCACGCCAGGGAGCCCGCCCGTGCTGCTTTCCATCCTGCTGATCGTGGTGGGTCTGACGGTCTTCGATAAGGGGCCTGCGGGGCGCGAGCTGAGACGCTGGCTGATCGATGCGTCGGCCCGACACCTGGGCCGCGTGTCACGCCGACAGGTTTGGGGAATCGCTTTCGTAGGCCTGATGGGTCTGGCGGCGTTGACGGTGTTCGAGGCGGAGGGTCTGCGCCTGTTCTCGATGGCGGCGCCCGAACTGACCGCCTGGGCGATGATGTTCGACGTGACGGTGGTGTTCGACCTGATGGTCCTGGCCATCAGCCTGAGGGCGGCTTCGACTTGGCGCGCCGTCGCCCGACAGACGAAAGCCATGACGCGTCCCGCCGTGGGCGTCGCCCGCCGAGTCGGGACCGCCATGACGGCCCGCGCACGACGTCCGCGGCGGCCGCGCCCGCCCCGGCCTGGATGCGACGACGCCGCGCCGGCGGGGATGTTCGCCTGGCCTCAACCGGCGTAACGCGCCTTCAGCAGGGCGTAGCAGGCCCGTAGCGCCTGGGCCTCTCCGCCTTCGGGAAAGCCGGGCCGGGCGCGGGGGTTCCAGGCGAAGATGTCCATGTGCGCCCAGGCGCCGGTCTCGGGCGCGAACTTCTGCAGGAATAGGGCGGCGGTGACCGATCCCGCCTGGGCCCAGCCGGCCGGATCGTTGCGTAGATCGGCGATCTCGGCCTCCAGCGCGGGCCGGTAGCCGGGCCACAGCGGCATCCGCCACA
>NZ_DLMO01000028.1 GCF_002479325.1 Brevundimonas sp. UBA7534
ACGTTGCGGCAGAAGATGACGTCGTGGCGGGCGTTGTCGACGGGTTCGTCCAACAGGTTGGCGCGGGCGAAGCTGACCACGCGGGCCAGGTCCGGCTTGACCCGCCACTGGTCTTCCTCGGGCTCGAACCAGCGCAGCATGGTCTTGGCGGTCAGGCCGCGCTGGATCTCGAAGCCGGTGTAGAGACCCTGCCGCGCCTTCTCGATCGCGCGGTGCGACAGGTCGGTGGCCACGACCTCGATGCGCGCGCCCGTCTCCAGCCCCGCCATGGCGATGGACCAGGCTTCCTGGCCCGTCGAGCATCCGGCCGACCACACCCGCACCTGGCCGGACGGCCGGGCGGAGGCCAACGCGGGCAGCAGTTCACGCTCGAACACCCGGAACGGCGCCCGGTCGCGCCGGAACCAGGTCTCGGGATTCAGAAGCGCCTCGATGACCGCCCAGCCAAGGGAGGCGACCGGATGGGCCCATAGGTTCGTCAGCAACGCTTCGACATTGGCGTAACCCTCGCGTCGCGCGATCGGACCCAGGCGGTGCTCGGCCAACTGCATCCGGTCGCGCTTCAGCCGATAACCGGCGCGCGTGGACATCAGCGTCTGCAACTTGTCGAAGTCGTCGGGCGTCATGCGGCGATGGCCCCGACCTCCGCCAGCTTGGACTGCAGGATCTCGCCGTCGAACGGCTTCATCACATAGTCGTCCGCGCCCGCGGCCAGCGCCTCGGCGATCCGGTCGGGCCGGGTCTCGATGGTGCAGAACAGCACCTTGGGCCGGTCGCCGCCGGGCAGGCCGCGCAGCCGCCTGAGGAAGCTCAGCCCGTCCATCACCGGCATGTTCCAGTCGACCAGCAGCACGTCGGGCATGGCCCCGGTGCAATAGGCCAGGGCCTCGGCGCCGTCCGCCGCCTCGTCGACCTCGTAGCCCAGGCCCTCGACGATCCGGCGCGCCACCTTGCGGATGATGCGGCTGTCATCGACGATGAGGCAGGTGGTGAGGTCCAAGGCCAGATGCTCCCGAAGACGGCGCGCGTCGGTTCGCCGAACCATCGCACAGCAGGATTATGGCCGTTCGGCGGTTAACGAGTCGTTGGGAAATCGTATCAGACCGGCATCCGCGCGACCATGACGACGCGGCCGTCTTCAACTTCAAGATGCAGGGCTCCGGCCGCCTCCTTGACCGTCAACCACAGCCAGTAGGGCTGAATCCACTGGCCCGCCAGTCCTTCCGTCAGTCGTTCGCCCTTCAGACCGGTCAGCGCTTCCGGCTTCAGACGCGCGCGCGCACCCACGGCAAACCCTTCCAGGTAGAGTTGTTCGCCCTCGACCCGGCTCTGCACCACAGCCTCTCCGCCCAGCGGCAGGGCGCCGACCGTCAGATAGGCCAGGTTGACCAGGGCGCGGGCCTGCGGCTTGCTGAAATCGCCGTCCGCCACGCGCCAGTCCAGGGTCGCGCGTCCGCCCTCGGTCATGCCCGTGACCAGATCCTTCAGCTCCCGGGCGGTGAAGCGTTCGCTTGTCGTCGCCGCGCCGAAGGCGACGCGCGCGAAATGCACCAGGGCCACCAGCTTCTGCGCGCTCTGGGCGATCAGGCCCAGGGCGTCGTCGCGCATGTCCTGCGCGGTCGGATCGTTCAACAGGTCCAGGCCCGAGACGATGGCGCCGGACGGGCTGATGAAGTCGTGGCACAGTTTGGCCGCCACCAGCGTCGCCAACTCTGTTCCCTCGACGGACGGGGCTTCGGGGGCGGGGGAGGCGACGTCGGTCATGGGCGCGGTCCGGGGCGTTCGGGTCACAGTTCGTGTCGGGCGCGAACCTGACGTGATTTGTCGGTTCATGGAACCGCCGCGATGCTCTATCGACCGCCCGATGACGACCCCATCCAAGACCAAGCTGGCCCAAGACCTGAAATCCGGCGCGCTGTCCCTGACCCTGGCCGAGATCGCCGAGGACGCGGCCCGCGTGATCCTGCCCTTCTGGCGCAACGGCGCGGCGGTGGAGACCAAGGCCGACGACAGCCCCGTGACCCAGGCCGACCGCGCCGCCGAGGCGCTGATCCTGGAACGCCTGGTCGCCGCCTATCCGGGCGTACAGACCGTGGCGGAAGAGGCGGTCGCCGCGCAGGGCGCGCCGGAGGCGGCCGAGGGCTGGTTCTGGCTGATCGACCCGCTGGACGGCACCAAGGGGTTCATTCGCGGCGGCGAGGCTTTCACCGTCAACATCGCCCTGATCCACGACGGTTATCCGGTGGCCGGCGTCGTGACGGCGCCGGCCACCGCCACGACCTGGCGTACCGAGGCGCCGGGCGCCGGGGCTCTGCGCCGCCAGTTCGGCGACGTCCAGGAGGGAGAGGCCCACGCCGGGGCCGAATGGCGGCCGATCCGCGTGCGCGACCGACCCCAGGAAGGCCTGGCCCTGCTCAGCCACAGCGTCACCGACGAGGAGGCCGCAAGGCTGGCCGCACGGCACGGCTGCACACGCTGGCAGGGGACGGATTCCTCGCTGAAGTTCTGCCTGATCGCCGAAGGGCGTTTCGACGCCTATCCGCGCTCGGGTCCGACGTCCGAGTGGGATACCGCGGCGGGTCAGGCGGTGCTGGAAGCGGCCGGCGGCCGCGTCCTGGCCGACGACGGCCAGCGCCTGGCCTACGGCAAGCCGCGCTTCCTGAACGGCCCCTTCGTGGCCATGGGCGGCTAAAGCGAAATCGGTCGGGTCGGACGCGGTCCGACTCGGCTCGGATTTCGCTTCAGATCAACCGGCGCCTGATTCGCGGCATCCACGGAGCCGCTAAGCGCATCCACCTCATCCGGATCGGGTTCTAGGCCGCGGCACGCTCCTGGGCCGGCGCCGCGTGGGAGGCGGGCCGGCGGACGGGCAGGTCGAAGCTGACGGTGGTGCCTTCGCCTGGCGCGCTTTCCATCGTCAGGGCGCCGCCATGCATCTCGATCAGCGACTTGGTCAGGGCCAGGCCCAGGCCGGTGCCCTGGGTGGTCTTGGAATGCTGGCCCTCCACCTGTTCGAACGGGCGGGCCAGGCGCACGAGATCCTCAGGCGCGATGCCGATGCCGGTGTCGGCGCAGGCGACCCGCACACGCTCCTGGCCGTCGTCGCCGACGAAGGGGCTTAACGTCAGGGTGATCGACCCGCCATCGGGCGTGAATTTCACGGCATTGGAAATCAGGTTCAGCAGCACCTGCTTGACGCCGCGATAATCCGCCTGGATGTCCGGCAGATCGGCGGCGCGCACCGCGATGGTCAGGCCCGCCTCCTGAACCTTGCCGCGCATCAGGCGCACGGCGTCCTCGCAGACCTCCTTCAGCGACACCGCCTCATAGTGCAGCGTCATCTTGCCGGCCTCGATCTTGGCCATGTCCAGAATGTCGTTGATCAGGCTGAGCAGGTGCTGGCCCGACTTCAGGATGTCGCCAGCATAGCCCTTGTAGCGCGCATCGCCCAGCGGACCGAACATCTCGGCGGCCATGATCTCGGAGAAACCGTTGATGGCGTTTAGCGGGGTGCGCAGCTCGTGGCTCATATTGGCCAGGAATTCGGACTTGGCCTGGTTGGCGGCCTCGGCGCGGGTCATGGCGACCTCGTACTTGCGGGCCAGCAGGCTCAACTGCTCGCGGCTGATCTCCAGCTGGTCCACCATCTGACGCAGGTGGTTGGCGGCGCGGTTACGCTCGGCCTCCTGACGCTTGATGGCGGTGATGTCGGCCGCCGTCACGACCGAGCCGCCTTCGGAGGTGAAGCGCTCGTTCATCTGCAGCCAGCGGCCGTCGTTCAGCTCCAATTCGCGGCGGCCCGCGCGGTTGTCGACCGGCGGGTGGTCGGCCTTGATGGCCAGGGCGGCGATGCGGTTCAACTCGTCCTTCATCGCCCCGCGTCTGACCACGCCGGGTTCGAAACCAAAGGCGTCGACGAAGGCCTGATTCCACAGGATCAGCCGGCCCTGGCGGTCGAACAGCACAAAGGCGTCCGAAATGCTCTCCACCCCGTCGCGCAGCCGGCTCTCGGCGGCTTCGGCGCGCACCTTCGCGCGGCGGGCCTCGGTGATGTCCAGCGCCACGCCCAAGATGGCGGAAAAGCCGTCGTCGTGTCTCTGCCCGCGCGCCTGGCCGCGCGCGTCGATCCAGCGCACACCGCCCTTCTCCAGCGGCACTGGGAAGGTCACCTCGAAGGCGCCGTAGGCGGCGGCCTGGCGCAGGGCGTGGGTCACTTCGTCCCGATAGCGCGGATGGATGCGCTCCATCACCGCCGCCGTGTCGACGACCCCACCCTGGGGAAAGCCCAGCATGGCGGCCATATAGTCCGACAACGTGACCTCATCGCCCTCCAGATCCCATTCCCACACCCCGCACCGTGCGGCCTCCACGGCGATTCGGAAGCGTTTCTCGGCAGACGCCAGTTCGCGGCTGGCCTTGGCCCGGCGCCAGCGCTGGAACAGCAGCAGAGCCAAGACGCCCAGTCCCAGGATCACCGGCGCGGCCAACACCCAGGCGTCGCTCAGCAGGGCGACCACGCCCGCCGGCGGGGCGGGGCGGGCGGCCACGGCGAACAGGCTCGTTCCATGAACCGCCGCCGCAGCCGCCGCGGCGGAGCGTCCATCGACCATGACCGACCGGGCGCCGTCGTTCGCCGCCAGTTCGGATGCGCGCGCCCCGATCGCCGGAGCCCCCGGCTGGCCGATCTCGTTCGCGTCGGTCGAAGTCAGGATCCGGCCGTCGGAACCCGTCAGCCGCAGGGTCGCCGTTTCGAACCGCGTCGGTAGCACGACCACGCGCGCGCTCATCTGCGGTCCGCCGACAATCAGGGCGCCGTCCTTGGCTCCGCGAAGGTCGCCGGCGCCTGCACGCGTCTCGAAGGCCGGGGCCTCTGCGCCCTCCATCGCCATCGGCTCGCCGCCGGAATCGCGCACGATGAACGCGGCCGTCGGCGCCGTCCGCCGGGCGGCTTCCACGGCTTCGAGCGGCGCGCCGCCTCGGTCCAGCACCGCCAGGCCCGCCGCCAGCCCGGCCTGGGCTGCATCCAGCCGCAAGCGGGTATGGACGGCCAGAAGCTCGGCGGCCTGAACCACGGTCTCTTCGCGCAGGGTTTCGGCCTCCCGCGCCGGGCGTCCGACCTCTCGCGCGGCCAGGAGAACATAGGCTGCGGCCGCCAGGGCCACGACCAGAACCGCGACCCTCAGCCGGGCAGGCGTGCCGGCGGCGCGATCCGAGGCGCGTCGCCCCGGCGTCTTTCCGCGCCGCTCGTTGCCTGGCAAGGCGATCTCCCGACCCGATTCCTGTGTGAGGGGAATCTAGGCTGCGTCGCGGATTCGTGTCGAGGCTTGGTTTGCGGTGTTTTGCGCTCAGGCCGCGGCCGCCGGCGCCTCTCCAGGCACGCGCGTGACGGCCTCGGTGATCTCGCGCGCCTGCCGCGCCAGCGCCAGCACAGGCGGCGGGGCCTCTTCGGGGGATTCGGCGACGAGATCCATCAACCGTTCGGCCAGATGCAACAGGCGCGGCGTGGCGGCGATCAGGCGCGCCTGGAACTCGATCCGTTCGGGGTCGCGATCATATTCTGCGCCCGGCACCCGCCAGCCGCCCCAGTCGGCCTGATCGGTGACCACCACCGGATAGCTGCCGGGATAGGGATGATGAAGACAGTCTTCCTCCGACTGCCATTTGTTGCGGGCCCGCATGAGACGCCACTGGTTCAAGTCGTTGGCGGCCGGATCGTCGACCGCCAGCTGAAGCTCCGCCCCGGCGAAGTCCCGGCCCAGGCCGACGTCGTAGGTGACGCGCACCGGCTCGTCGAAGCCCTTGGCCCAAACGGGCTGGACCTTCTCGATGTGGGCCCAGGCGCCGACGCACTCGACCCAGACCTTCTGCCCCTTCTGGAACTGCGCGCGCGCCATCCGCCGTCTCCCCGCCTGGTCCGCAGCGTGACAGGATGAAGACGCGGCCTTAGCGTCCGGTTCGCGGATACGGTGAAGAAAGACTGAAGGCCCGCACCCCCGGTCGAGCCGCCTCAGCTGCGTGAAATGCTTTCCAGCGTTTCGCCCGCGTACTTCTCCTTCACCCGCGTGGAGAGATCGCCCAGCGAGACGACGCCCACGACCCGCTCGTGCTTGTCGACCACGGGCGCGCGGCGGATCTGGCGGCCGCTCATCAGGTCCAGCACGGTCTTAAGGTCGGCGTCGTCTCGCACGGTCTGGGCGTCGCGGCTGATGTATTCGACCACCGGCGAATCCGGGGACGCGCCGGCCGCCACGGCCCGCACCACGATGTCGCGATCCGTTATCGTGCCGATCAGCCGGTCGCCCTCAGCCACGGGGATGAAGCCGAAGTCGCCACGGGCCATGCGGTCCGACACCTCGCGCAGAGTGTCTCCGGGGCGGGCGATATGCACATCGCGGGTCATGACGTCGCGAACCTTCATGGTGAAACTCCCTTGGCTGCGTTCGACCGGATCAACCCGCGCGAACGGTCGAGGTTCCGGCCGGCCGCCTCAGGCCTTGCGCGCGTCGAAGGCGGCGCGAGCGGCCTCGATCCGCTCGATGTTCGCTTCGGCCCATCCCCACACGCCGCAGAAGGCCTCGGCCAGCGTCAATCCCAGATCGGTCAGTCGGTACTCCACCTTGGGCGGTATGACCGGATGCACCGTGCGCACGACCAGTCCGTCGCGTTCCATCAGCCTCAGCGTCTGGGTCAGCATCTTCTGGCTGATCCCGCCGACCAGATCGCCCACCCGGCTGAACCGTTGCTCGCCATGTTCGGCCAGCACCTCCAGCACCAGCATGGTCCACTTGTCCGCGACACGGCCGATGACGTCGTTGACCAAGGCTTCCACGCGCGGATCGGCGACGGCTCCGGTTTCCGGATGAGCAATTCGAGCAGGAGGAGCAGCCGCCATATCCAAATCTTTCTCATGAGTAAGTATGGCGCTTTTCGGTGCCTACTTTCCATTGGGGGGGATGGGTTCTACCTCCGCCCGCATTCCCGCGAAAGGATTCATCATGAACATCACCGGCAACACTATCCTGATCACCGGCGGCGGCACGGGCATCGGCCGGGCCCTGGCCGAGGCGCTGCACGCGCGCGGCAACCGCATCATCATCACCGGCCGCCGCGAGGCGGTGCTCAAGGAGACGGCCGAGGCCAACCCCGGCATGGCCTGGGCGACCCTGGACGTCGAAGACGCCGCGGCCGTCCGCGCCTTCTGCGAGCAGGTGACGAAGGACCATTCGGACCTCAACGGGGTGATCCTGAACGCGGGGATCATGAAGGCGGAGGATCTGACGGCCGACCCGTTCGACCTGGCGACGGCGGAGTCGACCATCGCCACTAATCTGTTGGGGCCGATCCGGCTGACCGCCGGCCTGTTGCCGCATCTGAAGGCCCAGCCGTCGGCCTTCGTCATGACCGTGACGTCGGGCCTGGCCTTCATCCCGCTGACGGCGACGCCGACCTACAACGCCACCAAGGCGGCCATGCACAGCTGGAGCATTTCGCTGCGCCACCAGCTTCGTCATACCTCGGTCGAGGTGCTGGAACTGGCCCCGCCGGCGGTCGCCACCGACCTGATGCCCGGCCATGCGGAAAACCCGAATTCCATGCCCCTGGCTGACTATGTCGCCGAGGTGACGGGCCTGATCGAAAAGGGCGACACGCCGCGCGGCGAAATCCTGGTCGAGCGGGTCAAGCCGCTGCGTCAAGCCGAGACCAGCGGAAACTGGGACACGGTGTTCGCCGCCTTGAACGGCCGCTGATCGTCAGCCGTCGAACTCCGCCAGGATCGGGCAGGGCCCGTTCCCGGCGGCGCCGCACTTTTGCGCCAGTCGCCGCAGCGCGGCCCGCGCCGTCTCAAGTTCGGCGATCCTGACGTCCAGTTCTGCGATCCTCTCCTGCGCCAGGGCCCGGGCCCTGGCGTGGTCGTGCCCGGCATCCAGCGCCAGTAGTTCGCCGATCTGCTCCAGGGTGAACCCAGCCGCCTGGGCGGAGCGGATGAAGCGCAGGCGACGCGCCTCCGTCTCTCCGTAGCGCCGGACGCCGCCGGTCCCGTCCGGCGTCGGCATGAGGCCGCGTCGTTGATAGTAGCGCACCGTCTCCACGCCCACGCCGCCGGCGCGGGCCAATCCGGCTATCGTCACGCTCATTCCTTGACTCCGTACCATGGTCCGCACCCGACATGGGGCCAATCTCGCCTCGCGAAAGGTCCAGGAACCGTGACGATGAACGCCGAAAAGACAGCCATTTTGTACCGCATGGTCATGGACAAGCACGTTTGTCCGTGGGGCCTGCGGGCGCGTCACCTGCTGAAAAGCCACGGCTACGTCGTCGATGACCGCTGGCTGACCACGCGCGAACAGACAGACGCCTTCAAGGCCGTCTATATCCAGAAGCGAGAGCTGAAATGCGCCTGCGTCGGCGGCGACAGCAACGTCCCGCTGGGCTTCCTGTCGCTGACCGAGAACGTGATGATGGTGCTGATGGCGGCGTGGATGGGCTGGATGGCGTGGGTCTGACGACCCAACGCCGCCAACGCGCCTAGCGGTCTCCCGTAGAGCGAGAGATCGCCGCCCGCATTCCCTCGGCGTGAAGCGCACCGGATGGGGCGATCTTGTTGTTTGGCGTCTCCACGGGCCCGGTGTTGGCGTCGCGGCGCTCCGGCCCGCGCCAGCGTGGATTCTCGGCCTTGCGCTTGACGGCTTCCGACAGGTTGCGTGTGGCCTTTTCCGCGGGGTTCTTTCGCGCCGTCGCGCGTCGTGCCTCGACCTCGGCCGTCACGCGCTGCACCGCTTCGACCAGCAGAGCCTTCTTCTGTCGCGCGCCGGTGTCGGGGCGGGGGTGTCGGCGTTGCGGGTCCGGGTGCGGATCATGCGCTGCACCCGGTCTCGCCGCGCGCGCAGTCGCTTCTGCAGATCGGTCAACTGCGTTTGCGACACGCCGTCCAGATCACGGCTCTGAGCGACCAGTTCGCGTTCGCCTGCATCCAAGGCGCGGTCTTCCTGACTCTTGGTCATGAAACTTCTCCCTGTTGTTGATGCGAGAGAAGCGCTGGCCGGGACAGGCCGTTCCGGGTTTGCGACGCTCGGTCACGGTCGGCGCGCATCAAATGGGCCACACCTTGACTTTGTGCGGCGTTGCGCCCATTTGCGCTGCATCGCACAATCGCGATCTCCGGCGTCTCCAGCGCGTGTGGGTCTTTTCAGACCTGTCTGTAGCAGCCGCCGGCCCCTCAAGTTCATTCGCTGCCCGGACACGCGGGGCGGCGCCCGATCCACCCCGCAGGCTTCATCCTGAAGCCCCCTCGGGACTGGCGGAGCGCGGCCCTTCGGCGTCATGCCATGGCTGAAAGCGCCCTGCCGCACGCGAAAGACAGACTGCTTTGAGCACCACCTTCGACTCCATGGGCCTGAACAAGGCCCTTCTCCAGGCGCTGGCGTCGGAAGGCTACACCAAGCCGACCCCGATCCAGGAAAAGGCCATCCCCGACGTCATGCAGGGCAAGGACCTGCTGGGCATCGCCCAGACGGGCACCGGCAAGACCGCCGCCTTCGCCCTGCCGATCCTGCATCGCCTGGCCGAGAACCGCACCCCGCCCGTGCCGCGCACCACGCGCGCCCTGATCCTCAGCCCCACGCGCGAGTTGGCCAGCCAGATCGGCGACAGCTTCAAGGCCTACGGCGCCCATCTGGGCTTCCGCGTGGCGGTGATCTTCGGCGGCGTGAAGTACGGCGCCCAGGAACGCGCCCTGCAGCAGGGCCTGGACATCCTGGTCGCCGCGCCGGGCCGCCTGCTGGATCACATCCAGCAGAAGACGCTGGACCTGTCATCGACCGAAATCTTCGTCCTGGACGAGGCCGACCAGATGCTGGACCTGGGCTTCATCAAGCCCATCCGCCAGATCGTCAGCCGCATGCCGGCGCGTCGCCAGAACCTGTTCTTCTCGGCCACCATGCCGACCGAGATCGGCAAGCTGGCGGGTGAACTGCTGAAGGATCCGGTCAAGGTCCAGGTCACGCCCCAGTCCACCACCGTCCAGCGCATCAAGCAGTCGGTCGTGCACATCGAGCAGGGCCGCAAGCGCGCCCTGCTGACCGAGCTGTTCAGCGATCCGGGCTTCACCCGCTGCCTGGTCTTCACCAAGACCAAGCACGGCGCCGACAAGGTCGCGGCCTATCTGGAGGCCGGCGGCGTCGAGGCCGGCGCCATCCATGGCAACAAGAGCCAGCCCCAGCGCGAGCGCACGCTGGAAGCCTTCAAGAAGGGCAAGTTGCGCGTCCTGGTCGCCACCGACATCGCCGCGCGCGGTATCGACGTGGACGGCGTCTCGCACGTCGTGAACTTCGAACTGCCCTTCGTGCCGGAAGCCTATGTGCACCGCATCGGCCGCACGGCCCGCGCCGGCGCCGACGGCACCGCCATCAGCTTCGTGGCCGGTGACGAGATGAAACTGCTGAAGGACATCGAGAAGGTCACGCGCCAGAAGATCCCGGCCGTCGACCGCCGCAATGACAAGCAGCTGGCCCAGCTTGACGCCTCCATCATGGCATCCGGCGTCGGCAAGAAGGCGACGCTGCCGGAGCGCGAAGGCGGCGAACGCAACGAGGGCGGCCGCGGTGGTCGCGGACGTCGCAACCCGCATCGTGACGGCGTTCGTCCCGAGGGCGGCGGCCAGCCGCACCGCCAGCGTCGTAATCGTGGCGGTGGAGAGACCGCTGCGGCGCCCCGGCCCGAGCGGACCTACAATCCGATGGCCGGAGAGACCACCACGCCGCGCGAACCCAAGCCTGTCGGCGAGATGAAGCGGCGACCGCGCCGCCGTCGTCCCTCGAACGGCGGCAAGGGCTACAGCTCCGCCCAAGGCTGAAACTCTCTCGCCGCAGGACGGTGAATCAAAAACGGCGGCTCCTGGAAAGGAGCCGCCGTTCTCATGTCAGGCCATCGACGACCTTAGAAGTTCCAGGTCGCGCCCAGCGAGAAGCCGACACCGGAGCCCTTGGCCTCGCCGCGCAGAGCGGAGACCACCAGGCCGTTGCCGTACAGGTCGCGGGTGTCGTTGATCGTCGCCGTGTCGATGTCGATGTAGGTCACGGCGCCGTCGAACGTCATATTGCCCATCGTCTTGGACAGGCCGGCGGCGTAGAGCCAGCGGTCGCCGTCGGGGATGCGGGCGGTGCGGTGGTCGTCCGGGGTCGGCGTGGGGTCGTAGCCGATGCCCGCACGGACGGTCATGGTCGGATCGATCATGTAGTCGAAGCCGATCGCGCCCGTGGTGACGTCGTCATAGTCCTGGACGATGGTCGAACCGCCGCCGGTGTAGGCCACGCGGATGGCGTCGAACTCGCTCCAGCCGATCTGGTTGACCTGAGCGTTCAGCGTCAGACGGTCGTTGACCGCATAACGGGCCGAAACGGTGGCGTACCACGGCGTGGTGAAGGTGGCGGCGCCGTCGGTCGAGACGTTGGCGCCGGCCAGCAGGCCGGTCAGGCCCGAGATGTTCACCGAGCCTTCAAGCTCGTGCTCGATCTCCGAACGATAGGACAGACCCAGGTCCAGCTTGCCGAAGTGCATCTGGGCGCCGGCGTTCCAGCCGTAATCCCAGCCGTCGCCTTCCAGCTGGTTGCGGCCGTCCGTCGCCGGGTCGATGACGTAGGCGGGCGACAGCACGGCCGGAACCGGCACGTTCGGCAGAGCCGAGCTCAGCGTCGCCTTGGCGTACTGGGCGTCGAAGCCGGCGCCGACGTCCAGCCAGTCGGTAACCTGCATCGCGGCGACCAAGCTGACGTTGGCCGAGCGCAGTTCCGAGGTCAGGGCGTCATAGCGCGCGAAGTCGGTCGGCTCGTACTTGGTGGTGAAGTTGTAGGGGGCCTGCACGGCCAGGCCGACGTTGAAACGATCGCCGATCGGCATCGACACGGCGAAGTTCGGCACGATGCCGCTTTCGACTACGTCATGGACGTGCGGATCGCCGTTGACGGCTTCGGTGTTGCTGATGACGCCGACGCCCGTCACCGGGACGTTGTAGGTCAGGCTGGAGCCGCGGTCGTCGACGTCGGAATCGAGGATCAGGCCGTGCGCGCCGACGTAGAGCTCGCGCTGGGTTCCGGCGATGGCGGCCGGGTTCCACCACAGCGATTGCACGCCCTTGTCGGCGCCCACGCCGGCGTTGGCGCGACCCTGACCGCGGGTCGATTGCTCCTGCACATAGAAGGAGCCGGCGAAGGCCGGGGCGGCGACGCCGGCCAGCAGGGCGGACGTGAGGGCGATCCCGCCGAGGCGAGTGATGTTCCTGGGATTCATGACCAATCCTAATACAGTCCCGCCGTCGCGCAGCGGGTTCGGGGAGAGACGGTGCCGCAGCGCTTCCGACACGAAAACGTTGCATGCGAGGCCGCTCTCCGCCCTGAAACGGGCGAAACCGTGGCGCCGGAACCGCACACCATCACGGCTTCGAGAGGTTACGCAGCGGCAACATCAGTGCCTGAATGCGTCCCAGACGGATCAAATCTTGCGTCGTCCAAGGCGGCGCCGACACGGCCCAGGGGGAAGCCGGGCTTGAGGTTTTGTGCTATGAAGACCATCTGTGGCGAACGGTTTTCGCCGCGCCCCACATCATCGCAGACACATTTCATGTACGAAACGCCCGAACTTGACACCGACGTCATGGTCCGCTCCAGCGCCATCCGCATCCACGACGCGGAAGCGTTCGAAGGCATGCGCAAGGCCGGCCGGCTTGTGGCCGAGGCGCTGGACATGATCGCGGAACACGTGAAGCCCGGCGTCACCACTGGCGAGATCGACGACCTGATCCGCGAGTTCACCTTGGACAACGGCGGCCTGCCGGCCTGCCTGGGCTACAAGGGCTACGAGAAGACGGTCTGCACCTCTATCAATCACGTCGTCTGCCACGGCATTCCGGGCGATCGGGTGCTGAAGGACGGCGACATCGTCAACATCGACCACACCGTGATCGTGGATGGCTGGCATGGCGATTCCAGCCGGATGTACGGCGTGGGCGAGGTGCCGACCCGCGCGAAGAAGCTGGTCGACGTCACTTATGAGTCGCTGGAACTCGGCCTAGCCCAGGTGAAGCCAGGGAACACCTTCGGCGACATCGGCTTCGCCATCCAGAAGTTTGTCGAGGCCCAGCGCATGAGCGTGGTGCGCGACTTCTGCGGTCACGGCATCGGCCGCATCTTCCACGATAGCCCCAACGTCCTGCATTACGGCC
The DNA here is from genome assembly GCF_002479325.1 of Brevundimonas sp. UBA7534. Taxonomy (GTDB): domain Bacteria; phylum Pseudomonadota; class Alphaproteobacteria; order Caulobacterales; family Caulobacteraceae; genus Brevundimonas. The sequence goes on from NZ_DLMO01000028.1 coordinate 13,217, forward strand.
GCAAGGGCGAGGGCGCGACCTTGAAGGCGGGCATGTTCTTCACTGTCGAGCCGATGGTGAACCTGGGCAAGCCGCACGTGAAGGTCCTGTCGGACGGCTGGACCGCCGTGACGCGCGACAAGTCCCTGTCCGCCCAATGCGAACACACGGTGGGCGTGACCGAGGACGGCGTGGAAATCTTCACCGCCTCACCCAAGGGCCTGTTCAAGCCGGTCTGACGCCTCTGGCGGCGCCTCGATGTTCCGCCTAGGTTGCCAGGCGGAGGGCTGGGATGCTGGAAGAGGCCGCACCGCGACCGCAAAGAATGACGCCGCGCCACGGCGGGCACCGCGACCGCCTGCGCGAGCGCGCGGCCAAGGGCGGGCTGGGCGCCCTGCCGGACTACGAATTGCTGGAGCTGCTGCTGTTCCGCAGCGTGCCCTACAAGGATACCAAGCCGCTGGCCAAGGATCTGCTGGCCCGGTTCGGCGGACTGGAGGGCATCGGCGCCGCCAGCCACGAGGCGGTGGAGGATGTGGTCGCTCGCGCCCTGGGCTATGCGCCCGGCAAGGCCACGCGCGCGGTGGCGCTGGACCTGCAGCTGATCTTCGACGTGACACGCCGGATCGCGCGCGAGCCGACGGCCAAGCGGCCGGTGATCTCTTCCTGGTCGGCGCTGCTGGCCTATGTCCGGGTAGCGCTTCAGCATGAGCCGCGTGAGCAGTTCCGGGTGCTCTATCTCGACAAGAAGAACCAGCTGATCCTGGACGAGGTCCAGAACCGGGGCACGGTGGATCACGCTCCGGTTTATCCGCGCGAAGTGGTGCGTCGGGCGTTGGAGCTGTCGGCCAGCGCGCTGATTCTGGTGCACAATCACCCGTCCGGCGATCCGACGCCCAGCCGTGCCGACGTCGAGATGACGAAACAGGTTGTCCAGGCCGGGCTGGCCCTTAACGTGGAGGTTCACGACCATCTGGTCGTCGGCCGCGACGGCGTGGCCAGCTTCAAGCAACTGGGACTGATGTGAGCGGACCGATCCTGACGACCCCGCGCCTGACCTTGTCGCCCGTGACGGCGGCGGACCTGGGCGACCTCCTGGCTCTGTGGTCCGATGAAACCTTCACCCGGCACATCATGGGCCGCGGGCTGAGCGAGGAAGAGGTGTGGTTCCGCCTGCTGCGCGACCTGGGCCATTGGGCCGCGCTGGGACATGGCAACTGGTCCGTCCGGCTGACGGAAGGCGGCGCCTATGTCGGCAGCGTTGGCGTGTTCGATTATCGCCGCGCCCTGGATCCTCCGTTTGTCCACCCGGAACTGGGGTGGGGCGTCGCGCCCGCTTTCCAGGGCCAGGGCTACGCCGGCGAGGCGCTCACCGCCGCATTGGACTGGGCGGACGCCCATCTGTCGGCGGAAGCGACCGTCTGCATGATCTCGCCTGACAACCACCCCTCCGTTCGGTTGGCCCAGGGCGTCGGCTATGCGCCCTATACGGAAGCCGACTACAGGGGCTCGGCGGTGCGCCTGTTCCGACGGCCGCGCGGCGGCGTAGGCGGCGGTTAAGGTTTATCTGGCAGGATCGGCGCATAGAGTTCGAGAGTATCCGCCCATGCCCATGTCCGTGGACACCCTGCGCCAGCATCTGGAAGACGCCTTTCCCGGCGCGGAGATCGCGATCGAGGACCTGGCCGGCGACGGCGATCACTATCGCGCCCGCATCGTCTCGGCCGCCTTCGCCGGCGTTCCGCGCGTTCGTCAGCACCAGATGGTCTATGCCGCGCTGAAGGGGCAGATGGGCGGCGAACTTCATGCCCTGGCGCTGGAAACCGGCGCGCCTTCCGGAGCGGCGTGAGCGATGCGCTACCGGCCTTACGGAAGTTCGGGCGCCGCCGTTTCGAACTTGACCCTTAGTCTGGGTCAGCAGACCCTGACGCGTGGCCGGGGCGCGGCGCTGGACCTGCTCTACACGGCGTTGGAATGCGGCCTGAACAGCTACAGGCTCGAGGCGGCGGATCCGGTGGTGGCCGAGGTGCTGGGCGAGGCGCTGTCGCACGTCGACCGAAAGCTGGTGTCGGTGGCGCTGACCTTGGGCGTCGGCGACGGCAGGAAGCCGCAGCGCGATTTTTCGGCCCAGGGAATGACGGCCGCGATCGACCGGGTGCTTCATTATTCCGGCCTGGGCTGGATTGATCTGGCGACGTTGGAGGAACCGGCTGAGGACGAATTGCCGCGATCCTCGCTGGAGGCCCTGAAGGCCATGCGCGCGACGGGGCGCGTCAAGCTGCTGGGCGTCGCGGGGGGCGGGGAGGTGATGGACGCCTATGTGTCGACCGGCGCCTTCGACGCCCTGCTGACGCCGTTCGACCTGAACTCCGGCTGGCCGGTGCGCCATCGCATCCGCTCGGCGCGGGAGCAGGACATGGCGGTGTTCGCCTATGACTATTTCACCGACCGCCGCAAAGGCCGTCGCGGCCCGCCGGCGCCGGTGAAGAAGGGCTTGTTCGGCTTTGGCCGCACGCCCGATGGACATCCCGACCGCAAGGGCGGAAACGACGCGTTCGGCTTTCTTTACCGCACGCAGCACTGGACGGCCGAGGCGATCTGTCTGGCCTACGTGCTGACCGATCCCAGCATCTCCAGCGTGATCGTGCAGGCCGACGACGTCGAACGGCTGAAGACGCTGGCGGCCACGCCGGAACGCGATCTGCCGCCGGGGTTGTCGGCTCAGATCGAAATGGCGCGGGTCAGTCGCGCCGCCTGACCTTGACCCGGTGGCGGCCGGCGCCTAGCTGACGGGCTTGTAGAAAAGGGCCTTCCAGTGAACGACACCGCGACCCAAGCCGCTGATCCCGTCCACGCCTTCATCGCCGATACCGTGAGCCAGCACGACGTCGTGCTGTTCATGAAGGGCACGCCGGACCAGCCGCGCTGCGGCTTCTCCTCGCTGGCGGTCCAGATTCTGGATCACGTCGGCGCGGCCTTTGTTGGCGTCGATGTTCTTCAGGACGAGTCGCTGCGCGAAGGCATCAAGGCCTTCACCGACTGGCCGACCATCCCGCAGCTCTATGTGAAGGGCGAATTCGTCGGCGGCTCCGACATCGTGCGCGAGATGTTCCAGTCGGGCGAGCTTCAGGCCCTCATGTCCGAGAAGGGCGTGGTCCTGGGCGAGGCCTGATGGCGCGCGCGATCCTGGAGCCTCGAACGGACCGGGAACTGTTTACGGTTCCTCTGGAGGTCCGCGACGAGCACATCGACGCCAACGGCCACGTCAACAATGTGGTCTATGTAGGCTGGCTTCAGGATGCAGGCACGGCGCATTGGAACGCGCGTTTCGACGAGGACACGCGCGCCCGATGGTCGTGGGTCGCCCTGCGTCACGAGATCGACTATCTGCGACCCCTGCCGCCCGGTTCGCAGGGCGTGACGGCCCGCACCTGGGTCGGCGACCCCCAGGGGCCGCGCTTCAACCGATATGTGCGGATCGAGGACGCCCAGGGTCGCGTGTGCGCCCAGGGCGTCTCCGAATGGTGCCTGGTGGAAAGCCGGAGCCTGCGGCCCGCCCGTATCCCGGCGGAGCTGCTGGGACCGTTCCAGGCCGGCCCGGTCACTTCAACGGATTGAGGATCCGCGTCGGCGTTCCGGGCTCCAGGCCCAGGTCGGCGTAGGTCCAGCGCAGTTCGACGCCGTCGGCGACCAGCGCCTTGCACATATCCTCGCGGGTCCGCGTCAGAGTGATGTCGGCGGGAGAGCCGTCCGCCACCGACAGTTCGAAGTCCGAGGCCTGGGTGCAGCCGTTGGAGTCCACTCGGACCACCAGGGCGCCGTCCTCGAACCGCGCCCCCCGGATGGCCTCGGCCGCCGTGAACTTGACGTCCCCCATGTTGACGCGGACGGTCTCGCCCGCCTCGTTGCTATAGACGACGCAGCCGGCCAGCAGCGGGGCCGCCAGCGCTCCAGCGGCTAGAACTTTGAGAACAGCGCGCATTACCGAGCCGCCTCCGCGGCGGGAGCGGACACGACGCGGGTGGTCGGCTTTTCCGTGGCGATGATGATGCAGCCGCTGAGCAGCGGAGCGGCGATGGCGATGGCGATGGCGAGACGAAGCATCTGGTGTGTTCCCCTAATGAAGCTTGATCCTTTTGTGGCGCGGCCAGACGCGGGGCACACGTGAAAAAACGGCAAGCTGGATGAACAATCGGCAAGGTCGGGCTTGATCGAACCGGGGCGGGCCATAGCTAGAATCATTCTCCCCTGACGCCGGACGCCTTTCATGAGCCTGTTGTTCTCGCCCCGCACGGTCGGCCCCCTGACGCTGAAGAATCGCATCGCCATCGCGCCGATGTGCCAGTATTCGGCGGTGGAGGGCGTGCCCCAGCCGTGGCATGTGCAGCATCTGGGGCGGCTGGCCGTCTCCGGCGCCGCCCTGGTGATCGTCGAGGCGACGGGGGTGGAGGCGGCCGGGCGGATCACGCCGGACGACGTCGGCCTGTGGAACGACGCCCAGGAAGCGGCCTTCGCCGACATCATCCGCAGTCTGCGGACCTATTCCGACACCTCCATCGGCGTGCAGCTGGCCCATGCTGGGCGCAAGGCCTCGACCGCGGCGCCATGGAAGGGCGGCCAGGCCCTGAGGGCGGACGAGGGCGCATGGACGACCTTCGGTCCATCGGCTGTCGCGTTCAGGGAAGGATGGCACACGCCCGTCGAGATGGCCGAGGCGGACATGGACCGGGTCGTCACGGCCTTCGCCGACGCCGCCCGTCGGGCGGATCGCGCCGGCTTCGATCTGGTCGAACTGCACGCCGCCCACGGCTATCTGCTGTGTGAGTTCCTGTCGCCCATTTCCAATCAGCGAACCGATCAATACGGCGGCTCGGCCGAGAACCGCGCCCGATTCCCCCTGCGCGTCGCCAAGGCCGTTCGCGACGCCTGGCCCCGGACAAAGGCCCTGGGCGTCCGCTTCAACGGCTCTGATTGGGTCGACGGCGGCGTGGCGCTGGAGGAGGTCGTGGCCTTCGGCGCGGCGATGCACGACTTGGGATACGATTATCTGCATCTCACATCGGGCGGCAACGTCCCTCGCGCCGACATCCCCGGCGACGAGCCCGGCTATCAGCTACGCTTCGCCGAGGCGGTGAAGGCGGCCGTGCCGGAGGCCAGCGTCATGGCCGTGGGCATGATCTTCGATCCGCACCAGGCGGAACAGATCGTCGCCTCCGGTCAGGCCGACCTGATCGCCATCGCGCGCGCGGCGTTGGACGATCCGAACTGGCCGCATCACGCCGCCGTCGCCCTCGGCCAGGCCGAACACCTGCCCGTCCAGTACGAACGCGCGGGTAAGACGACATGGCCCGGCTACGGCCGGACCGTCTGACCGGTCAGGCGGCCGCGGCGCCGCTCCAAAGGGTTCTGGCCTCGAGCTGGATCAAGTCGTCAGCCACCGGTTTGGGGCGGCCCAGCAGATAGCCCTGGGCCTCGGTGCACCCCTGGTCGCGCAGGAAGGACAGCTGCTCCAGCGTCTCCACCCCCTCGGCCAGCACCGGAATCTCCAAGCTTTCGCCCAGCGCCAGCACGGCGCGGATGATGGCCGAAGACTGGGGGCCGCCGTCCAGTTCGGACATGAAGGACCGGTCCAGCTTGATCTTGTCGAACGGGAAGGCGCGCAGCGTCGACAGCGACGAATAGCCGGTGCCGAAGTCGTCCATGGCGATCGACACGCCCAGCGCCTTGAGCTGGCGCAGAATGTGGGTCGTCCGCTCCATGTCGCTGATCATCGCCGTCTCGGTGATCTCCAGTTCTAGCCGGGTGGGCGACAGGCCGGTCTCGACCAGGATCTGATGGACCAGCCGGGGCAGGTCGACGTGGCCCAGCTGGACCGGCGACAGATTGACCGCGATCTTGTGCGGCATGGCCCAGCCGGCGGCCTCGGCGCACGCCTTGCGCAGCACCCATTCGCCGATCGGCAGGATCAGGCCGCTTTCTTCCGCCAGCGGGATGAAGTCGGCGGGCGAGATGAAGGCGCCGTCGGGACGGATCCAACGCAGCAGCACCTCGTAACCCGTGATCTCTCCGGTCTCGACTGACGCCTGGATCTGCCAATTCAGGCTGAATTGGTCCTGGTCCAGCGCCTCGCGCAACTGCTGCACCATGCGGCGGCGGTTGCGGACGGCCTCGTCCATCGCTTCCTCATAGAAGCATACGTCGTTCGTCAGCGAGGCCTTGGCCCGATACATGGCCAGATCGGCGTCATTGATCAGGGCCGAGATGTCGGTCGCGTCGTCCGGCCACAGGGCCACGCCGACGCTTGCGCCACAGGAGACCTCGGCGAAATCCAGGTCCACGGGCGCGGTGATGGCGCCGCGCAGACGGTAGGCCAGGTCAAGCGCGTCGGCGCGCTCGACGACGGGCGCGACGGCCACGAACTCGTCGCCGCCCAGGCGCGCCACGAACTCGCCCGGCTTCAGCGCGGCCTTCATGCGTTCGGCGATGCGGACAAGCAGTTGGTCGCCCGCCGCGTGGCCGTGGATGTCGTTGACCTCCTTGAAGCGATCCAAATCGATCGCCAGCAGGGCGACGCGCGGATGGGTGCTGGTTTCGCCGATCTGGCGGCTCAGCCATTCCAGGAAGCTGGCGCGATTGGGCAGGCCGGTCAGGGCGTCGTTGCGGGCCAGGTGGGCGATGCGTCGCTCTTGCGCCAGGCGCGCGCGCAGGTCGCGCACGGCGTAGATCATGAAGGGGGCGTCGCTGGCCTGCTGATCGTCGCGGCGCGCGGCGATCTCCACGGGAATGATCGCGCCGTTGGGCCCCTTCAATGAAGCCTGGACCAGGGCGCCGATCGCCAGGCTCTCGAAGTCCTCGATCCAGCGCGCCAGCCGATCGCCCAGCAGGGCTCGGTGGTCGACGCCCGCCAGCGTGGCGAAGGCGGCGTTGGCGGCCAGGATGCGGCCGTTCTGCTCGACGACCATGCCGTCGACGCTGCCTTCCATCAGCTGTTCGAGATGCGCCTTGGCCTGAGCGCGCGATTGCAAATCCAGGGCGTGGCTGGCCAGGCCGGTGCCCAGCACCAGCAGGCCCACGCCCGCGACCGCGAAGGCCATCGCCAGCTTCGCCTCGGACCCGGTCACCGCACCAAGGTCGGCGCCCAACGGGATGACCGTCATCGCCGCCATGCCGGTGAAATGAAGCGCGACGATTCCGGCGACCATCAGCAGAACCGCGCCGAGCAGACCGCCGTTGCGCCCGGCGGCGCAGGCGCGGTTGAAGGCCGCGGCGCCCAGAACAATCGCTCCTGCCATCGACGCGGCGACATAGGCCGCCGACCAGTGCACCACGGCTTCGGCCGCGAAGGCCGCCATGCCGGTGTAGTGCATCGCCGTGACGGTCAGGCCGAACAGCGCGCCGCCGACCTCTGGCGCAAAGCGGCACCGGCGCGAGGCCACGGACAGCGCAAGCGCGCTGCCGGCGATGGCCACGCCGAGCGAGGCGCCCGTCAGCAGCGGTTCGTAGGCGACGTCGACGCCCGGCTGATAGGCGATCATCGCCACGAAATGGGTGCACCAGATGGTCGCGCCGGTGGCGACGGCGGCCATGAACGTCCAGGCCGCCCGCGCGCCGCGTTCGGCATGGCGCAGGCGTTGGAACAGCCTCATCGTGATCAGCGAGCCCAAGATGCACAGGGCGGCGGCCAAGCCGACGAGCCACAGGTTGTGATCGTCGGTCAGACAGGAAAAAAAGCGCATTACTGATCCCGAGGGGAGGTGGGATCAGTCCTCTATGCCGCGAAACTTAATCGAGGCCGCAACGATCACGGCTAACGAAAAGCTAAGCCGTCAGGTCTGGGGCAGCTGATAGGGATTGTTGACGCTGACCGCTTGGCCCGGCGCCAGGCCCAGTTCCTCGAAGGACCACTTCACCTCGACCCCGTCGATCTCGGGATCGCGGCACTTGTCCTCGTCCAGGCGGCGCAGGGTGATGATCGCGTCGCCGCCCTGGATGGTGACGATCGGGATCAGGTCTTCTTTGCGGGTGCAGCCGTTGGAACTGACCCAGAAGATCGCCTCGTTGCGGGTGAAGGCGGCGGCGTGGACGGGCTCCAGCGCGCCCGGCATTCCGGCCGTCGACACGCTGGGCGCGACGGTTCCGGCGCAGGCGGCCAGGCTCGCCGCAATGGCGAGGCCCAAGGATGCGCGTGCGATGGCGGCTCGCTTCACCGGCCGGCGGTCTCCCATGCCCAGGATCCTCAATTCGCGCAGAATGCTCCCATTCGCGCGGGAAGGGAACATCTGGAAAGCAAAAGGCCCCGGACGTATCCGGGGCCCCGAAGTCTTGCGGTAGCGCCTTCGTTTAGGAGGCGTAGTATTCGACGACCAGGTTCGGCTCCATCTTCACCGGATACGGCACATCGGCCAGTTCCGGAGCGCGCACGAAACGCACCGAGAAGCTGCGGTCGGCCAGCTCCAGATAGTCCGGAACATCACGTTCCGACGACTGCTGGGCTTCCAGCACCAGCGCCATGTTGCGCGACTTTTCCTTGACCGAGACGACGTCGTCCGCCTTCACGCGGTAAGAAGCGATGTCGACCTTCTTGCCGTTGACCAGCACGTGGCCGTGGCTGACGAACTGGCGGGCGGCCCAGACGGTCGGGACGAACTTGGCGCGATAGACCACCGCGTCCAGGCGGGCTTCCAGCAGGCCGATCAGGTTCTCCGAGGTGTTGCCCTTGCGACGGGCGGCCTCGGCGTAGGTCTTGGCGAACTGCTTTTCGGTGATGTTGCCGTAGTAGCCCTTCAGCTTCTGCTTGGCCTTCAACTGCAGGCCGAAGTCCGAGACCTTCGACTTGCGACGCTGGCCGTGCTGGCCGGGGCCGTAGGAGCGCTTGTTGACCGGGGACTTCGAACGGCCCCACAGGTTTTCACCCATGGCCCGGTCGATCTTGTACTTGGCGCTATGGCGCTTGGACATTCTGTTCTCTTTTCAACGATGCGGCCCGGCGTCCCCTGAATTGGGAATGCGATCTCAACGGCGGTCCACGCATCTTCCGTCATCAATCCCGCCTGCCGGAGACCGGAGGCGTGGAAGGCGGCGCTTATGGCCAGGGCCGGCCGCGGAGTCAAGCGCCACGGGCGTTAAGCACGATGGGCTGGAACGACAGTCTGCCGATATGGGTTTCGCCTCCCGCAACCGCCCATTGCGACGGGAGAAAGGATGAAGGCATGGGACCGGAGAGCAAGAGCTTCCAGACCGGGCTGTCCGGCCCGACATTCGAGGCCCTGAAACGCCGCCTCGTCGACCTGGTGGAGCCGCTCAGCGACACCCAGCTGCTCGAATTGGCCGACGGCATTCACGACATGCTGCGCCAGCGCCGCAGCGTGCGCAGCCATCATGCCCAGCGGATGGGTGAGCGGACGCGGCGCCTCCCTGATCTGGGCCATTGATGCGAAAACGCCCGCCGAACGGATCCGGCGGGCGCTTCTGCTAACGGTCGACCGACCAACCTTACTTGGCGGCGGCGTACAGTTCGTTGACCTTGTTCCAGTTCACCACCGACCAGAACGACTTCAGATAATCGGCGCGGCGGTTCTGGTACTTCAGGTAATAGGCGTGCTCCCAAACGTCGGCGCCCAGGACCACGGCGCCCTTCTCGTCGGCGACGTCCATCAGCGGGTTGTCCTGGTTCGGCGTGGAGGTGATCTTCAGCTTTCCGTCCTGAACGATCAGCCAGGCCCAGCCAGAGCCGAATTGCGCGGCGCCGGCGGCGTTGAAGTCTTCCTTGAACTTGTCCATGCCGCCCAG
>NZ_DLMO01000183.1:0-7918 GCF_002479325.1 Brevundimonas sp. UBA7534
CGCCTTCGCCGCCGCGCTGGGCGACACGCCGCACGTCATCGCCCGCACCATCGACGCCGCCGTCGCCGCAGCCGCGCGCGACGCGGCCGACGCGGGCGGCGAGCAGATCGTGCTGCTGTCGCCCGCCTGCGCCAGCTTCGACCAGTATCCCGACTTCGAGGCGCGCGGAGAGGCCTTCCGCGCCGCCGCCCTCACCCTCGGCGCCACGCCGGAGACCGCGTCATGAGCGCCGCCTACACCCCCGCCTTCTCCCGCAACGACCAGAGCCTGGTCGCCCGCTGGTTCTGGACCGTGGACCGGGGCCTGCTGAGCGCGGCCCTGGCGCTGATGGCCCTGGGGGTGGCGCTCAGCTTCGCCTCCAGCCCGGCGGCTATCCTCGCCGACGAGTCGATCACCGACCCCTTCCATTATTCCTGGCGGATGTTGGTCTTCGCCGGCGCGGGCCTGGTGACGATGCTGACGACCTCGCTGATGTCGCCGCGCGGCGTCCGGCGCATCGCCCTGCTGGCGCTGCTGGGCGCCATCGTCGTGATGATGGCCCTGCCGTTCATCGGCGACACGGTGAAGGGCGCCGCCCGCTGGGTGAACCTGGGGCCGTTCAGTCTTCAGCCGTCCGAGTTCGCCAAGCCCGGCCTGATCGTCTTCGCCGCCTGGATGTTCGCCGAGGCGCAGAAGGGCCAGGGCGTGCCCGGCGTCACCATCGCCTTCGGATTCTACGCCCTGACGGTCTGCCTGCTGCTGATCCAGCCCGATATCGGCCAGACCCTGCTGATCACCACCACCTTCATGGCCGTCTTCTTCATGGCCGGGGTGCCGTTCAAATGGATGGCGGTCCTGGCCAGTCTGGGCATGGCCGGGCTGGTGTCGCTGTACTTCGTCTTCGGCCATATGCGCGACCGGCTCAGCCGCTTCTTCTCGCCCGACAGCACCGACACCCACCAGATCGACGCCGCGTCCGAGGCCATCCGCGCGGGCGGTCTCTTGGGCCGGGGGGTGGGCGAGGGGGTGATGAAGCGCCACGTGCCCGACCTGCACACCGACTTCATCTATTCCGTCGGCGCCGAGGAGTTCGGCCTGGTCCTCAGCCTGCTGATGATCGGCCTGTACGCCTTTATCGTCATCCGGGGCATGCGCCGGGCGATGAAGCTGAACGACTCGTTCGAACAGACGGCGGCGGCCGGCCTGTTCATGCTGATCGGGCTTCAGGCCTGCATCAATGTGGCGGTGAACCTGAACCTGATCCCGACCAAGGGGATGACCCTGCCCTTCATCAGCTATGGCGGCTCGTCCATGCTGGCGATGGGCCTGACGATGGGCTTCGCCCTGGCCCTGACCCGCCGCCGCCCCGGCGCCTATGAGCCGGGCGCCAGCCTGCCGGGTCCCCGGCGGCGGCTGCTCTGACCCAAGCCCCGTCTTCGTCATTCTCCGGCGCGAAGCGACCGGGGGACCCAGCGGCGCGCGCGAGCGCGACCCTGTCGCGGACAAGGCCTTCGGACGTCGTGCGGCGGATGGATTTCGCCTTCGGCGCCGCTGGGTTCCGGGTCTGCGCTTCGCTGCGCCCGGAATGACGAAAGCGAGGGATACGATCCTTTTTTCGCGCCGGAACATGAGGGAAATCAGCACGCTGGCGGTGAACCGCGACGATCTTCCTACCGCTCCCCAAAACCGTGCGATCATCTCGCGCCACACACCGTCATCCTCGGGTCGGGTCCGAGGATGACGATGAGGAGGGGCGGACCGATTTCAGACTATTCAGACGATTCAGACTCTCTTTTTGCCTCTCCCTCGTCCGGATTTCAGACGATTCAGACTATTCAGACGGTGTTTTTTCGGAGCCCTTCATGACCAAGCTCTGCGTCGTCGCCGCCGGCGGCACCGGCGGCCATATGTTCCCGGCCGAGGCCCTGGCGCGAGAGATGGCCGCCCGCGGCTGGCGCGTGGTGCTGGCCACCGACCATCGCGGGGAACAGTACGCCCACGCCTTTCCGGCCGAGGAGCGGCTGGCCCTGGACGCCGCGACCGGCTCCGGCCCGCTGGGCCTGGTCAAGGCGGGCGTCGCCATCTTCCGAGGGGTGATGCAGGCCCGGTCGGCCTTCGACCGGCTGGGCGCCGACGTGGTGGTGGGCTTCGGCGGCTACCCTTCCGCCCCGGCGCTGGTGGCGGCCGTCGTCTCGGGCCGGCCGACCGTGATCCATGAGCAGAACGCCGTGCTGGGCCGCACCAACCGCACCCTGGCGCCCCATGTGAAGGCGGTGGCTTCGTCCTTTCCGACGCTGGAACGCGCTCCGGCGGCGGTTCAGGGCCGCGCCCATGTCGTCGGCTCGCCCGTGCGCGCCGACATCCGCGCCCTGTTCGACCGGCCCTACGCCGCCCCCGCTGAAGACGGCCCTATCCACGTCCTCGTCACCGGCGGCAGCCAGGGCGCCCGCATCCTGTCCGAGACCACGCCGCGCGCCCTGGCCGCCCTGCCCCAGGGGATCCGCCGCCGTCTGAAGGTGCAGCAGCAGTCGCGCCCGGAAACGCTGGAAGCCGCCCGCCAGATTTATCTGGAGGCCGGGATCGAGGCCGAGGTCGCCCCCTTCTTCCGCGACATGGCCGACCGGCTGGGTCGCGCGCACCTCGTGGTGGGCCGCTCCGGCGCCTCGACCTGCGCCGAACTGGCCGTCGCCGCCCTGCCGTCGATCCTGATCCCCCTCAAGATCGCCACCGACGATCACCAGCGGCTGAACGCCAAGGCCCTGGTCGACGCCGGCGCCGCCCAGGTGATCCTGGAGGACGACCTGACCGTCGATCGCCTGGCCGCCGCTCTGGAAGGCGTCCTGTCCGACCCGGCGCGCCTTTCGGCCATGTCCGCCGCCGCCCGCTCCGTGGCCATCCCCGACGCCGCCCAGCGCCTGGCCGATCTGGTGGAGGCGACGGCGGCGTGACGTCTCCTCCCCACGCAGTGGGGAGGGGGACCACGAAGTGGTGGAGGGGCTTTTCAAATCGCACTGATCGCCGGCGTCGCGCCAAGAACCCCTCCGTCACGGCGCTGCGCGCCGCGCCGCCTCCCCATCGCCTCGCGACGGGGAAGAGACAATCAACCCGAACGGCTCTGGAGCGTTAGGAAGCGATGCCTCCCGAAATCACCAATCTCACCCGCGAGATCATCGCGCTGTGGCGCCGCTTCGACTGGCTGCCGGAATGGGCGGTGATCGCCCTGGTGCTGCTGGTCTTCGTGGGCGGCGGCTGGCTGACGCACAAGATCGCCTTCGCCATCCTGCGGCGGGTGGTGAAGAACCGGGATGTCTTCTGGCGCGGCCTGGTCGAACGCGCGCGGCTGAAGCTGCGCGTCCTGATCATCATCATCGGCGTCGGCATCGGCGTCACCGTGTCTCCGATGGACCCCGGCCCGTCCGCCGATATTCGCGACATCCTGGTCTTCCTGTTCATCCTGACCCTGGGCTGGCTGGCGTCGGGCGCGCTGGACATGTGGACGGTGATGCACCTGAAGCGGTTCAACATCGCCACCGAAGACAATCTCGTCGCCCGCAAGCATCTGACCCAGACCCGCATCCTGCAGCGGGTGGCCAAGGTGATTTTGTTCATCGTCACCGTCGGCCTGGCGCTGATGACCATCTCGGGCTTCCGCCAGTGGGGCGTCAGCCTGCTGGCCTCGGCCGGCGTGGTCGGCATCATCGCCGGTCTGGCGCTGCAGCCGATCCTGACCAACATGGTCGCCGGCATCCAGATCGCCCTGACCCAGCCCATCCGCATCGACGACGCCGTGATCGTGGAAGGCGAGTGGGGCAATGTGGAGGAGATCACCTCGACCTATGTGGTGGTCAAGATCTGGGACTGGCGGCGCCTGGTCCTGCCCCTCAGCTACTTCATCACCACGCCGTTCCAAAACTGGACGCGCGAGAACGCCCGGCTGATCGGTTCGGCCTTCTTCTACGTCGACTACGAAGCGCCGATCGACCGGCTGCGCGCCGCCTTCGAGGACATCGTCAAGGGCTCGAAGCTGTGGGACGGCGACGTTCAGGTCATGCAGGTGACCGACATCACCGAACGCGTGCTCCAGGTCCGCGTCCTGGCCAGCGCCCGCAACGCCGCGATCGCCTTCGACCTGCGCTGCGAAATCCGCGAGAAGCTGATGGCCTTCATGCGCGACCAATGCCCCGAAGCCCTGCCCCGCGACCGGATCGAATGGCCGCAGGGGGAGGGAGACGCAAGAGTCAGTCCGCCAGCGCCGACTGCCCCCGCTCGATCGCCTGGTCCAGCGTGAGGGCGCGCTCTGGACGCCTCTCGCCGCACGCAACGGCCAGCAGTTCGGCCGCGTCCCCGCCAGGCGCGGCGTCATACGCCGGAGCAGGATCAGGCGTCGCCGGCCCCTCGACCCCGTCCTCCCGAAGGGAAGCGAAGTCCAGCCGGTCCGCCGTCCTCGCCCGGCAGTCGAAGGCCCACCACGACCAGCCGCCGACGTACAGCACATCGCCGACATGAAAGCCTTGCTCTGCCACCTGCAGGCTCCGCATCCGGGCCACGTCGCCCTCCCGTTCGATGGAGCCCACATCCGCGAACTGCGCGAACCGCCCCACGCCGGTCTCGACCAGTTGGGGACCCGCCAGCGCCAGCAGCAGGGCGATCATGCAACCAGCGTCTCGGCCTGGTGCAGGTCCACTGACACCAGCTGGCTCATGCCGCGCTCGGGCATGGTGACGCCGTACAGCCGGTCCATCCGGCTCATGGTCACGGGGTTGTGGGTGATGACGATGAAGCGGGTGTCGGTGCGGTTTCTCATCTCGTCCAGCATCCGGCAGAAGCGGTCGACGTTGGCGTCGTCCAGCGGCGCGTCCACCTCGTCCAGCACGCAGACCGGCGCCGGGTTGGCCAGGAAGACGCCGAAGATCAGCGCCGCCGCCGTCAGGGCCTGCTCGCCGCCGCTCATCAGGCTCATGACCGACAGCCGCTTGCCGGGCGGACAGGCGTAGATTTCCAGCCCCGCCTCCAGCGGATCGTCGCTCTCGACCAGCTTCAGCTCGGCCTGACCGCCGCCGAACAGGGCCTCGAACAGGGTCTTGAAGTTGGTGTTGATGACGTCGAAGGCGGCGATCAGCCGCTCGCGCCCCTCGGCGTTCAGTTCGTCGATGCCGTCGCGCAGCTTGGCGATCGCCTGGGTCAGGTCGATGCGCTCGGTCTTCATGGCGCTGAGGCGCTCTCCGTATTCGACCGCCTCGTCCTCGGCGCGCAGGTTGACGGCGCCCAGGGCTTCGCGCTCGCGCTCCAGGCCGAACAGCAGGCTCTCGGCCCCGGCGGCGTCGGGCGGGCGAGCGACGGCGTCGTCGCTGAGCTTGCGCCCCAGCTCCTCGGGCGACATCTGGGCGGTGTCGCGCACGGTGGCCTCCGCCTCCTTAAGCCGGTCGGCGGCGGCCTCGGACCGGGCGGCCAGCCCGGCGCGCGCCTCGCGCGCCTGGGCGGCCGCGGCCTCGGCGGCGCGGGCGGCGCGGTCGGCCTCGGTCGCCTCGGTCTCGGCCGTCGCCATGGCGTCGGAAGAGGCCTGCTTGCGCCGCTCGGCGTCGCTCAGCATGTCCAGCAGCCTGCCGCGCTGTTCGGCGAAGCCTCGGGGCGCGATCTCGGCCTGGGTCAAAAGGGCGGCTGTCTTGTCGGCGTCCTTGGCCAGGGCGGTCACGCGGGCGGCGCTGTCCTTCGACCGCCCGATCCAGCCGTCGCGCGCGCGGGTCAGGGCGCCCAGCCTCTGTTCGCGGCCCTGGCGGTCGCGCGCCTCGGCGTCGCGGTCCGAGCGGGCGGTCTGGGCGGCGACGCGGGCCGTCTCGGCGACGGCGCGGGCGACAGCCAGCTCCTCGCGCAGCCCGGCCAGGGTCTCGGACGGCGCCTCGACCGACTGGGCGGCGTCGAAGGCGGCCCGAGCCTCGGCGACCTCGGCCCCCAGTCGAGCCACGGTGTCGTCCAAGGCTTGGGCCCGAGCCTCGCGTCGAGCCTGTTCGTGGGCAAGGCTCTCGACCCGGTCGCGCGCGGCGGCGACGGCCTTGTCGGCGACGAAGGGCTTGAGGCGGGCGGTCTTCACAGCCTCCTCGGCGGCGCGGAAGGCCTCGGTGGCGGCCTTCTGCGCGGCTTGCGCGGCCTCCAGCGCGGGCTTGCCCCGGTCGATCTCCGTCTCCAGCTCGGCCAGGCGGGTGCGTTGGGCCAGGCGGACGGCGGCGGGGCGGGGCGCCTCGGCGCGGCTGACGAAGCCGTCCCAGCGATACAGGTCGCCCTCGACCGTCACCAGGCGGGCGCCTGGGGGCAGAACCAGAGCCAACCGGGCGGCGTCGGCCTTCAGCGCCACGCCGCACAGAGCCAGGCGGGCGGCCAGTTCCTCCGGCGCCTGAACGTGGGCGGACAGCGGCTCGACCCCGTCGGGCCAGGTCGGCGGATGCGGTTCCGCCCCGCCCCAATAGGCGGCCGCCTTGGCGTCCAGCGCCGCATCCAGGTCGTCGCCCAAGGCGGCGGCCAGGGCGGCTTCATAGCCCTTGTCGGCGCGCACCCGGTCCAGGGCGGGCGGGTGGTCGCGCTTGCCGGTGACCAGCAATTGGGCGAGGCCCCGCGCTTCGGTTTGCAGTCGGCCTAGGCGGTCTTCCGCCTCACGCGCCGTCGTCCGGGCCTCTTGTTCGGCGCGGGCCAGATCACCGCGCCGGGCCTCGGCGGCCTCCACGGCGTCGCGCGCGGCGGCGAGGTCGGTCTGGGCCGCCTCTAGCGCCAAGCGGGCGGTCTCCAGGTCGGGCGTCTTCAGCGGACCAAGCGCCTCGCGCTCTCGCTGGGCTTGCTCGAACTGGCCGGTGACGCGCGACAGCCGGGCCTCGGCGTCGCGCTTGCGCGCGGTCTCGGCGTTGGCGCGCGCCTCGACGGCGGCCAGGGTTCCGGCAAGTCGTTCGACCTCGGCGTCGGCGAGCTTTCGGGCGTCCTCGGCGGCGGCCAGCGCCTTGTCCAATTCGGGGCCGCGCTCCGGGGCGGCGGCGATCTCGGCCTTGAGCTTATCCAGTTCGTGGTCCAGCCGGTCCAGTTCCCGGCGGGCGTCCGCGGCCATGTCCTCCTCACGCTGGGCATCGGCGGCGAGGCGGGCGGTTTCGGCCTTCAGGCGTTCCACCTCGGTGCGGGCGGCCTGTTCGGCCATGTCCAGCCGGTCGCGCTCAAGGCTGGCGCGGTGCAGCAGGGCCGAGGCGACGGCGTCCTCCTCCCGCGCGGGCTTCAACGCCTCCTGGGCGGCCAGGGCGGCGGTCTGGGCGGTGGCGGCGGCGGTCGTGGTCCCCGCCACCGACTGGTCGGCCTGGCGCAGTTCCAGGGCTGCGGCTTCGGCGGCGACCCTGGCGTCGTTCCAGCGGACGTAAAGAAGCGCGGCCTGCAGGGCGCGGATTTCGGCGCTGATCTTCTTGTATTTCTCGGCCTGGCGCGCCTCTCGCTTCAGGCGGTTCAGCGCCGTCTCCAGTTCGCGGCCGATGTCGTCCAGCCGGTCCAGGTTTGTCTCAGCCGCTTTGAGGCGCAGTTCGGCCTCGTGCCGGCGGGTGTGCAGGCCTGCGACGCCGCCGGCCTCTTCAAGGATGCGGCGACGGTTCTGCGGCTTGGCGGCGATCAGTTCAGAGATCTGCCCCTGACGGACCAGGGCGGGGGAGTTGGCCCCGGTCGAGGCGTCGGCGAACAGCAGTTGCACGTCGCGGGCGCGGACCTCCTTGCCGTTGATGCGGTAGGTCGAGCCCTGGCCCCGGTCGATGCGGCGCGACACCTCCAGCACGGGGCTGTCGGTAAAGGGCTGGGGCGCGCGGCGCTGGCCGTTGTCGATGGTCAGCTGGACCTCGGCGTGGCTGCGCGGCGGACGACCGGCGGCCCCGGCGAAGATGACGTCGTCCATCCCTTGGCCGCGCATGGCCTTGGCCGAGTTGGC
>NZ_DLMO01000183.1:8071-14831 GCF_002479325.1 Brevundimonas sp. UBA7534
GCCTCGATCTGCACCTCGGCCGGGTCGACAAAGGACTTGAAGCCGACGAGCCGCAGGCGCTGAAACTGCATCGGCTCAGGCGGTCAGGGCAGCAGCGGCTCGATCGCCGCGGCCAGGCCGTCCAGCGAAGTGTTCTCCACCCGCTTGCCGTTGACGAAGAAGCTGGGCGTGCCGGTGACGCCGGCGGCCTGGGCGTCGGCGATCTGTGCGTCCAGCGCCGCCTGGGTGGCCGGATCCTCGACGCAGGCGCCGACCTCTTCGGCCGTGCGGCCGCCGACGTCGATGGCGTTCAGGAACCAGCCGGCCGGATAGCGCATCAGGTGCGCCGCCTCCTGCTGGGCCATCATCAGTTCGATGGCGGCGAAGGCCTTGTCCGGCGCGACGCAGCGCGTGACCTTGGCCGCCAGGGTCGCCACGGGCGCCGGCGCGGTCGGCAGGTCGCGATAGACGAAGCGGACCTGGCCCGTGTCGACGAACCGCGTCTTGAACTCGGGCAGGACCGTGTTGGTCCAGGCCGCGCAGTGCGGGCAGGTCAGGGACGAATATTCGATCACCGTAACCGGCGCGTCCGCCGAACCCAGGGTCCGGTCGGCGGGGGTGACCGCCGCCGGCTCGGCCGCCAGAGCGGCGGCGGGCGCGGCGGCCAGCAGGGCCAGCCCCAGCAGCGCGGATCGGATCATGCCGGTCTTCACTTGTTCAGTTCGGCGTCGATGGCGGTCGACAGGTCGGCCAGGCTGGCGCCCTCGCCGCCGGGAGTGATGACCTGAGTGCCGTTGACGTAGAAGGCCGGGGTGCCGGTCACGCCCTGGGCGCGGGCGGCCTGGATGCGCTGATCCATGGCGGCGATGGCGTCCTTGTCGGTGATGCACTGGTTGAACTGTTCTTCCGACAGCCCCGCGGCCTGGGCGGTGCGCAGCAGCCAGTCGCGCGGCGAGGTGGTGATCATCTCCTGTTGCGTCGCCATCAGTTGGTGCACCACGTCGAAATACTTGTCGTCGCCGGCGCAGCGCGCGACCAGGAAGCCGGCGGTCGCGGCGTCGACCGGCGGCGTGGGCAGCTCGCGGAAGATGTAGCGGACCTTGTTGGTGTCGACGTACTTGGCCTTGAAGCCCGGCCAGGTGTTTGTTTGCCAAAGGGCGCAGTGCGGGCAGGTGACGGAGGCGTATTCGACCACCGTGACCTTGGCGCCTTCCGGGGCGCCCATGGCCATGTCGCCCTCGGCCGCGCCCTTGGCGCCCCCGTTGCAGGCGGAGAGAGCCATCGCCGCCAGGGCGGCGCCGGTGATGGCGGCGCGGCGGCTCATGCGGGCGAAACGGGATTCGGTCGGGGCCATGGGACGTCCTTGGTCAGCGCTATGACGGATGATCGCGCGATTCCCCCGGAACCGTGCAAGCCGAGACTTTTCGAGAACAGGTGCGGCGAAGGTTTGTCAATCGTCGCCGTTCGTCCGCGACATCGCCGCGCGGCCCAGCCGCGCCAAGGCGGCCTTCAGCGCATCGGGGGCCTGGGCGATCGAGGCGGCCAGTTCGGCCTCGGCGGCGGCGGGCAAGGGAACGGGCGTGCGGCTGGATTTCGGCCGTTGGGCCGGCTCGGCCAGCGGTTTGACCGGGCCTTGGGCGATCCGAAGTTTTCCCACCGCGCCATCGCCCAGGAACAGGTTGACGCGGGCCAGGATCTCTTCCGACTGGTGCTGGACCAGAAGGGCCGCGGCGCCCGCGACGCGGAGCTCCAGCACGCCGGGCTGGCCGCCCCGCCCCTTGGTCAGCTTCTGGGGGCGGGTGACGCGGGCCAGCCGGTCGCCGACGATCTCGCGCCAGCGCGGCTCCAGCGCGCCGGCGCCGCGTCCGAACTGCGCGTCCAGCTTCTTGATCAGCGGCGTCAGCGCCTTGCCCGCACGGGGCGCCGGGCGGGGCGCCGGCCGGGTGCGCCGTCGCGACAGGATTTCGCGGGCCTCGGCTTCTGTGGGCAGGATGCGGCGCATGGGCCTATATAGCCCGACCCATGCCGCCAGTCTCTCCCGACATCGCCCCGATCCGTTCCCGGCTGCTGGCCTGGTACGACGCCCATGCGCGCGCGCTGGCCTGGCGCGCGCCGCCGGGTGCGGCCGGCCGGACCGAGCCGTATCGCGTCTGGCTGTCGGAGGTGATGCTGCAGCAGACCACCACGGTCCACGCCACGCCCTATTTCCTGAACTTCACCGCGCGCTGGCCGACGGTGTCCGACCTGGCGGCCGCCGAGGACGCCGAGGTCATGGCCGCCTGGGCGGGGCTGGGCTACTACGCCCGCGCCCGCAACCTGCTGGCCTGCGCCCGGGCGGTGGCGCGCGATCACGGCGGCGTCTTTCCCGAGACAGAGGCGGCTTTGCTGGCCCTGCCGGGGGTCGGCGCCTACACCGCCGCCGCCGTGACGGCCATCGCCTTTGACCGCCCGGCCAATGTGGTCGACGGCAATGTCGAGCGGGTCATGGCCCGCCTGTTCGCGCTGGAGACGCCGCTTCCGGCCGCGCGGCCCGAACTGAAGCGGCTGGCGGCGCGCTTCGTCAGTGATCATCGGCCCGGCGACTGGGCCCAGGCGCTGATGGACCTGGGCGCGACCGTGTGCCGACCCCGCTCGCCTTTGTGCGGCCAGTGCCCGATCAGCGCCGACTGCGCGGGCTTCGCCGCGGGCGCGCCTGAGCGATTTCCCGTCCGGGCAAAGAAGGCCGACAAGCCGCGTCGTCACGGGGTGGCCTATGTGATCCTGGACGACAAGGGGCGGGTGGCGCTGGAGCGGCGGCCGGACAAGGGCCTGCTGGGCGGAATGCTGGGTCTGCCCACCAGCGACTGGGCGACCGTTGTCGAGCCCCGCACGCCGCCGTTCCCGGGGGATTGGCGCGACGCCGGCGCGGTCGAGCACGTCTTCACCCACTTCGGCCTGACCCTGCACGTCCGCTCGATCCGGGCCGGCGGCGGCGACGCCTATCAATGGAGCGACCCGGACGCCGCCCGCGCCGCCCTACCTACCGTCTTCGCCAAGGCGCTGGACCGAGGCCTGGCGCCGGACCTTTTCTAACGCAGGGTTCGCACGGAAACCCGGCCTTGCTTGTTGCGCGGGATGACGACCGAGCGTCCGTCGACGCGCTGGATAGCCAGGTCCAGGCTGGCCTCGCCCACCGTCAGGTTGCGGATCAGCAGCCGCTCGAGCCCGTCGGGCAGGGTCGGATCCGCCATGTCGACGGTTCCGGTCCAGGCGTCGATCGACAGGCCCAGCGCCGCCTGCAGCATCAGGAACACCGACCCGGCCGCCCAAGCCTGGGGCAGGCAGGCGACGGGATAGGCGATGGGCGGCTCGCCCGGCGTCCGCGCAAAGCCGCAGAACAGTTCCGGCAGGCGCAGGTGGAAATGGGTGGCGGCGTCGAAGATTTCGCTCAGGATTTCGGCCACGGCGCCGCGCTCGCCGTAGTTGGCCATGCCGGCGGCGGCCATGGCGGTGTCGTGGGGCCAGACCGACCCGTTATGATAGCTCATCGGATTGTAGCGCGCCTGGCCCAGTTCCAGGGTCCGAACGCCCCAGCCGGTGCGGAACTCGGCCGACAGCAGCCGCTTCGTCACCTTGCGCGCGCGCTCGGCCGACGGCAGGCCGGTGAACAGCAGGTGGCCGGCGTTGGAGGCGATGGCGCGGCAGGGCTCCCCGTCTCCATCCAGGGCCACGGCGTAGAAGCCCTGGTCCTCCATCCAGTATTTCTCTTCCACCAGAGCGCGGACCTGTTCGGCCCTCATCCGCCATTCGGGCGCGCGGTCGTCATGCAGTCGCTCGCCCAGGTCGGCCAGGGCGCGCCAGGCGGCGAAGGCGTAGCCTTGCACCTCCAGCAGGGCGATCGGCCCCTTGGGGAACCGGCCATCGGCGTGGAAGATGGAATCCTCGGAATCCTTCCAGCCCTGGTTCGACAGGCCGGTGTCGGCGCCGCGCTGATAGTCGATCAGGCCGTCGCCGTTGCTGTCGCCATAGTCGCGCATCCAGTCGGCCGCCGCGATCAGGTTGGGCCACAGCTTGCGGATCAGGTCCAGATCGCCGGTGCGGCTGGCGTAGGCGCCGGCCAGGGCGATGAACAGGCAGGTCGTGTCGACGCCGCCGTAGTAGAGGCCGAAGGGCACTTCGTGCAGGGCGCTCATTTCGCCGCCGCGCGTCTCGTGCATGATCTTGCCGGGTTGGCTGTCCTGGAAGGCGCTGGTCTCGGTAGCCTGGCGCGACGCCAGGTAGGTCAGCACGCCCTTGGCCAGCGACGGGTCCAGCCACAGCATCTGCCAGGCGGCGATGATGCCGTCGCGCCCGAACGGGGTCGAGAACCACGGCGTTCCGGCGTAGGGGTAGGGGCCGGTCGGCAGATCGGTGGTCAACAGCGCCATGTCGGCGCGCGACTGGTCCAGCCAGTCGTTGAAGCGCGGGCTGCGCGGGCCGCGCACCGTCGCTCCGCGGCGACGCTTGGCCCGCATGGCCAGGCGCGCCTGGATGGCGTTCAGCCGCCACCGGGTGGGGTCGGGCGCCTCGCAGCTGTCGACGCCGCATTCGACGAACAACTCCACCTGGCGGCCCTTGGGCAGGCTGAACATGAACTCGGCGCGCGTCGCGCTCAGGCGCGCGGGCGGCTCGGAGAAGGCCAGGCAACTGCGGCGCTCGACCGCATCAAGACCGGTGTAGCGGAAGGTGACGCGCCTTCCGTCCATCTCCGGCGGATGGATGGTTCCGCGGCGGGGGCGGGGAGTGCCGCGCACTTGGAAGATGTCGGCGAAGTCGGCCCCGAACTCGAACGACAACGGCAGCAGCACGTCCTCGACCCCGTGGTTGGTCATCTGGACGCGCTCGAACATCCGCCGGCCCCAGAGGAAGCGCCGCCGCTCGATGTGCAGCACCCCGGCGGGCGCCGACCGACCGCCCATCGGGGGCAGCGGACGGTTGGTGGTGTGGCAGGAGAAGAAGACGTTGTCCTGGCTGACGCCCGATGACAGGCGCGAGGGCCGAAGTTGCCCCACATTCATCACCCATCGCGACAGGACGCGGGTGTCGCCGGCGAACAGCCCGTCGGCACCGCCCCTCATGTCGCCCCAGCCGTCGGCGACAAGGAAGGCGTCGCCTTCCTTCAGCGCCATCAGCTGTTCCAGGCCGGAAGCTTCGACGGATTCGCCGGCGGTCAGTTGGGTCGAATAGGCGTCGTCCACGCGGTCTTCCCCTTGTTGAAAGGCCGATACGAGCATTCCACCCGAATGCGGCGCTGAATGGCCGCTTGCCATGCAAATGAAGAAGGCGGCGGAGGGTTCACCTCCGCCGCCTGAATTTTCACTGGCGACGGTCGATCAGGCCAGGGCCGCGAAGCTGCGCTCCTCGTCCATCGGACGAAGCGGCGTGACGACCTCTGGCAAGGAAGTCTCGGCGAACGGGCGCTTGGCCAGCAGATCGCCGTAGACGTCCAGATAGCGCCGCGCCATGGCGGTCGCCGAGAACCGCAGGTCGAAGCGCGCCCGGATGGCTTCGCGATCCAGCAGATGGGCGCGGCCCGCAGCGGCGACAGCCTGCTCCATCGTATCGACCAGGAAGCCGGTGGCCCCATCCTCGATCACCTCGGGCGTGGAGCCGCAGCGGAAGGCGATCACCGGCGTGCCGCAGGCCATGGCCTCGATCATCACCAGACCGAACGGCTCGGGCCAGTCGATGGGAAACAGCAGGGCGTCGGCTCCCCCCAGGAAGGCCGACTTCTGGTGGTCGCCGATCTCGCCGACGAACTCGACCAAGGGATTGCCGACGACCAGCGGCTGGATCACCTCTTCCCAATATCGCTTGTCGGCCGCGTCGACCTTGGCCGCTATCTTCAGGGGCTTGCCCAGCTTGGTGGCGATCTCGATGGCGCGGTCGGGGCGCTTTTCCGGGGAAATGCGTCCCAGGAACGCCAGGTAACCCTCGGACTTGGGCGCGAAGCGATAGAGGTCGCCCGGCATCCCGTGGTGAACCGTGGCCTTCCAGTTGGCGAAGGACAGCGGCTTGCGCTGATCGTCCGAGATCGAGACCAGACCGTATTGGTCCCAGCGCTGGTAGACGCCAGGCAGATCCTTCATGTCCAGCCGGCCATGCAGGGTGGTGATCGTCTTGTCGGCGTACTGACGGAACAGCGGGAAGTGGATCATGTCGGTGTGGAAGTGGATGACGTCGAAGTCGTCCGCGCGGTCCAGCACCTCGGTCAGCATGGTGATATGGGCCGCCAGGTCCGACTTCAGCGGGGCCGGATCCAGGCGGATCGCCTGGTCTCGCACCGGCACCAGCCGCGCCTTGGTATGGGCGTCGGCGCTGGCGAACAGGGTGACGTCGTGGCCCAGGTCGACCAGGGCGTCCGTGAGGTGGGCCACCACACGTTCGGTTCCGCCGTAAAGCCGCGGCGGCACGGCTTCGTACAAGGGGGTGACCTGGGCGATCTTCATGATGTGTGCTCCGGCCCCGTCCTGCTTCGAGGCCTTGGATCACAATGATTTCGCACCTGCGAAGTTCCGTGGGGTCAATACGAAATTTTGCAGGGGTTTCGGTGGCTTATGGCAAAGCTGCGTGTACGGAAACGCACGCAATCGCTCGCCGTGCGGGCTAACCCTTTGTTGTTCCTGGTGCGACAGTCCGTCGCCGGATTTCAAAGCGCGGCGCGCACTTCGGCGCGCAGCGCGTCGATGGACTTGAAGCCCTGGTCGGTCTTGAAGCGCCAGTAGGTCCAGCCGTTGCAGGCGGGGGCGTTCTCCAGCAGGGC
>NZ_DLMO01000181.1 GCF_002479325.1 Brevundimonas sp. UBA7534
ATCTCGTCCAGGGTGCGGGCCATGACGCGGATTTCGGACGGCGCGTTCATGGCCTGGACGGGACGCACCGAGAAGCGGCCCTTGGCGTAGATGGCGGCGACCCGCTCCAGATAATCCAGCCAGCGGATGAACAGCCGCTCCGACAGCAGCATCACCGCCGCGAAGGCCGTCAGCCAAGCGCCCAGCGGCAGCAGCAGGGCGCCGATCGGATTGAGGCGCGCCCACGACAGCAGGCCCGGCGACGGCGCAGAAATCAGCACATAGAGGTCGCCGCCCGCCAGCGCGGCCCCGGCGTAGTCGCGGCGGTGGCCCCGGCTGTCCCGGGCCTCGAACACCGCCGCCCCGTCGTTCCGCGCCCGCTGGACCCAGCCAGCCACGTCGCCGCCGCCGGAAAGTTCAAAGGCGCTCGCATCGCTGGCGGTCAGCAGGCGGCCGGCCCCGTCGGTCAGGGCCGTCTCCGATCCCTCGGGCAGGGCGCGGTCGCTGGTGTCGGGCTGCAGGGTGGCCAGGGGAATGACCGCCGCCATCGCGCCGTCGAACCGGCCCATCGGACGCTCGGCCCGGATGGCCACGATCAGCGCCGGCGGGTAGTCGGAATCGGCCGGGGCGCGCATGACGACCAGGTCCTCGCCGGCGCGCAGCCGGGCGAACCACCGCGAGGTCGCGGCAGGGGCGACGCCGGAACGGAAGCCTTCGGGGCGGCCGGAGGCGCAGACCGCATCTCCCGTCGCGCTGACGCGATAGAGACCTTCGTAGCCTTCAAGATCGCCGACCAACGCCGACAGGCGCGGGGTGCAATACGGGCCGAGCGCGGCGGGGCTCAGCGCGCGCAGCAGGACCTGCGCGCTGTCCAGTCGGGCCTTGGTCGACACCGACGACCGTTCCGCCGCCAGCTGCAGGTCGATGCGCCGCGCCTCGGCCTGCTGGCGGAAGTCGGCCTGGGTCTGGATCAGGCTCAGGATGAAGATCGGCAGCAGGGCCGCGGCCATCGCCAGGCCCATGCGGAAGCGGATGCCCTGAAGACGATCCGGCCGCCAGCCGAACCGTCGGGCGGGTGATCGCCCCGTCGTTCTGCTTTCGGCGGGCACCTGTCGTCAGTCCCGGGCGCCGCTCAGGCGATCCGCTTCCCCCAGAATGGTGCGCATGGCGTCGCCGGCGGCCTGGCCGTCACGGGCGTAGCCGCCGCGTTCCAGCGTGGCCAGCAGCGCACGGCGCGCGCGGCTGACGCGGCTCTTCACTGTGCCGACGGCGCAGCCGCAGATCTCGGCCGCCTCCTCGTAGGCGAAGCCCCCGGCCCCGACCAGGATCAAGGCTTCGCGCTGTTCTTCCGGCAGGGTCTTCAGCGCCTGGCGCAGTTCGTCCAGGGCGACGGGCGCCTCGGGGTCGTCGACCGCCACCAGCGTCCGTTCGGCCGCTTCCTGATCCAGCTGCGACTGGCGCCACGACCGGCGCTTTTCGGAATAGAACTGGTTGCGCAGGATCATGAAGGTCCAGGCCTTCATGTTGGTGCCCATCTGATAGCTGGCGCGCGCGTCCCACGCCTTCATCATGGCGTCCTGGGCCAGGTCGTCGGCCGCGGTCGGGTCGCCGGTCAGGGTGCGCGCGAAGGCGCGCAGATGCGGGATCAGGGCGACAAGCTGGGTCTTGAAGGCGTTGTCGTCGCTCGACGGCGGCTTGGGCGCCGCGCCCAGGCGAGAGGCGCTCATGCGCCACCTTCGTTCGAGCGGTTGTCCGCGCGCTTCAGAATGTCGAGGAATTCGTCGGGGACCGGCTCGTTGACGACTTCGTCGAACATATGCCGCAGCTTGACCCCGATGGCCTGCTGTCGAAGCCGGGCCTCTTCCAGACCGGCCGTCCCCGCCTTCTCATCGACCTTACGATGCGGGGATTCAGAAGAATTAGTCATAGACAGAACACCGCCCACCCAACCTGCAGTGCAGAAATGCAGCGTCGATAACGTCGCCCCACGTCGGCGGTTCCTGCCTTACCGCCATTTAATGCTCAAGCTTGTCCTTTCCAGCGGAACCGTGACGCCGCTGGCACGTTTCGTTCCGCTGTAGCGCCTCTCCTTGGGTTGGAGGGGCCATTAGTCGGGGAATTCCGGAATATGAGCCTTCTGGCCAGACTTGCGCCGCACCTGCCCTATGTCCGCCGCTACGCCCGCGCGCTGACCGGGGACCAGGCGACCGGCGACAACTATGTGCGCGTCGCGCTGGAGGCGCTGGCCGCCGGCGAACAACAGCTGTCGCCCGACATGACGCCGCGCGTCGCCCTGTATCATGTCTTCCACGCCATCTGGGTGTCGACCGGCGCCCAGCTGGAGGACGCCAGCGGGGTCGAGGCCCGCGACGACGCCTCGCGCCGCCTGCTGCGCATTGCGCCGCGCTCTCGTCAGGCCTTCCTGCTGACCGCGCTGGAGGGCTTCACCCCGTCCGAGGCCGCTCAGATCCTGTCGGCCGACCCGCGCGAGGTCGAGCGCCTGATCAGCGAGGCCCAATCCGACATCGACGCCGAACTGGCCACCGACGTGCTGGTGATCGAGGACGAGGCCATCATATCGGCCGACATCCAGAGCCTGGTGAAGGAACTGGGGCACCGGGTCACCGGCGCCGCCACCACCCACGACGAAGCCATCGACGCCGTGGCCCGCCACAAGCCCGGTCTGGTCCTGGCCGACATCCAGCTGGCCGACGGCTCGTCCGGCATCGACGCGGTCAAGGACATCCTCAAGAGCATGGACGTGCCGGTGATCTTCATCACCGCCTTCCCCGAACGCCTGCTGACCGGCGAACGGCCCGAGCCCACCTTCCTGATCACCAAGCCGTTCCAGCCGGAAACGGTGAAGGCGGCGATCAGCCAGGCGCTGTTCTTCCATCCGTCGCGGCAGAAGCAGGCGGCCTGATCGACGGCGCGATCCCAAGGAAAAGGCCCCCGGAGCGGACGCTCCGGGGGCCTTTCTCTTTGTTTGGTCGTCTTTAGTTGGACGGTTCGGTCGGCGCGTTGACGTTGGGCGCCTCGCCGGTGGGAACCGGTTGGGCCTCTCCGGTCGGGCCGGTGGGCGCGTCCGGCGTCGGCGCGGCGGCGCCTTCGCCCTGGAAGGCCTGGGCGTCCACCGCCTGGGCTCCATTGTTGGCGTTGGTCTGAGAGAAGCCGCCCTGGCTCACCAGCCACAGACCCAGCAGCAGAACGGCGGCGGCGCCGGCCGAGACGATCAGCAGCCACAGGATCCGAACGCCGGGCCTGCCCTGGCGGGTGTCGCGCGCGTCCACCGGATGGCCCTGGCCCTCGTTGGGGCGCGGGGCTTCGGGGGTTCGGTTGGGGTCGAGTTGAGTCATGTCAGGCCTCCCGCCTCTATTCCTTGGGTCCGAGATTGAACGCCGGTCAGGCTTGGCTGTTCCGGTGGCGCAAAAAACGTCCCGCCAGGCGGAACCCGCTTCGCCGGGCGCCGTTATCGGCCTGCGGAGGCGGCGACGCCCCCCGACTTGATCGGCCCCAAAACCGATCTGTCGCCTCCGCGCCTCATTCTCGATGATGCCACTCCCAAGGCGGTCCGCACGGACCGCCTTTTTCTTTTCTTGCGCGTCGCGTCTCGACGACGCCTGCGCCTGCGCTAGTATGCGTCCTGAAAAAAAACTCATGGGAGAGCAGGCATGGCCCGAACCAATCGTCAGTGGGTGTTGCGTCAACGGCCCAAGGGCGCGATCCAGGACGGCGACTTGGAACTGGTCGAGAGCGCCATCCCCGACCTGAAGGAATCGGAGGTTCTGGTCCGCACCGTCTATCTGTCGCTGGACCCGACCAACCGCACCTGGATGAACGACGCCGAAGGCTATCTGCCGCCGGTGGGTCTGGGCGACGTCATGCGGGGCCTGACCTTGGGCGTGGTCGAGGACAGCCGATCCGAGAAGTTCAAGGTCGGCGACGTCGTCATGCCGATCTCGGGCGGCTGGGCCGACTATGCGGTCGTGCCCGAGGCGGGCCTGCGTCCGGTCCACCACGCGCCGGGCCTGCCGCTGACGGCCAACATGTCGGTCCTGGGCATGACCGGGCTGACCGCCTATTTCGGCGTCACCGACGTGCTGAAGGCCAAGGCGGGCGAAACCCTGGTGATCTCGGCGGCGGCGGGCGCGGTCGGCTCGATCGCCGGCCAGGTGGCCAAGCAGCGCGGCTGCCGCGTCATCGGCATCGCCGGCGGCCCTGAGAAGTGCGCCTGGCTGACCGACGAACTCGGCTTCGACGCAGCGGTCGACTACAAGAACGAGGACGTGGGCGAAGCGCTCGATCGCCTGGCTCCGGACGGGATCGACCTGAATTTCGAGAACGTCGGCGGCGACATCATGATCGCCGTCTTCAATCGGCTGAAGGTCCACGGCCGCATGGCCGTCTGCGGCCTGGTCTCGTCCTACAACGCCACGCGCATGCCGCCGTCGCCGAACTTCGGCCGGATCATCACCCACCGCCTGAACATCCAGGGCTTCCTGGTGCTGGACTACGCCCCGCGCGCCAAGGAGATGGTCGCCGAGATGGGGCCGTGGCTGGCGGAAGGGAAGATCAAGTGGAAGGTCCACGTCGACGACGGGCTGGAAGGCGCCGTCTCTTCGCTGAACCGCTTGTTCACCGGCGATCACGACGGCAAGCTGCTGGTTCGCGTCTCCGAAGAACCGGCCTGAAGGATCGACCGCCCATGAGCGACCCGCTGCTCGTCCATTTCGAGGATCTGGAGGTGGGGCAGGTCGTTCCGCTGGGGGCCTGCGCGGTCGACCAGGGCGCGCTGGACGTCTTCGTCGAGCGGTTCCAGCCCGGCTGGGACGTCGCCTATGGCGCGCCGGACGCCCTGATCTATGTGCTGTGGAGCCGGCTGGCGGCCGACAAGGCGGCCGGCTGGGCCCAGACCAAGGTGCTGGCCGTGGACGGCCTTCGCTACATGCGCAATCCGCCGGCGGGCGAACTGCTGCGCGGGCGGATGACGGTGATGGGAAAGGATCCCGTGGGCGACGAGAAGGGCATCGTCATCGCCTCGCACGACCTTCTGGACGAAGGCGGTCGGCTGGTCTTCTCGGGCCTGACCCGCGCCCTGTTCTCGCGGCGCTGACGCCATGACCGACGAACTGGACGTGATGGCCCGCGAGGAGCTGGACGCCGCCTGCGCCCTGCCGTTCGCCGACATCCGCAAGGTCACGCCGTGGGGCGACAGCTTCACCGGCTTCGCCCCCTCGGGCCGCGAGGTCGAGGTGGAGCGTCGCTATCTGTGGGCGGTCGCCCCGGCCGGCGCCGTGGTGGTCGAGGTCGAGGTGCGCGATCCCGTCGCCCGCGCCGGCGCCGAGGCCAAGACCCTGCTTCTGGCCCCCGACTGAATTTCCGGCTAGGCCAGGGGCATGAAACTCGCCTCGCTCAAGCACGGCCGCGACGGCCGCCTCGTGGTCGTCTCCAGCGACCTTCACTGGTTCACCGACGCCTTCCTGATCGCGCCCACCTTGCAGGCGGCGCTGGACGATTGGGATCGTTGCGAGCCGCAGTTGCGCGCCCTGGCCGAAAGCCTGGAGCACGAGGCCGTGCCGCGCGGGCGCTTCCGCGAGCATGAGGCCGCCAGCCCCCTGCCGCGCGCCTATCAGTGGGCCGACGGCTCGGCCTATGTGAACCACGTCGAACTGGTGCGTAAGGCGCGCGGCGCCGAGATGCCCGACAGCTTCTGGACCGATCCGTTGATGTACCAGGGCGGCTCGGACGGCTTCCTGGCCCCGCGCCAGCCCATCCCCCTGGCCGACGAGGCCTGGGGCTGCGACCTGGAGGCGGAGGTCGTGGTCGTGACGGGCGACGTGCCCCAGGGCGCGACGCGGGAGGAGGCGCTGGCCGCCGTCCGCCTGGTCGGCCTGGTCAACGACGTCTCGCTCCGGAACCTGATCCCGGCCGAACTGGCCAAGGGTTTCGGCTTCGTCCAGTCCAAGCCCGCCAGCGCCCTGTCGCCTGTCCTGGTCACGCCGGACGCCCTGGGCGAACGCTGGAAGGACGGCAAGCTGCATGGCGAACTGACCGTCCAGCTGAACGGCCAGGATTTCGGCAAGGCGGACGCCGGGGTCGACATGACCTTCGACTTCGGGACGCTGATCGCGCATCTGGCCAAGACGCGCGCCCTGAGCGCCGGCACGATCATCGGCTCGGGCACGGTGTCGAACCGCGACGCCGACGGCGGTCCCGGTCGGCCGGTCGCCGAGGGCGGGCTGGGCTATTCCTGCATCGCCGAGGTCCGCACGGTGGAAACCCTGCTGCGCGGCAAGCCCGAGACGCCGTTCCTGGCCCACGGCGACACCGTGCGGATCGAGATGCTGGACGACCGCCGCCACTCGATCTTCGGCGCCATCGAACAGAGCGTGGAGCCGCTTTCGCGCGACGCCTGACACGTCTAGTCTGGTCCCGGCCTCAAGGGGGAGGCCGGGGAACCCGTCATGTCGCCGCAACAGTGGATACCGCTGGCCGTCGTTCCGGTCGTCCTGGTGCTGATCCTTTTGCGCAACCGCAGGCGACGCGTCCTGCGGCCGAACCTGCTGTGGGTCATGCCGGCGATCGTGGGTCCGCTGATCCTGCTGGGCGTGTGGGGCTCGACCCGCGCCGTCGGGGCCGCGCCCTTCGGCCTGGACGCCTGGGCCGTGCTGCTGGTCGGGGCGGTGCTGGGCGGCGTCGCCGGCTGGTGGCGCGGCAAGACCATCACCATCGAAAGGGAGCCTGACGGTTCGCTGCGGTCCCGGGCGTCGCCGCTGGGCCTGGTGCTGGTGGTCGCCCTGTTCGCCTTCCGCGGCGTCCTGCGCCCCCTGATCGAGAGTCACGCCGCCCAGTGGCATCTGAACGCCCTGGCCGTCACAGAGGCCTTTTTGATCTTCGCCCTGGCCCTGATCGTCCTTCAACGCGTCGAGATGTTCATCCGCGCCCGCCGCATCCTGGCCGGTCGGCCTGACGATCACATGGAAGTGGCGGCCTAGTCGGCGCTTTACGACGCCCGCGTCCGTGTGGCATGAGGCGGCCCAATGCGGGCGTGGTGAAATTGGTAGACGCGCCGGACTCAAAATCCGGTTCCGAAAGGAGTGTCGGTTCGACCCCGACCGCCCGCACCATCCTCCTCTTCGGTTGCGACCGCGCCTCCCTTGGCTTAAGCGCGCGCCATGAGCACCGAAGGCCCCCTCCGCCCCCTCGCCCGCAATCCGCGCGGTTTCGCCGACAAGCGCGGGCGCGACCTGTCCGCCGAGCGGCGCATCGTGCGTCAGGTGTCCGAGGTCTATGAGCGCTGGGGCTTCGAGCCGCTGGAGACGCCGGCCTTCGAATACGCCGACGCCCTGGGCAAGTTCCTGCCCGACGCCGACCGCCCCAACGAGGGCGTCTTCGCGCTTCAGGACGATGCGGGGTCCGACGAGCCGGGCGACTGGATGGCGCTGCGCTACGACCACACCGCGCCCCTGGCCCGCTTTGCGGCCCAGTCGTGGGAGACCCTGCCCAAGCCGTTCCGCCGCTACGCCTACGGACCGGTGTGGAGGAACGAGAAGCCGGGACCCGGGCGCTTTCGCGAATTCTGGCAGTGCGACGCCGACACCGTGGGGTCGGACCGGCCCGAGGCCGACGCCGAGATCATCGCCATGGCCTGTCAGGGCCTGCAGGCCGCCGGCCTGGCCGAGGGTCAGGCCCAGATCCGCGTGTCCAACCGCAAGCTGTTCGACGGCCTGTTCGACGCCGGCGGCGTTACCGAGGCGGGCCAGCGGCTGACGGCGCTGCGCGCCATCGACAAGTTCGACCGCCTGGGCTGGGACGGCGTGGTTCAGCTGCTGGGCGAAGGCCGGCTGGACGACTCGGGCGACTACACCAAGGGGGCGAACCTGCCGGCCAAGGTGACCGCCGCCATCGAGGCCTTTCTCGTCTCGGCCAATACGCCGGGCCTGACCCGCGCCGAGACCCTGGACGCCGTCGCCCGCTCGGGCGACCTGGGCGCGGCGGGGGAGGCGGCCCTGAACGAACTGGCCGCCATCGACCGGGCCCTGAACGCCATGTCGGTCGATCAGGCGGCGGTGACCTTCGATCCCACCATCGTGCGCGGGCTGGAGTATTACACCGGCGCGGTGTTCGAAGCCGAACTGCTGCTGGAGACGGCCGACGACAAGGGCCGGCCGGTCCGCTTCGGCTCGATCGGCGGCGGCGGCCGCTACGACGACCTGGTCGCCCGCTTCACCGGCCAGAGCGTGCCGGCCACCGGCTTCTCCTTCGGCGTGTCGCGCCTGGCCTCGGCCCTGCGCGCGGCCGGGCGGGGCGACGCCGACGCGGTGCGCGGTCCTGTGGTGGTCATCGTCTTTTCCGACGACGACATGGGGCATTATCTGTCCGCCGTGGCCGAACTGCGCGCCGCCGGGATCGCCGCCGAGCTCTATCTGGGCCGGGCTGGCATGAAGGCCCAGATGAAATACGCCGACCGGCGCGGGGCTCCCGCCGCCGTCATCCTGGGCGGAGACGAGATCGCGGCGGGCCAGGTGACCATCAAGGATCTGGACGCCGGCCGCGCCGCCGCCGCCGGGATCGCCGACAACGAAGCCTGGAAGGCCGAGCGTCCGGGCCAGATGGTGCTGCCCCGCGCCGAGCTGGTTTCCGCCATTCGTCGCATTATCGAATAAGCTTCGATAAATAACGCCGCCAGGGATGAGTTATCAGCGATAAGTCGACGAAAGTTCGATTTGCGGCGAAACCCTCGTTGACGAAGGCCCTGCGATGGCGTCAATTGGTCTCACTCGAGGACGAGCGGTGCTCAAGCACGCAGTTCTTGAAGGCGTTTCGGGGAGGAAACGTCGGCTCACAAGAGCCTCGGAAAGCCCGCTGCGACGTATCCCCCGCAGCGGGCTTTTTCGTGCCTGAAATCAGCCGTTTGTCCCGAACCGTCGCGCTTGCGCCGGACAGAAGAAAGGCCGGGGTCGCCCCCGGCCTTTCGCGATTCTCGAAGAAGCGTCGCCTTACCAGATGCGGACGCGATCCTCCGGGGCCAGATAATATTTGGCGCCCGGCTCCACGTCGAAGGCGTCGTACCAGGCGTCGACGTTGCGCAGCGGGCCGATGACGCGGAACTGCGCCGGCGAGTGCGGATCGGTCGCCACCTGCTGCTTCAGGGCCTCGTCGCGATACTTCGACTGCCAGACCTGGGCCCAGCCGTAGAAGAAGCGCTGGTCGCCGGTGGTCCCGTCCAGGACCGGCGCGGCCTGGCCGTTCAGCGACAAGTGATAGGCCTCCAGGCCCACCGCCACGCCCGAGGCGTCGCCGATGTTCTCGCCCATCGTCAGCCCGCCCTGCACGTGATAGCCGGGCAGGGGTTCGTACTGGTCGTACTGGGCGCCCAGGCGGGTGGTCAGGGCCTCGAAATTGGCCTTGTCCTCGGCCGTCCACCAGTTGCGCAGCACGCCGTCGCCGTCGGACTTGGAGCCCTGGTCGTCGAAGCCGTGGCCGATCTCGTGGCCGATCACGCCGCCGATGCCGCCATAGTTCACCGCCGGGTCCGCATCCGGGTCGAAGAAGGGCGGCTGCAGGATGGCGGCCGGGAAGACGATCTCGTTGTTGGCCGAGTTGTAGTAGGCGTTCACCGTCTGCGGGGTCATGCCCCACTCGGACTTGTCGACGGGCTCGTCCAGACGCGACAGGTCGTAGTTCCACTCGAACAGGCCCTTGCGCTCGGCGTTGCCGACCAGGTCGTCGGCGCGGACCTCCAGGCCGGAATAGTCACGCCACTTGTCGGGGTAGCCGATCTTGACGGTGAACTTCGTCAGCTTCTCCTGCGCCGCCGCCTTGGTCTCGGCGCCCATCCAGCTCAGCCCGTCGATGCGATGCGACAGGGCGGTGCGCAGATTGGCGACCAGCTGCTCCATCTTGGCCTTGGACTCGGCCGGGAAATATTCGCCCACATAGAGCCGGCCCGTGGCCTCGCCCAGGGCGTTCTCGGCGAAGGAGATGGCGCGCTTTTCGCGGCTGCGCTGCTCGGGCTGGCCCGACAGGTCGCGCGAGCGGAAGGCCCATTGCGCGTCGGAAAAGCGCTTGGACAGGAAGGGCGCCATGTCGTCGGCGGTGTGGAAGGCCTCCCACGCCTGCAGCAGGTCGACCGGCGTCTCCGCGTACAAGGCCGCGATCTTGGGCATGGCCGTGTCCTGGCGCACGATCAGGCGCGGCACGCCGCCCAGTTCGGCGGAATCGAAATAGGCCTGCCAGTCGAAGCCCGGCGCGTCGGCGGCCAGGCGGGCTATGGTGTATTCGTTGTAGGTCTCGTCGCGGTTGCGGTTCTGGATCGGGCTCCAGTGCGCCTCGGCGATCTGGGTCTCCAGGGCCACGATGGCGGCGGCGGTCTCGGCCGGGTTCGCCCAGCCGATCATGCCCAGCATGTCGGCGACATAGGCCTGGTACTTCTCTTTCTTGTCGGCGTAGCGCGCGTCCAGATAATAGTCGCGGTTGGGCAGGCCGATGCCCGACTGGCCGGTCGAGACGACGTAGCGGGTCGGCTGCTTGGCGTCGATGGTGATGCCGGTGCCGAAGAAGGAGCCGCCGAACCGGCCGACGGTCTGACCCATGTAGGCGGCCAGCCTCTCATGGCTGTCGGCCGCGCGGATGGCCGCCAGATAGGGCTGCAGCGGCTGGGCGTCCAACTGCTCGATGCGGGCCTCGTCCATATAGGCGCGGTAGGCGTCGGCGATCTTGGCCTCGTCCGACCCGGGCGCCAGGTCGGTGCGGCCCGCCAGGCCCGTGACCAGCTCCTTCATCCGGTTGTCCGACAGTTCGCGCAGCAGGGCGAACGAGCCGTAGCTGGTGCGGTCCGACGGGATGATCAGCTTGTCGATCGCCGCGCCGTTGGCGTAGCGGAAGAAGTCGTCGCCCGGCGCCACGGCGGTGTCGCGCCCGGCCAGGTCGAAGCCCCATGTCCCGTACTTGGGCGCCTCGGTTCCCTGCCAGCCGGCGGCGGTTTCCTCGCCCGAGAACAGCGAGACGATGGCGCAGCTCTCGTCCAGGCAGGCGTGGTCGTGTCCGACGTCCTGCGCCAGTGCGGCGGTGGCGGGCAGCAGAAGGGCGCCCGCGGCGACCCCGATGAGCAGACGTTTCATACTTCGATCCTCGATCCCGACCCAGAGGCGGCCGGGCGGCGCGGACCCTAGACCGGGCAAGGGGCCTGTCGCCTTAAAAAAAGTTCATGAAAGCGCGCCGCCCTCTCGCCAGACGGCGCGCGGCGCCTTCTGATATGCAGTGGGACGGAGGGCGAATGACCAACGGGCACGGCGGCGGCGAATACAAGGACCTGGTGGTCTTCCTGGCGGCCGCGGGCGTCATGGTGCCGCTGGTCAACCGCCTGAAGATCAGCCCGATCCTGGGGTTCCTGGCGGCCGGCGTCCTGCTGGGGCCGGACGGGCTGGCGCGCTTCTCCGGCGCCCTGCCGTGGCTGTCCTGGGCCACGATCAGCGATCCGGGCCAGCTGGCGCAGCTGTCCGAACTGGGCGTGGCCTTCCTTCTGTTCATGATCGGGCTGGAGCTGTCGTGGGAACGGCTGCGCGCCCTGCGCCGCCTGGTGTTCGGCCTGGGGCTGATGCAGGTCGTCGCCTGCACCGTCGTGCTGGCCGCCCTGTTCATGCTGACGGGACAGCCCTTGGCCGGGGCGGTGGTGCTGGGGATGGGCCTGGCCCTGTCGTCGACCGCCGTCGTGATGCCGGTGCTGGCCGAGCGCGGGCGCCTGAAGGGGGTGGTCGGCCGCTCGACCTTCGCCGTGCTGCTGGCCCAGGACCTGTCGGTCGCGCCGATCCTGATCACCGTCACCGTTCTGGCCGCCCTGGCGCAGAACGCCGGCCTGGGCGGAAGCGTCCTGGAACCGGCCGTCCTGGGCCGCGCCCTGCTGACCCTGGTTCCCGCCGCGATCGGCCTTGGGCTGCTGGTGCTGCTGGGCCGGATCGTGCTGCGGCCCATGTTCCGTTCGGTCGCCCGCGCCCGGAAGGCCGACCAGGGCGGAGAGCTGTTCGTCGCCGCCAGCCTGCTGGTGGTCATCGGCGCCGGCCTGGCGGCCCAGGCCGCCGGCCTGTCGATGAGCCTGGGCGCCCTGGTCGCCGGCGTGCTGCTGGCCGAGACCGAGTTCCGGCGCGAGGTCGAGGTCTCGATCGAGCCGTTCAAGGGCCTGCTGCTGGGCGTCTTCTTCGTCGGGGTCGGCCTGGGACTGGACCTGGACGCGGTGGCGGCGAACCCGGTCGGCGTGTTCGGCCTGGCGATCGCCATCGTGGCGATCAAGGCCGCCATCGTCTTCGGCCTGGCGCGGCTGTGGGGGCTGGCCTGGCGCCCCGCGCTGGAGACGGCCCTGGTCCTGGCCCCGGCGGGCGAGTTCGCCTTCGTCGTCTTCGCCACGGGCCTGGTCGAGGGGGTGGCCTCGCCGGGGATCACGGCCGCCGTCGCCCTGTCGGCCACGATCAGCATCTTCTCCATTCCCTTTCTGGCGCTCCTCGGTCAACAATTGACCCGCCCCGCCGCCGGCGCGCCCGAGGGGCTGCCGCCCGAGATGGCCGACGCCGCCCCCGATCCGGGCGAGGGGGCGACCGTCATCGTCGGCTTCGGCCGCGTCGGGCGGCTGATCGGCGAGATGCTGCGCGAGCACGGCCAGCCCTTCATCGCCGTGGACGCCGATCCGGCCACGGTGGCGGCGGGCCGCCGGGCGGGCTTCGACGTCTTCTACGGCGACGCCGGCCGGGCCGAGATGCTGCTGCGCTGCGGCGTCATGACCACCCGCGCCCTTGTGGTGACGATGGATTCCCCGGCCAAGGTCGACGAGGTCGTCCGCGTCGCACGGCCTTTGCGCGAGGACCTGACCCTGATCGCGCGCGCGCGCGACGACCAGCACGCGGCGCGCCTTTATGCGTTGGGCGTCACCGACGCCGTGCCGGAAACCACCGAGGCCAGCCTGCAGCTGGCCGAGAACACCCTGGTCGACCTGGGCGTGCCTATGGGCCTGGTCCTGGCCTCGATCCACGAACGGCGCGACCAGTTCCGCCGCGCCTTCCAGGCCGCCACCCCGGAGTCCCGCCGCCATCGTCCGATGCGCGCGCTCAGGAACAGCCCGCTTAACCATAGGCGGCCTTCGCCTACAGACCAGACTACGTAGTTATACGAGCAGCCCTGTCCGTGACCCATTTTTGTCATGGTTCCGTGGTCGAAGCCCTGCCTTCTGTATTCATCGCATCGGCGGAGATTGCAGCGCCCGTTCGCCCCGGATCGCGCCGATCCCCTTCAGTCAACTTCGTCTCGTCCCCGCGGGTTCGAAGTCCTTCGTAGAGTACACGCCCCCGTTCATGACCGATTCCATCGCCGCCTCCCCCGAGCCCCGTCTGAACCGTCGCCAGGCCGCCAAGATCCGCACCCGCCAGAAGGTGCTGGAGGCGGCCCGCTCGCTCTTCGCCGAGCGCGGCTATGAGCCGGCCACGATCCGCGACATCGCCAAGGGAGCCGGAATGTCGACCGGCGCGGTCTTCGCCAACTTCCAGGACAAGGCCGAGCTGTTCGAGGCGGTCCTGACCGAGGACATGACGCGCCTGGCCGAGGTGGTCGAGGCGGGCGCCCCGCAAGGCGAGCCGGTGCGCGACCGCCTGGTGGCCGCGCTCAGCGCCGGCTACCACTCGTCGCTGGACCAGCTGCCGCTGTTCCAGGCCATCGTCGCCCGGTCCTGGTTCCAGCCCCTGGCGGCCGAGATGCGCGCCCGAACCGCCACCAAGAAGCTGCAGCTGGCCATCGGCGCCATCCTCCAGGACGCCGTTTCGCGCGGCGAGATCGCCCAGGCCGCCGACCTGCGCCTGCTGGTCGAGCTGATCTGGGACGCCTATCTGTCCAACTATCGCCGCGCCGCCTACGACAACTGGGACGCCCAGGCCCTGTCGGATCATATCGCGCGCCAGATCGACGTGATCCTGGCCGGCGCCCTGGTCGCGCGCTGAGATCGGCGTCCGTCGCGACTGGAAAGGCCCCGCTTCGGCGGGGCTTTTTCTTTGCGCGCGTCTTGTCCGTCCCGGCGAAGCGCTGCAGAGAGCCGTCAGGGCCGATTCGTCCGAATTCGCCCCGAAAACGCGGCAAATCGCGTTGACTCTGCGACCGCCTTCCGTATATGTCGCCGCTCTTCGCCCGCGGGGGTCACCCGGCGGGCGCACTCTTTTTTGCGTTTGCGCTGAGGCTTCAACATGTACGCGGTGATCAAGACCGGCGGCAAGCAGTACCGGGTCCAACCGGGCGACACCATCGTCGTCGAAAAGCTCGACGGCGACGCCGGCGCCGAGCTGAAGTTCGACAGCGTCCTGATGCTGGGCGGCGACAAGGGCGTGACCCTGGGCGCCCCGCTGATCGACGGCGCCTTCGTCGGCGCGACCCTGATCGAGACCCGCAAGGGCGAGAAGGTCAAGATCTTCAAGAAGACCCGCCGTCAGGGCTATCGCCGCACGAACGGCCATCGCCAGATGGAATCGGTGCTGCGCATCACCGGCATCGAAGGCGCCGGCGAGACCGCCAAGTGGGACGGCAAGATCGACCTGCTGACCAAGGCCGAGATCGACCTGCGCGCGCGTGGCCTGGCCACTCGCGGAGCGACCTCCTCGATCGGGTCGACCGAAACGGTCGTGACCGAGGCCGAAGGCGCCGACGTCAAGGGCGCCGTGGTCGAGAGCTCGGCTCCCGCCAAGAAGGCCCCGGCCAAGAAGAAGGCTCCCGCCAAGAAGGCCGAAGCGGCCGGCGACGAAGCCTGAGACATTCACCGGCGCTTCACCCGCGCCATATGATATGAGGAGCGTCCTCAAGTAGGCCGAACGGCCGGTAGGACGCTAAGAAAGAGCGGAGCGATACGATGGCTCACAAGAAATCCGGCGGTTCGTCGCGCAACGGTCGCGACTCCGAGTCCAAGCGCCTCGGCGTGAAGAAGTTCGGCGGCGAGCGCGTGCTGGCCGGCAACATCATTGTGCGTCAGCGCGGCACCACCTTCCACCCGGGTGAGAACATCGGCATGGGCCGTGACCACACCCTGTTCGCCCTTACCCCGGGCGCCGTGAAATTCACCACCAAGCGTGGCGGCCGTTGTTACGTGTCCGTACTTGCGGCCAACGACGACGCTCAGGCCATGGCCGCCGAGTAACGCCATCTGGAAAGCCCGGATCGCGTTGCTCCACCAGCAGCCGATCCGGACCAGGGAAATTTTCCGCGGGGAGTCTGGATCACCAGGCTCCCCGTTTGCGTTTCCCCGCCTCGAAGACCGTCCGAGCCCTCCAAGGAGATGGTCGAGAGAATGAGGCGATCGCCATGTGCGTCATTGAAACCTCCCCCGTCGTCGAGACGCGGCGCCTGACGCTGCGTGCGCCCGCGCCCCAGGATGCGCCGCGCATCGCCGCCCTGGCCAACGACATCGACATCGCCCGCATGACCAAGCGGATGCCGCACCCCTTCCATGTGAAGCACGCCGAGGACTTCGTCCTGCAGGTCGCCGCCCAGGACCCCGCCCGCGCCAGTACCTTCGTCATCGAGCACGAGGACCAGGGCCCGGTCGGCGTGATCGGACTGTTCGAGGGCGAGGACCGGGTGCCCGAGACGGGCTACTGGATCGGGCGCGAGTTCTGGGGCCGGGGCTTCGCCACCGAGGCCCTGGAAGGCGCCCTGGTCTGGGCCAGCCGCAAGTGGCGCCGGCGCGCCCTGGTCGCCGGCCACTTCGCCGACAATCCGGCGTCGGGGCGGGTGCTGGAAAAGGCCGGCTTCCTCTACACCGGCGAGACCCGCCGCGCGTTCAGCCTGGCGCGCCGGGCCGATGCGGACACCCGCATGATGGTGTGGATGGCCTGACGGGCGTCAGGGCGCGCCCGACGCCGGGCCGCCCGGCTCGTCCTGTTCGCCGTCCACGTCGCGGTCGACCCGCCCGCGACCGCGGCCCTCTATCCCCATCGACAGGGCGAACAGGGCGCCGGCGAAGACCATGGCCAGGACGATCAGCAGGATCAGGTTCATGCGATGGCAACGCCCGAGGGAGCGATCAGTTCGAGGTCACGTCCGGCGGGGTCGCCATCTGCCCGCCCAGGCGGGTGAAGGCCTCCTTCATCTCCGGGCCGAAGGCGCTGAGGCAGATAATGAGGGCCGCGCCCATCAACCCGACCAGAAGGCCGTATTCGATGGCGGTCGCGCCGGACTGGTCGCGGCGGAAACGTTGGATAAGCGCGGTCATGCCGGCTCGCCTCCTCGGGCGCGAAGCCCGTGCGGGTCGATCGGCCGACGGGCCGGTCCCGTGAATTGAAAGAAGGCCGGGACGAAACGCCCCGGCCTTCTCCGACTTGACGTCAGGCGTCAGGATCAGCCGCCGGTGATGTCGTCGGTGCCGGTCATGCTGTCGCCGATGCCTTCGAAGGCGGTCTTCATCTGCGGGCCGAAGGCCGTCAAGCAGGTGATGATGGCGACGGCCATCAGGGCGGCGATCAGGCCGTATTCGATGGCGGTGGCGCCGGACTCGTCCTTGACGAAACGCGAAACGAACTTGGTCATGGTAATCCCTTTTCGATTTTGATCTGCGAGCAACTGGCGGGGGGAGCCGGCAGCCCGCTTGACCCCCAAAACGCAGGATCAAAATGCCCGACAGCTGTTAAAGTCGGGTCACAGGGTTTGGTTATCCCCTGATTCACCACGAAAAATATGCATGACTGGCCGAAATCCTTTGTTGAGGATTGCGGCGCATCCTCGCGGACGTCCCGCGCGTGCGCGCCTTATTCATCAGGGTCGCCATGTCCCGCCTTCCCGCCGTCCTGAGCGCGCTTGCGCTGCTCGCCGTTCCGACCCTGGCGCTTTCCCAGGCCAACAGCCTGAGCATCGAAATCGACCGCGCCTCGCGCGTTCAGCTGCCGGGGGCGGCCGCCTCGGTCATCGTCGGCAATCCGCAGATCGCCGATGTCTCGGTGGTCGACGCCAACACCCTGTTCATCACCGGCAAGGGCTATGGCGTGACCGAGGTGATCGCCGTGGACGCCATCGGCCGCACCCTGTTCCAGCGCGAGGTCGTCGTCACCGGCGGTTCGACCGGATCGGTGCGCGTGTGGCGCGGCGGCCAGGCGACCGAGATGGCCTGCGCCGCCTCCTGCGCCCCCAGCGTCCGCGCGGTCGGCGACACCGGCGCGGTCGGTTCGCCCTCGGCGCCCGCCGTCACGACGCCCTGACCCGGATGCGCCTGTCCTTCGCCAACCTGCGTCGTCTCCAGCGCCGCCGTCGCTCGCGCGACGGCTCGGCGGCGGTCGAGTTCGCGATGATCGCCCTGCCGTTCTTCATGATGCTGTTCGCCATCTTCGAGCTGGCGACGATCATCACCCTGGATTCGGTGCTGGAGAACGCCACCATCCAGACCGGTCGCCTGGTCCGCACCGGCCAGGCCGAATCCCAGGGCTTCGACGGGGTGAAGTTCAAACAGGCCCTGTGCCAGCGGATGAACGTCTTCCGCCCCGACTGCGCCAATCGCGCGCGCGTCGACGTGCGCGTGGTCGACAACTTCGCCAATCCGATCCCGGCGGTCGAACAGCCGACCGGCCCGGACGATCCCTACAACGGCGGCGAACCGGGCCAGCTGATGCTGGTCACCGTCTGGTATCGCCAGCCGGTGCTGACCCCCTTCCTCAGCAAGGGCGCCACGGGCTCCGGCCGCGAGACGGTGCTGACCGCCACCACCGCCTTCCGCAACGAACCCTGGGGCACGCCCGCCCCGCTGGCGGGTTGAGGCCTATGGTCCGGACCTTTCTTCGCCGGCTGCGGCACGACACCCGCGGCGTCTCGGCGGTCGAGTTCGCCATTCTGGCGCCGACCATCATCATGATCTACTTCGGCCTGGTGGAGTTCGCCCAGGGCTACATGGCCCAGAAGCGCACCACCCACGTCGCCTCGATGGTGGCCGACCTGACTGCCCAGAACGCCAGCCTGACCACCAGTCAGATCACCAACATCTTCGGCATCGGCGACAAGATCATGCGGCCCTTTTCGGACGCCGATCTCAGCCAGCGGGTCACCAGCGTGGCGCGCAGCGGCAATACGGTGAAGGTGGTCTGGAGCCGCGCCAACGGCGGCCTGGCGCCGCTGGCCAAGAACAGCGTCTACACCGTGCCGTCGCTGGACCTGCTGCCGGACGGAGAGGGGCTGATCGTCGCGGAATCGGCGTTCAAATACACCTCGCCGGTCGATTTCGTCCTGCCCCAGCCGGTGACCTTCCGCCACACCTCCTACCTGCGCCCGCGCAACACCGACACGGTCGATTGCAGCAAC
This sequence comes from Brevundimonas sp. UBA7534, assembly GCF_002479325.1. Classification (GTDB taxonomy): domain Bacteria; phylum Pseudomonadota; class Alphaproteobacteria; order Caulobacterales; family Caulobacteraceae; genus Brevundimonas. Next base: position 18,283 of record NZ_DLMO01000181.1, read on the forward strand.
TGCTAGCCGGCCAGCGCCTGGCGGATCGCGGCGATCTTGGCCTCGGTCTCGGCCAGTTCGGCGTCGGGATCGCTGTCGGCCACGATGCCCGCGCCGGCCAGGGTGCGAAACCGCCAGCGGCCGTCCCCCTCCTGCTCGAACGCCGCCGTGCGGATCAGGACCGAAGCCGTCAGGCCGCCGTCCTCCTCCACCAGGAACAGAGAGCCGCACCAAGGCCCGCGCGGCGGCTCGTGGGCGGCGATCACCTTCATCGCCTGATGCTTGGGCGCGCCGGTGATCGAGCCGGGCGGAAAGGTCGCCTCCATCAGATCCGCCGGGCCTACTCCCGCCGCCGCCCGGCCCGTGACGGTCGACACCAGGTGATGCACCGTCGGATGCCGCTCCAGCGCGAACAGCGCCTCGACCCGGACCGAACCGGGCCGCGAGACGCGCGCCAGGTCGTTGCGCATCAGGTCGACGATCATCAGGTTCTCGGCCCGGTCCTTGGCGCTGGCCACCAGTTCGGCGGCGCGGGCGGCGTCTTCCGCCGCATCGGCCGCGCGGGGGCGGGTGCCCTTGATCGGCCGCGCCTCGATGCGGCCCGTCGCGGCCTGGAAGGCCAGGAACAGTTCGGGCGAGTTGGACACCAGCGCCCGCTCGCCGATCCGCCAATAGGCCCCGAACGGCGAGGCGCGTCCCTGCTGCAGGCGCAGGAAGACGTCGAACGGATCGCCGCCCGGCTTCAGCCGCCCGCCCCAGGCGCGCGCCACATTGGCCTGGAACAGTTCGCCGGCCGCGATGCGCGCGACCACGTCGGCCACGGCGGCGCGATAGGCGTCGTCGCCGGCTTCGGCCGCGAAGGCCTCGGCCGGGGCGGGGGGGGCGGCGGGCGTCGCCGCGCGCTCCAGCCAGCCGGCGGCCCGGCGGGCGGCCGCCTCGGCCTGGGCGGTGGTGCGCCCGCGTCCGACGGCGCGGACCGTCCCCGCATGGTGGTCAAAGCTCAGCAGCGCCGGATAGCGGGCCAGCATCAGGTCGGGCCAGACCTCGTTCCTCGGCCCGGTCGCCGGCCGCGCGCCGGCGTCATAGGCGGCCAGCCCGACCGTGCCGGGTCCGAACGCCGGATCGCGCAGGGCTGCGAAGGGGGCGGGGGGCTCGACCGCGCCAACATGGACCCGGTCCGGTTCGGCCGCGACGTGCGACCAGCGCCCGCCCCGCCCGCCGTCCGACAGCAGGACCAGGGCGCCGTCGCCGCCGCCCAGGCCCGCCGCCACGTGGACCGGATCCGTCCACGGACGATCCAGGACGACGACCGTTTCGCCAGCCCCGCTCACGCTGACAGCCGCGCCTCGATCCCCGCGCGCAGGGCGCTGTCCACGCCCAGGGCCTGTTCCAGATAGGCGTCGACCGAGCCGTGCCGCGCCTCGATCTCGGCGAAGGCGGCCTCCAGATAGGCGGCCTCCACCCCCAGGAAGGCCACCACCGCCGCGTCGGAGGCGACCCGACCGGTCATCTTCTCCAGCCGCCGCGCGATGGCGGGCGCCCGGCCCGCCAGATCCACCGCCGTATTGGTCAGCAGATAGTCCTCGACCATGTCGTCGCGCCCCACGCCCAGCAGATGATGGGTCAGGGCGGCCAGGAAGCCGGTCCTGTCCTTGCCCGCCGCGCAGTGGATCAGCACCGCCCCGTCCGCCTGGGCCAAGGCGCGGAAATAGCGGGCGAAGAGGTCCAGATGGGCCGCGTCGAACGGCAGCCGGCGATAGGTCATGTCCATGAACCGCCGCCCGCTGTCGGGGGTCAGGTCCCCGCTCTTCAGAAAGGCGATGTGCGGCGCCTCGGCCCCGTCGTCCAGGCCGCCCTCGATCACCGCGGCGGCGAACCCCTCGTGCCGGCGCGAGGGCTGGTCGCGGCGTTCGCCGGGGCGGCGCAGGTCGACCACCGCCGCGATCCCCAGCGCCTTCACCCGCTCCAGGTCCGCGTCGCTGGCCCGCGCATGATGGGCCGAACGCAGCAGGCGGCCGGGGCGCACGCGCCGCCCGGCCGCCGTGGCGTAGTCGCCATAGTCGCGGAAGTTGTCGATGGCGTCGAAACGCAGGAGGCGCGGGCTCATGCCCTCTTCTAGCGCGCGGGCAGCAGGCCCGCCATCGCATCGAGATAGGCCACGAAGGCGGTGCGCCCGTCGTCGGTCAGCCGCGCCGTCGTCAGCGGCTTGCGGCCGGCGAAGGTCTTTTCGACGGCGACGAACCCCGCCTCTTCCAGCTTGCGCAGATGGACCGACAGGTTGCCGTCGGTGGTCTGCAGGCGCGCCTTCAGGGTGGCGAAGTCCGCCGCCTCGGCCCCGGACAGATAGGCCATGATCCCCAGGCGAATGCGGCCGTGGATCACCTCGTCGATGCGGCCGATGTCGAAATCGTCCGCCATCAGACGACCTCCGACGGTTCCTGCCGCATCAGGATCAGGCCGGGGATCAGGGCGACGGCCGCCAGCACCACGGTGAAGACCAGATAGATGGCCGGCGAATCCGCGAACCAGGCCACGGCCACCGCCCCGGCGTAGGACAGCAGGGCCGTCATCGTCATCCAGCGGGTCCGCGTCATGGCCGCGCCGACCATCCACGCCGAGCCGTAGGCGACCAGGACGATCGTCGGCATCGCCATCATCCACCGCCAGTCGCCCGACTTCACCGCCAGGGCGACCAGGCCCAGCCACGTCACGAAGATGCCGTAGCCGACCCCGCTCCAGGCCGCGCCCACCGCGGTGTTGCCCGAGGAGTTGTAGCCCGGCTTGCCCTTCATCCGGCCGATCAGAACCGTCAGCACGCCCGCGAAGACGACGCCCGCCCCGATCCACAGCCACAGCTGCGCCCAGGGACTGACGCTCACGACGCCCGACTGGATGGCCCACTGGCCCAGGTTCGCGGCGCCGAAGATCACGGCGGCCGCGACCAGCACCGGTCCGGCCATCAGGGGCGCGTGTCGGCCCTCATGGGCCAGGGCCCGCATATAGGCGATGTCGTCTTGAAGGGTCTGCGTGTCGCGCGTCATGGCGTCCTCCTGTGAACTGGATCCACCATGCATCAAGAACTTTACGATGTAAAGTGCTCTGTGACTTTCAGGCCTGCGTGGGTCGACAGTCGTGTCGCGACCGTGTTGTCTCGGGGGCACAGCCAGTCTGCGGGGGTTCCATGTCCGTCAATTTCCAGCGCGTCGCCTATGCGACGCTCCCGGTGTGCAACCCCGTCCATATCGCGGATGTGGAGGCGGCCGCGGCGCGCACGGGCCTGGCGCCGGGCGCCCGTTCGCTGGACCTGGGCTGCGCCCACGCGGGCGTCGCCATACGCCTGGCCCGGCGTTTCGGCCTGGCGTTCGACGCGGTGGACGCCGACGGCGCCATGACCGAGCTGGCGCGGGAGCGGATCGACCAGGCCGGGGTCGCCGACCGCGTCACGCTTCATCACGCCTGGTCCGGCCCCTTCCTGGCCGACCAGCCGCCCTATGAGTTGATCGTCGCCTTCGGCACGATCGAGCCGGTCGGGGCGGGGGTGCGCGAACCCGCCGCCATCATGGCCGGACTGGCCCGCCGCCTGACGCCCGGCGGCTGGCTGATGTGGGGGGACCTGGCCTGGAAGAGCGAGCCGCCGGCGCCGCTGCGTCAGGTGATAGAATCCAACAACCTCTACGCCGACCACGCCGGCTGGCAGGCGGCCGCGCGCGACGCGGGGTTGGAGGTCGTCTCGGCCCAGCTGTCCGACGACGCGGCCTGGGCCTATTTCCTGGACGGCATGGAAACGGCCGTGCGCGACTGGACCGCCGCCAACCCCGATCGCCCCGAGACGGCCGCCATCGCCGCGCGCGGCGACCAGGTCAGAAGCCTGTTCGCCTTCGGCCGCGACTACCTGGACTTCGGCCTCTATCTGCTGCGCCGCCCGAATGACTGACGACGCTGCGGCGCGCGCACTGGCGGCCCTTATCTGAAAGGCGGCTCGTCGAAGGCGCGCAGCTTGCGCGAATGCAGGCGCGGGCCTTCGTCGCGCATCAGGTCCACCGCCTGGATGCCGATCTGCAGGTGTTCGGAGATCGAGCCTTCGTAGAAGCGGTTGGCCTGGCCCGGCAGCTTGATCTCGCCGTGCAGCGGCTTGTCCGACACGCACAGCAGGGTGCCGTAGGGCACGCGGAAGCGATAGCCCTGGGCCGCGATGGTGGCGCTTTCCATGTCGATGGCGACGGCCCGGCTCTGGTTGAAGCGCAGCGCCGACTTGGAATAGCGCAGTTCCCAGTTCCGGTCGTCGGTGGTCACGACGGTGCCGGTGCGCAGGCGCAGCTTCACCTCGTCGCCCGGCATGCCGCTGACCGACTTGGTGGCGTCGTACAGGGCGCGCTGCACCTCGGCGATGGACGGGATCGGAATGTCCGGCGGCAGCACCGCGTCCAGCACGTGATCGTCGCGCAGATAGGCGTGGGCCAGGACATAGTCGCCGATGGTCTGGCTGGCGCGCAGGCCGCCGCAGTGGCCGATCATCAGCCAGACGTGCGGGCGGGTGACGGCCAGGTGGTCGGTGATGGTCTTGGCGTTGGACGGCCCGACGCCGATGTTGACCAGGGTGACGCCCTTATGGCCCGGCGCGGTCAGGTGATAGGCCGGCATCTGGTGCTTCTTCCAGGCCGTGTCGCTGATCGCCGCTTCCGGGTTCGGCGTGTCCTTGGTGATGACCACGCCGCCGGCGCACGACAGGGTCTGATAGGGGCTGTCGGGCCGCCTCAGCTGTTCGATGGCCCAGCGCACGAACTCGTCGACATAGCGGTTGTAGTTGGTGAACAGCACATAGGACTGCACGTCGTCGACCGGCGTGCCGGTGTAGTGCCTCAGCCGCGCCAGCGAAAAGTCGGTGCGCAAGCCGTCGAAATGCGACAGGGGAAAGTCGCCCGCCATGTCGAACAGGCCGTCGGCGATCTCGTCGCCGATGTGGGCCAGGTCCGTGGTCGGGAACCAGCGCGCCAGGGCTGCGGTCATCGACCGGTCCAGCGCGACCTCCAGCCCGTCGGTGACATAGGGAAACGGGATTTCCTGGCGCGACACCCCGACCTCGAACGCAGCGTTATACTCCTGTTCCAGCAGGCCCAGCTGTTCGCTCAGATAGGGGCGGAACAGGTCCGGCCGCGTGACGGTGGTGGAATAGCTGCCCTGTTTCGACAGCCGGGCGTAGGCGCGCGGCTCAAGGTCCTGGGGTCGGTCTCCGTCCCAGCGGATGCGAAGCTCGGGATAGGCGAACACCCCTTCGGCGCGCCGGACCGGATCGGGTCGTCCGCCCGTCTCGACGAAATCCCGCACGGCGTCGCGCAGGTTGGTCACGGATCGGGTGTAGAGGGTTTCGAGGCGGTCCAAGGCCGCCTGTGCTGTCATCTGTTCTGTCATGACTTCCTCTAGCGAAGCTTCATGACAATGGCGAGGTGTCGGCGGGTCAATCGTGATTTCGCTGCATTGCAGCAATTTATGCGCGGTGCATGGTTGCGACCGGGGCGGTCATGGCGCATCTGGCCCGGATGACCCCTTCCGCCGCGTCAGCCCCCGTCCAGAAGCCCGGCTTCGTCGAATTCGTCTGCCTGGTCGCGGCGCTGATGGCGATGAACGCCCTGGCCATCGATTCCATGCTGCCGGCCCTGCCGCACATCGGCCAGGACCTGGCGGTGCGCTCGCCCAACGGCGTCCAATGGGTGGTCACCGCCTATCTGCTGGGCTTCGGCGGCGCCCAGCTGGCGTACGGACCCCTGGCCGACCGCTTCGGCCGCAAGCCGATCCTGATGGCGGGGGTCGGGATCTATGTGCTGTTCAGCCTGCTGGCGACCCTGGCGCCCACCTTCGACACCCTGATAGCGGCCCGCGTCGGCCAGGGTCTGGGCAGCGCGGCGACCCGGGTGCTGGTGGTCTCCATCGTGCGCGACCGCTACAGCGGCCGGGACATGGCGCGGGTCATGTCGCTCAGCTTCCTGGTCTTCCTGGGCGTGCCCATCCTGGCCCCCTCGGTCGGCGCCCTGATCATGCAGTTTGGTCCGTGGCGCTGGATATTCGGCGTTCTGATGGCCTACGGGCTGTCGGTCATGCTGTGGGCGTTGCTGCGCCTGCCCGAGACCCTGCATCCCGAATATCGCCAGCCGATCCGCCTGCCGCGCATCGCCGCCGGTTTCCGCGAGGCGCTGACCAACCGCGTCTCCCTGGGCTACACCCTGGCCATGGGCGCCCTGATGGGCGGATTGTTCGGCTTCATCAATTCAGCCGAGCAGATCTTCTCCCAGGTGTTTCACGCCCCGTCCGTCTTTCCCCTGGTGTTCGCCGCCATCGCCGGCGGCATCGCCGTGGCCTCTCTTTTGAACGCGCGCCTGGTCGGGCGGCTGGGCTCGCGACTGATCTCGCACACGGCGTTGATCGCCTTCATCGTCATCGCCGCGATTCATGCCGGCGTGGCGATGGCGGGGGTGGAGTCGATCTGGACCTTCGGGGTGCTGCAGGCCATGACCATGTTCTGCTTCGGCCTGATGGCGGGCAATTTCGGCTCGATGGCGATGGAGCCGATGGGCCATATCGCCGGCACCGCCTCTTCCGCTCAAGGATTCCTGTCGACCATCCTGGGTTCCCTGGCGGGCTTCGCGGTGGGCCAGCAGTTCAATGGCACCACCGTGCCGATGATGATCGGCCTGACGGTCTATGGCCTGCTTGCGCTGGCGATGGTGCTGTTCGCCGAGAAGGGCCGCCTGTTCCGCGCCCACCACGTGCCGAAGGCCAAGGCCGCCGCAGAGGCTTGATCTTTTCGCCGTTTCCGCGCGTTCTCCCGGCCGACCTCTCGATCAGTTCCGGATGAAAGTCTCGATGACGCGCAAAGCCCTCGGCCTCGTCTCCGCCCTTGCCCTCGCCGCCGCCCTGGGGGTCAGCGCCTGCTCCACCCCGACCGGAGGCGCCGCGATGATCCCGCCCGCCATCGCCCCCGCCCCCGGGCCCGAGGCCGTCGACAGCCACACCTACGCCCACCCCGAGATCGCCCGCGTCGTCGACGTAGCCCTGGACCTGACCGCCGACTTCCAGGCCAAGACCCTGTCGGGCTCCGCGACGCTGGACATCCTGGCCGTCCCCGGCGCCAACGAGATCGTCCTCGATATCCGCGACCTGGACATCCAGGACGTGACCGACGCCGAGGGGCGTCCCTTGCGCTTCGTCGTCGGCGACAACGACGCGATCAAGGGCCAGCCCCTGACGGTCTATTTCCCCGCCTTCGCCGCCAACGAGCGGCGCAAGATCACCATTCGCTACTCCACCCGGCCGGACGCGGCGGCCCTGCAATGGCTGACCCCGGCCCAGACGGCGGGCGGGAAGAAGCCCTATCTGTTCAGCCAGGGCCAGGCCATCCTGACCCGCACCTGGGTCCCCACCCAGGACAGCCCCGGCATCCGCCAGACCTATTCGGCCCGCATCGTCGCGCCCGAAGACCTGACCGTGGTGATGAGCGCCGATCACCTGACGCCCCAGGGCGAGCCGGTCGGAAACGGCATGAAGGCCTGGCGCTTCCGGATGAACAATCCGATCCCGCCCTATCTGATCGCCATCGGCGTGGGCGACCTGGCCTTCGCTCCGTTCGACGGACGCACCGGCGTCTGGACCGAGCCCAGCCGCCTGGCCGCCGCCCGTTGGGAGCTGGAGCCGACCGCCGCCATGGTCGACGCCGCCGAGAAGCTCTACGGCCCCTATCGCTGGGGCCGCTACGACCTGCTGGTCCTGCCGCCCAGCTTCCCGTTCGGCGGTATGGAAAACCCCAAGCTGACGTTCGCCACCCCCACCATCATCGCCGGCGACCGCTCGCTGGTCTCGTTGGTGGCGCATGAGCTTGCGCACTCCTGGTCGGGCAATCTGGTCACCAACGCCACCTGGAACGACTTCTGGCTGAACGAGGGCTTCACCTCCTATTTCGAGAACCGGATCATGGAGTCCCTCTACGGCCATGACCGCGCCGTGCAGGAGCAGGTCCTGGCCTGGGACGGGCTGCAGGACGAGCTGAAGACCCTGCCGGCGGCCGACAACCGGCTGCATCTGGACCTGACCGGCCGCGACCCCGACGACGGCATGAGCACCATCGCCTACGACAAGGGCGCCGCCTTCCTGCGCACCATCGAGCAGACGGCCGGTCGTGAGCGGTTCGACGCCTGGCTTCGCGGCTATTTCGATCGCAACGCCTATCGTCCGATGACCACCGCCATGTTCCTGGAGGACATCCGCGCCAACCTGGTCAAGGGCGACCCCGCCCTGGAGAACGCCTTGCAACTGGACGCCTGGGTCTATCAGCCGGGCCTGCCGTCCAACGCCGTCGCCCCGGTGTCGCACGCCTTCGAGCCGGTCGACGCCGCGGCCGTGGCCTTCTACCGCGACAAGGGACCGGCTTCGGCCATTCCGTGGGCGGACTGGAACACCCAGCAGCGTCAGCGTTTCCTGGGCTGGCGGCCCGACGGCCTGCGAGCCGGCGCCGACTGGCTGACCAACGCCCAGCTGGCCGATCTGGAATCGACCCTGAACCTGGCGAAGGAGGGCAACAGCGAGCTGACCTTCGCCTGGCTGCAGATCGCCTTGGCCCACCGCTATCAGCCTGCGGTCGCCACGGCCGAGACGTTCCTGACCAGCCAGGGCCGGCGCAAGTTCGTCATGCCCCTGTTCCAGACCCTGTGGGCCGAGGGCGACTGGGGCCGCCCCATCGCGCGCCGCATCTACGCCGAGGCGCGCCCGCTGTATCACCCGGTCACTTCCGGTTCGGTCGACGCGCTGGTCGGCCGACCCTGACGGGCTTGAAGGGCGGAGGGGGCGCGGCGCCCGCATTCCCTCCGCTCGCCATCCCAATTCCTGAAACGGGCGGCTTGGAAAACAACGGCTTGGCCCCTGCCGGGACCGATCGACCTCGCACGCCCTGAAACCGTGCGATGATCCCTCGCGCCGCAAACGAGCGCGGGAGGGGAAGGCGGGGCGGCGCGGATTTCAGACTATTCAGACTATTCAGACTCTCTTTTTCGCCCTCGGAGTCTGAAATCACAGATTGATCACCGTCGCTCCGTCCTCGCGCGCCAGGCGCTCGGCCAGGACCGCACGGTGGCATCCGGCGTGGTCGGCCTCGAAGCACAGCAGGGCGACGCGTCTTTCGGCCGCCAGGGCCTTCAACCGGGCGTACTCCAGCTGGGCCTGAGGCTCGGCCATGTGATCGGCGAAGATGGCGCGCATCTCGGCCACATGGCCCTTGCGCGCGGCGTCGCGCCCGGCCTTGGGCGTGCCCAGGCCGCGCAGATGAACGTAGTCGACGTCCTGGGCCTTCAGGCTCTCGCTCAGGATGGTCTTGGAGAAGCCGGCGCGGCGCGAGGCGGCGACGGCCCGCACGTCGACCAGGGTCTCGACCCCGGCCGCCTTCAGACGGTCGATGACCTGGGCCTGGGTCGCGCCTTCGTACCCGATGGTGAACAGTTGCATTCACCTCAGATGGGGCGGGGCGGCCCGAACGCCAGCGTGGCCGCCAACGCCCGCGTTGCGGTGCGGCGCCCTATCGTCTATCCCGCCGACACCGATTTCGACTGGAGCTTTCCCAATGGCTGACCTGGCCCCCGGCGTCGTGACCCTCTTCGGAGGATCGGGCTTCATCGGGTCGCAGGCCGTGCGCGCCCTGGCCCGTCGCGGCTGGCGCATCCGCGTCGCCGTGCGTAACCCGGTCCTGGCCATCGAGGTCCAGCCGCTGGGCGACCCCGGCCAGATCCAGTTCATGCGCTGCGACGTCACCAATCCCGACGACGTGGCCCGCGCGCTGCGGGGGTCCGACGCCCTGGTCAACCTGGTCGGCGTCCTGCACGACGGCGGCAAGCGCCGCGGCTTCCAGGCCATCCACGTCGAGGCGGCCCGCATCATCGCCGAGGCGGCTCGCGCCGCCGGCGTCCGCCGCGTGGTCCAGATCTCGGCCATCGGCGCCGCCGCCGACAGCCCCTCGGCCTACGCCCGGTCCAAGGCCCAGGCGGAACAGGAGATTCGCGCCGTCCACCCCGACGCGGTGGTCCTGCGCCCGTCGCTGGTCTTCGGCGCCGGCGACGGCTTCCTGAACCGCTTCGCTTCGATGGCGACCTTCAGCCCGGTCCTGCCGCTGATCGGCGGGGGCGAGACCCGGTTCCAGCCCGTCTATGTCGGCGACGTGGCCGAGGCGATCGCCCGCGCGGTGGTCCAGGGCGCGGCCGCGGGCCAGACCTACGAACTGGGCGGACCCTCGGTCTGGACCTTCCGCGAGGTGCTGGAGCTGGTGAAGCGCGAAACCGGCCGCGACCGCCTGCTGGCCTCCGTCCCCTTCGTCGTCGCCCGCCCCCTGGGCGCCGTGCTGGAGATGGTCGGCCTGTTCGGCCTGACCCCGCCGCTGACCCGCGACCAGGTGCTGATGCTTCAGGTCGACAATGTCGTCGCGCCGGGCGCCGCGACCCTGGCCGACCTGGGCGTGGTCCATCCGACGGGGATGGAGGCCATCGCCCCGTCCTATCTGTGGCGCTACCGCACCGGCGGCCAGTTCGCCCAACTTCCCGCGCTCGACGCCTGACCCGGCGCCGGGCGCCGCCCGGCCTCGCGCCTCCAAAGGATGCCTTCCGCCTCGACCCGTCCCGACCCGATCCTGACGCCGCCCCCCGCTCCGGGCCTCGACGACGCCCGCGCCCTGCTGGCCCGGGTCTGGGGCCACGCCGACTTCCGCGGCCTGCAGTCCGAGGTGGTGGCCCAGGTCCTGTCCGGCGCCGACGCCCTGGCGGTGCTGCCCACCGGCGGCGGCAAGAGCGTCTGCTACCAGATCCCCGCCATCCTGCGCCCCGGCCTGGGGTTGGTGGTCTCGCCGCTGATCGCCCTGATGACCGACCAGGTCGAGGCGCTGAAGCAGCAGGGCGTCGCCGCCGCCCGCCTCGATTCCGGCGTCTCGCTGGACGACCGATCGGCCATCTGGCGCGCCGCGCGGGCCGGGGAGCTGGACCTGCTCTACGTCTCGCCCGAAGGCCTGGCGGCCGGCGCCATGCTGGACCGGCTGTCCGAACTGCCGCTCAGCCTGATCGCCATCGACGAGGCGCACTGCGTGTCTCAGTGGGGCCACGACTTCCGCCCCGACTATCGCAATCTGGGCCTGCTGGCCGAGCGCTTTCCCGGCGTGCCCCGCATCGCCGTCACCGCCACCGCCGACGCGCGCACCCGCGACGACATCCTGCGCTCGCTGCGGTTGGAGGGGGCGCGGGTCTTCGTCGACAGCTTCGCCCGCCCGAACCTGCAGCTCTCGGCCGAGCGCAAGCCCAACGCCTCGCGCGCCCGCACCGACGCCCGCGTCATCGAACTGGTGCGCGAGCGGCGCGGCAAGTCCGGCGTGGTCTATTGCGGCAGCCGCGACGGCTGCGAACGCGTGGCCCAGGCGCTGCGCGACGCGGGGACCAACGCCATCGCCTATCACGCCGGCATGGACACGCGCGAACGCGACCGCCGGCTGGAGCGCTTCCTGGCCGAGGACGGCGCCGTCATGGTCGCCACCATCGCCTTCGGCATGGGGGTGGACAAGGCCGACGTCCGCTTCGTCATCCACGCCGATCCGCCTGGCTCGCTGGAGGCCTACTGGCAGGAGATCGGCCGCGCCGGTCGCGACGGCGAACCGGCCGAAGGGATCACCCTCTACGGCCCGTCCGACATCGCCTGGTCGCTGCGTCGTCTCGACGGCCGCCCGATGGCCGAAGAGATCAAGCAGGTTCAGGTCCGCAAGGTGCGCCAGCTGTTCGCCATGCTGGACGGCGCGGTCTGCCGGCCCCAGGCGGTGCGTCGCTACTTCGGCGAACAGGACGCGGCCCCCTGCGGCGTCTGCGACGTCTGTTCCGATCCGCCCCTGCTCTATGACGCCACCGTTCCGGCCCAGAAGGCCCTGGCGGCGGTCCAGCGGCTGGGCGGTCGCTTCGGTCGGGGCCGCGTGGTCGATCACCTGACCGGCCGCACCAAGGACGTCCAGCCGTGGGAAACCCAGCTGTCGACCTGGGGCGTCGGCGCCGACCTGTCGCCCAACGGCTGGCGCGACATCGTCGACCACCTGCTTTTCGAGGGTCTGCTGGTGGAGGACCCGAACGACGGCAAGCCCCTGGTGGGGCTGGGCGAGGCCGAGGCCGTGCGCGCCGTCTATCGCGCCGAGCGGCGGATCGAGGTGCGCCGCGTCCCCGTCCGCTCCGACCCCCCGCGCCGCCGCGACCGGAGCGGAGAGGGCCGCAACGCCGCCCTGGAGTCGATGGAGGCCGACGTCCGCGCCCGCTTCGAGGCCCTGCGCGCCTGGCGCCGCGACCGCGCCGCCGAACAGCACGTGCCGCCCTATGTCATCTTCCAGGACAGGACCCTGATGGAGATCGCCCACGCCGAGCCCGGGGACCTCTCCGCTCTGGCCGCCGTCTCCGGCGTCGGCCAATCCAAGCTGGATCGCTACGGCAAGGGGGTGCTGGAGGCGTTGTCGCGCAAAGAGACGCCGGAGGATCGCCCACCGACATCATCGACCGCGCCCGCGACCTGCGCTCCGAGATGAGTCTGCCGGAGGTGCAGCTCTGGCAGGCCCTGCGGGGACGACAGCTGGAGGGGCTGAAGTTCCGCCGCCAGCACCCGCTGCCGCCCTATGTGCTGGATTTCTACTGCGCCGAAGCCCGTCTCGCTGTCGAGATCGACGGGGAGACGCACGCCATGCCGGGGCGCGCCGCTCAGGACGCGCGCCGCGACTCCTTCCTTATGGAACAGGGCGTCCGCACGCTTCGCATACCGGCCCGGGCGGTGCTGGACGATCTGGCCAGCGTCACCGATCACATCGCCCGCGAGGCGCGGCGACAGTGATCTTCTCCCGCTTGCGGGAGAAGTGGCCCGTCGATCGGCGCAGCCGATCCAGGGTCGATGAGGGCGGTAATCTCACTTCCCCCATCATCAGGCGCGTCGCTTCGCGCCCCGACCTGACACTTCCCCCGCCCGCGGGGGAAGATTCTTCACGCAAGGAAGCGGCGCACCACGGCCAGGAACCGGTCCGGCTGGTCGATCATCACCTGGTGTTCGGCCCCCTCGATCCGCTCGAACCGGGCGGGCTGGCGCAGGTTGGCGAAGCCGTAGCGGTAGAGGCCCTCCAGCCGGTTGCGGGGATTGCCCGTGTCGGGGCTCCAGCCATAGACGACCGTGACCGGGGCGGTGATCTCGCGCAGCCGCAGGCGCAGGTCGACCGTCAGCGCCTCATACAGGCCCTGGGCCAGCACCCGCCGGTCGCCGCCCTGAAGGTTCAGGCCGTTGAACACCATGTCGCCGGCCAGTCCCAGGTCGCCGCCCAGGGCCGACACCTGACCCGCCAGCGCCTTGTCCCCGAACAGCATTAGGGCCTGGTATCCCAGCCGCGCCAGCGGCTCGACCTGGCCCGGCGTCGCGCGCGAATCGACCAGGGCCGGAAAGAAGGGCGAGGAGTCCACCACCATCACCCGCCCCACGCCTTCGCCCATGTCGGCGGCGACCCTCAGCGCGATCTGCCCGCCCAGGGAGTGGCCGATCAAGGCGGGCTGGCCGAGGCCCTGCGTCTGGATATAGCGGCGGATCTCGTTGGCCGCCGGCCCCGACAGGCCGCCGCCTGCATTGGCGCCGATGTCGGTCTGGCCGAAGCCGCGCAGCGTGACCAGGTGCACCCGGTAGCGGTCGTCCAGCCGGTCCGCGGTCGATCGCCACGCCGCCCCGGTCGATCCCAGGCCGGGAATGAAGATCACGTCCGGGCCGCTGCCGCGCGTCTCCACGATGATCCGATCCGAATGAAACGGCGAGGTGCGGCTCTGGTCCTGGGCTTGCGCCCCATCGGGCGCGACGGCGACGATGAACAGGCACAGGGCGGCGAGAAGGCGAAACATGGCGGCGACCTAACGCCGGATCGGGGCCATTGGTTGACCTCGGTTCACCGTCGGGTCCGCAGATAGGCCAGGGTCAGGGCGTAGCGCGCCAGTTCCGACAGGACCAGGCAGGCCAGCAGGGCGTTGGCGATCAGAACGAGCAGATTGGCCGGCGTGGTCCAGCGCAGCAGGGGCCGCAGGACGGGATCTCCGATCAGGCCCAAAACGAACAGGGTCGCCGCCACCGCCGACAGCAGCCCGATCAGCGCCATCAGCGAGACGTGACTGGCGGTCAGGGCCGCCCGGCGCTCGGCGGCGCCTTCGCGCTCGTGCGCACGGGGCGCGAGACGCGCGATCAGGGTCAGGACCCCTTCTCCGACCGCGATGAGCACCAGCCCCAGCACGAACAGGCCGCCCATGTCGGCGGCGAAGCCCTGGCCCTTCAGGTCGCCGGCCGCCACGTGCGACACCAGCCGCCAGCCGTAGAGGCCCCAGACGCCCGCGGTGACGACGATGGCGATCCACAGATGACGTTCGCGCAGGCTCATGGCCTCACCGTTTCTGGCAACTGGGGCAGTAGAAGGTCGAACGCCCGCCCTGGACGATGCGGCGCACGACGCCCGTGCAGCCCTCGCCCCGGCACGGCTGGCCCTCGCGGCCATAGACGTCGAAGCGGTGCTGGAAATAGCCCTGTCCGCCCTCGGCGTTGGCGAAGTCGCGCAGGGTCGAGCCGCCGGCCGCGATGGCGTCGTTCAGCACCGCGCGCACTTCGGTCGCCAGCCGCTCCAACCGCGCCTTCGAGACCGCGCCAGCCGCGACCCGGGGCGAGATGCGGGCGCGGTACAGCGCCTCGCAGACATAGATGTTGCCCAGGCCCGCCACGATCCGCTGGTCCAGCAGACTGACCTTGATGTTCTGTGTCTTTCCGGCGAAGGCCTCCACCAGATGCGCGCCGGAAAAGCCGTTGCCCAACGGCTCGGGACCCAGGCCGGCGAACCACGGATGGGCCTCGACCGCGTCGGTGGCGATCAGACCCATGAAGCCGAACCGGCGCGCGTCGGCGAAGCCGATGCGGGTGCGTCCGGGCCGTTCGGCGCAGGCGCTGAAATGCTCGTGCTTGCCGGCGATGGGGGCCGGTTCCTCGAACTCGCCCAACTGGCGGCCGTCCAGGGTGAAGCGGCCGGTCATGCCCAGGTGGGTGACCCAGGTCTCCCCGGTCGACAGGGGCATCAGCAGATATTTGGCCCGGCGGTCGATACGCTCGACCCGCGTGCCCTCCAGCCGCTCGACGAACTGCTCGGGGAAGGGAAAGCGCAGGTCGGGGCGGTTGATCCGCACATGGGTCAACCGCGCGCCCTCCAGCACCGGCGTCAGGCCGCGTCTGACGGTTTCGACCTCGGGAAGTTCGGGCATGGCCCGTCCTAGCGCGCCCGGCGGGGCCGATCCAGCGGCGCGGCGGCGGCGCGCCAAGGGGCAGGGGGCGATCAGCCTCTAGGCGCCTGCGACAATATGCGCTTACGGTCGGCGCGAACCGTGGGAATTTCCGATGACTGATGCAAACGCCGCGGCCGCCAAGGGCGGTAAGCGGCTCGAACTCACCCTCCGCGCCGTGGTGCTGGGGTGCGTGCTGGCGGTGATCTTCACCGCCGCCAACACCTATCTGGGCCTGCTGGTGGGCCTGACCTTCGCCTCGGCCATTCCGGCGGCGGTGATCTCCATGGCGATCCTGCGGGCGTTCCGCACCTCGACCCTCTGGGAGAACATGACCGTCCAGACCGTGGCCTCGGTCGGCGGGGCCATGAGTTCGATCATCTTCGTCCTGCCAGGCCTGGTGATGATCGGCTGGTGGCTGTCCTTCCCCTTCTGGCAGTCGGTGCTGATCTGCATCCTGGGCGGGGTGCTGGGCGTGACCTTCTCCATCCCGCTGCGCCGGGCCCTGGTGGTCAACGGCGGCCTGCCCTACCCCGAGGGCGTCGCCGCCGCCGAGGTGCTGAAGGTCGGCTCGCGCGGGGCCGAACAGAGCGAAAGCGCGGTGCGCGAGAACAAGTCGGGCCTGTGGGTCGTGGTCGCCGGCGCCGCCGCCTCGGCCGGCTATGCTCTGCTGGTGGCGGGCCGCATCTTCGCCGGAGAGGCCGCACGATTCTTCAAGTTGCCGGCCGCGCTGGGCGGCGGGGCCACGGGCATGGGTTTCGGCATGCAGTTCGCCCTGCTGGGCGCCGGCCACCTGATCGGCCTGACCGTGGGACTGGCGCAGCTGTTCGGCCTGGTGCTGGCCTGGGCGATCGCCGTGCCCATCCTGACCAGCCCGGACACGGTCGCCTGGCTGACGGCGCACGGGATCCCGTCGATCGCCTCGACCCTGCCGGCCGGCGTGTCCGCCGAGGAGCTGGCCGGGACGGTGTGGAGCCGCGAGGTGCGCTTCATGGGCGCGGGCGTCATCGGCGTCGCCGCCATCTGGACCCTGCTGAAGCTGGCCGGGCCGCTGGTCGGGGGGCTGACCTCGGCCCTGGCCGCCAACGCCCGCCGGTCGCACGGCGAGACGCTGGAGCGGACCGAGATGGACCTGCCGATCAAGCTGGTGGGCGGGCTGTCGCTGGCCTGCCTGATCGGCATCGCCGGCCTGCTGGCCTGGTTCGCCCAGAGCGCGCCGGCCCTGGCGGGATCGACCGTCCTGCTGGTCGGCGGGGGCCTAGTCTATGTGGTGCTGATCGGCTTCGCCGTGGCGGCCATCTGCGGCTACATGGCCGGCCTGATCGGCTCGTCCAACAGCCCGGTGTCGGGCGTCGGCATCCTGGCCATCGTCATCGCCTCGGTGCTGATGCTGGGGGTGATGGCCGTCGCCGGCGTGCCGGCCGATCCGTCGATCATCGCCTTCGCCCTGATCGTGACGGCGGTGGTCTTCGCCGTGGCCGTCAT
>NZ_DLMO01000182.1 GCF_002479325.1 Brevundimonas sp. UBA7534
CGTGGCGGAGGCCCTGGCCGAACTGGACGCCCATGCCGCCTTGGCCGAGTGGGCCGAAGAGGTCGGAGCCACCCGGCCAGTGGTCGACGACACCCTGGTCTTCGCCGTCGAGGCCGGACGCCATCCGGTGGTCGAGGCGGCGGTCAAGGCGGCGGGCGATCCCTATACGCCCAATGACGCCCGGCTGGACGGATCGGGCCAGGACTGCGCCCGGCTGGCCATCGTCACCGGCCCGAACATGGCCGGTAAATCCACCTTCCTGCGCCAGAACGCTCTTCTGGTGATCCTGGCTCAGGCCGGCGCCTTTGTGCCCGCCCGATCGATGCGGCTGGGCGTGGTCGATCGCCTGTTCAGTCGCGTCGGGGCCGGCGACGACCTGGCGCGGGGCCGCTCCACCTTCATGATGGAGATGGTCGAGACCGCCGCCATCCTGACCCAGGCGACGCCGCAGAGCTTCGTCGTGCTGGACGAGATCGGGCGCGGCACCGCCACCTACGACGGCCTGGCCATCGCCTGGGCCACGGCCGAGGCGCTGCACGAGACCAATCGCGCCCGCACCCTGTTCGCCACCCACTATCACGAGTTGGCCCAGCTGGAGACGCGGCTGGACCACGTCTGCAACCTGTCCATGGTCGCGCGAGAGTGGAACGGCGAACTGGTCTTCCTGCACGAGGCGGCGCCGGGGGCGGCCGACCGGTCCTATGGCGTGCAGGTGGCCAAACTGGCCGGGGTGCCCGCCTCGGTGGTGGCGCGGGCCCGCTCGGTGCTGGAGCGGCTGGAGGGGGAAAAGGCCGCCGCCGCCCGCCTGGACGACCTGCCCCTTTTCGCCTTGGCCGAGCCGGAGCCGCCGCGCGGCCCTTCGGTTGCCGAGACGGCGCTGCTGAATCTGGACCCCGACGCGCTGACTCCTCGCGAAGCGCTGGAAACGCTCTACAGGCTGAAAGCCCTGATCTGACTGGCTTCGGCGGTTCTTAACCGTTGGCCGTCACGGTGCGTGGGAACCGCCGATGGGGGCCGCGCATGACGTTTCGATCTCTTTCCCTGGCCAACAAGACGGCTCTCATGGTCGTCGCGTCGGTCACGGTCGTGGCCCTGGCGCTGACGATCGTCGCCGGCTGGATGATGGCCAGGGACGCGCGCCTGATGGCCGCCGAGCGGCAGGACGCCAACATGCGCGTCGCCTGGGATGTGCTGGGCGACTACGGATCGGCGTTCTCGGCGCGCGACGGCCGGCTTTACGTCGGCTCCACGCCGCTGAACGGGTTGGTCGAGCCGGTGGACCGGATCAAGACCCTGGTGGGCGGCACCGCCACCGTCTTCCAGGGCGACACCCGCATCACCACCAACGTCAAGAAGGACGACGGCTCGCGCGCCGTTGGCACCAAGCTCAATCCCGGCCCCGTGTACGACGCCGTGCTGCGTGACGGCAAACCCTATCGGGGCCAGGCCGACATTCTCGGCAAGCCCTATTTCGTCGCCTACGACCCGATCAAGGACGCTTCGGGCGCCGTCGTCGGCGTGCTTTACGTCGGCATCCCCCAGGCCGACTTCATGGCCACGGTGAACCAGATGCTGCTGGCGTTGTTCGGCGTCGGGGCGGTGGTCGCCCTGGTCGTTCTGGGCGGGTGCCTTTATCTGTCGCGGCGGATGTTCGCGCCGCTTGGCGAGCTGCGCCAGCGGATGGAGGCGCTGCAGCAGGGACGGCTGGAAATCAGCGTGCCCTGGGCCGGACGCAGCGACGACATCGGCCAGATCGCCCGCGCCGTGGTCTCGTTCCGCGACGCCGCCGTCAAGCGACTGGAGATGGAGACCGAGGCCGAGGCCCTGCGCGAGACCGCCAAGGCCAATCGCATCGCCGCCGAACAGGAACGTCACCGGATCGCCGAAGAGGACGCCGTCGTCGTGGCGGCCCTGGGCGAAGGCCTGTCATCCCTGGCGCGCGGCGACCTGACCCATCGCATCCGCGTCGACTTCGTCGAACGCAGCCGCCAGATGAAGGACGACTACAACGCCGCGATGGACGCGCTTGGCCAGACGATGGGCGACATTGTGGACCTGGTCCAGGCCATGCGCGCGGGCACCGCCGAGGTCACGACCGCCACCGACGACCTGTCGCGCCGCACCGAGCGCCAGGCCGCCAGCCTGGAAGAGACCGCCGCCCCCCTGGACCAGATCACCGTCACGGTGAAAAAGACCGCCGAGGGCGCCCAGTCGGCCGCCGCCATCACCGCCGAAGCCCGCTCCGGCGCCGAGGCGCGCGAGCAGATCATCGCCGAGACCGCCGCCGCCATGATCGAGATCGAGACGACCTCGGGCCGCATCGGCGAGATCATCGGAGTCATCGACGAGATCGCCTTCCAGACCAATCTGCTGGCCCTGAACGCCGGCGTCGAGGCGGCCCGCGCGGGCGAGGCCGGGCGCGGCTTCGCCGTGGTGGCGTCGGAGGTCCGGGCCCTGGCCCAGCGATCGGCCGAGGCGGCCAAGGAGATCAAGGCGCTGATCGGCGCCTCCAGCGCCAGCGTCGGCGAAGGCGCGCGCCTGGTGGCGCGCACGGGCGGCGCCCTGACCGCCCTGATCGGCCAGGTGGCCCAGATCAACGGCCTGGCGGCCGAGATCGCCGCCTCGGCCCGCGAACAGGCCGTGGGCCTGGCCGAAATCAACACGGCGGTGAACCACATGGACCAGACGACCCAGCAGAACGCGGCCATGGTCGAACAGACCACCGCCGCCAACCAGGCCCTGAGCCAGGAAGCGGACCGCCTGGCCGACCTGGTCGCCGGCTTCCGCGTGGAGACCGATACGCCGAACGCCTGGGCGGCCTGAAGACGGCCAGAAGACGATCAGAAATCCAGGTCGGCGTAGGTCGGGGCGGGGGCGACGCCGATGAAGCGGTCGGCCAGCAGAGGTCGAAAGCAGGGGCGCGACTTGATCTTGCTGTACCAGGTCTTCAGCGCCGGCCAAGCGCCCCAGGACACCTCGCCGAAATAGTCCAGCACCGACAGATGGGCCGCCGCGATCAGATCGGCCTGGCTGAGCCGCCGGCCTGCCAGCCAGTCCCGCGCGCCGGCGATCTCGTCCAACAGGGCCAGATGCGCCTTCAGGGCGTCGCGACCGGCGCGAAGGGCGCGCGCCTCGGGCGGACCCAGCTTCAGCAGGGGCTTCTCCATCCGTTCGTGCAGCAGGACGGCGTCGACCTCGTCGGTGAAACGGCTCGCGAACCAGGTCATGAGACGGCGCGCCTCGGCCCGTTCGGCAAGGTCGGCGGACAGCAGCAGGGGCGCCTTCTGCTGGTCCTCGATCCAGCCCAGGATCGCCGGCAGTTCGCACAGCGTCAGCTCGCGTCCCCGATCGGCCGCCTGAATCACCGGCGGCATTCCGGACGGATTGAGCGCGCCCAGGGGGCAGTCCGGCTCCCACGGCCGCACGGGAGTGTCTGTCCAGTCGATGCGCGCCTCTCCCAGCGCCAGGCGCGCGGCGCGCGAGGCGGGGTGGAAGGCGAAATGATAGAGAACGCAGGGCTGGGCCATCGACGCTAGATGCGCCGACACCCGTTAAACGCGCGTTTACCGCGTCAGGACCACGGCCCCTTCGGCGCGGCCGGCGCCCGGACCGCCTCGGCGGGAACGTCGGAATCAGGCGGCGCGACATCGAGAGGCTGGGCCGGCGTCGCGGCTTGGACGCCGTCTCGCGCTTGATCCAGGCCGCGCGGATCGGCGTGGATCAGCAGGTCGGCGGTCGGATAATGGCTGAGCACGCGCGTTTCGGCCTCGACCACGATGGCGTGGGCGGCTTCCAGCGTCAGGGCGGGGTCCAGGTCGACGTGCATCTGGATCATCATCACCTGGCCCGCCATGCGGGTGCGCAGCTGGTGCACGCCCGAGATGCGGGGGTCTTCCAGGACGGCGCGGGTGATGGCGGTCAGGTCCTGTTCCGGCGCAGCCCGGTCCAGCAGATGATCGGCCGCCGCGCGCAGCATTCCGACCGCCCCCCAGAACAGCCAGACCGCGACCACCAGGCCGGCGGCGGCGTCCAGTCCGGGCGCGCCAAGGAAGGCGCCGGAAACCACGCCGACCAGAACCACGGCGTTGGCGGCCAGATCGGCGGCGTAGTGGGCGCGGTCGCCCGCCACGGCCAGGGAGCCGGTCTTCTTCAGGGCCCGCGTCTGCATAAAGACCAGGCCGGCGGTGATGACGATCGAGGCGATCACCACGCCGGTCGCCCAGGCGCCGGCCGTCACCGGACGGGGATCCAGCACCCGCTGCAGCGCCTCCCAGCCGATGAAGATCGCCGAGGCGAACACCAGGCCGGACTGGACCAGGGCGGCCAGGGCCTCGCCCTTGCCGTGGCCGTAGCGGTGCTCGGGGTCCGGCGGGGCGGCGGCCCAGCGCACGGCGAAGAAGGTCGCCAGGGAGGCGGCCAGGTCCAGAGCGGAATCGGTCAGACTGGCCAGGATGGAGACCGAACCGGACGCCCCCAGGGCGAAAGCCTTGAGCGCGATCAGCACCACGGCGACCCCGACCGACAGACGGGTAATCCGCCGCGTGGCGAGATTGGCGTCGTCGAGGGGGGCGGGCGTAGTCATGGTTTCGACCTTGTCGCGCAATCGGTGTCGAAAGCCAACCGAGACGGCGCGCACGTTAGGGTTAAAGACACAAAACGCCGCTATGTCGTTTCTCGTCATTCGATCACGGGGGCGCGCGCGATGGACGAGGATCGACGCTGGATCGACCGCAGCGAGGCCCTGATGCGCCTGGGCGTCAAGGCGCAGACCCTGTACGCCTACGTCAGCCGGGGCCGGATCGCGGCGCGGCCGGACCCCCTGCAGCCGCGACGGAGCCTCTACGCGGCGGTCGACGTGGCGCGACTGTGCGGCAAGGAAACGGAGGAGCGCGCGACGGGTCGGCAGGCGCAGGGCGCCGCGGCCCGCGGCGAGGCGGACCTGACCTCTTCGGTCTCTCTGTTCGCGGGCGGGCGGCTGTTCTATCGCGGTCTGGACGCCGTCCAACTGGCCGAACAGGCGACGGTTGAAGAGGTCGCCCGGCGCCTGTGGGACACGCGGCCGGGCGATTGTTTCGCAGGGCTGAAGCCGCGCATCGACCCGATCGTGGGCGGGGCCGCGCGGCGGCGCATCCTGGCGGTTCTGGGGCGGCGCCTGACCGAGGACCGCTCCGTGCGCGCCCACGACGTTCAGAGCCTCAAGCGAGAGGCCGGCGGCCTGCTGAACGAAGCGGTCGACAGCCTGTCCGGCCCGGGGCCGCGTCTCTATTTCCACCAACGCTTGATGCGCGGCTTCAAGGTCTCCGAGCGGGACGGCCATCTGATCCGACGCGCGCTGATCCTCGGCGCCGAGGCGGGGCTGAGCGACGCGGTGCTGGCGACCCGTTCCGCCGCGGCCGGCGGAGCGCCGCTGGCCGGGGCCGTTCTGGCGGGCCTGACGACGCTGGAAGGCTCGACCCTGTGTGCGCTCGACGAAGTGGCGGCCTACGTGGGGGAGGCGCGACGCGATCCCGAAGGCGCGGCGCGGCGCTGGATGGCGCTGAGGGGCTCGCCGCCCGGCTTCGGCGGCTGGAACGTCACGCCCGACGACCCGCGCGCCCATGCGCTGCTCAAGGCGGCCGATCTCGGCGACGCGTTGGCGGCGGTCCGGAGCGAGGGTGAGCGAGCCAGCGGACGCAAGGCCGATTTCGGCCTGGCGCTGGCGCTTGTCTCGCGCCGCCTGGAGCTGGGGCCGACGGGGGCGGGCGACCTGCTGATGCTGGGCCGGATGATCGGCCTGATCGCCCATGCGCTGGACCAGGTCATCGACGGCTCGCCTATACGGGCGCGCTTGCGCTATGTGGGACCCGAACCGGGCGCGAACTGATCCCGGTCTTCAGCGGGATCTTCATGTCGGACTGGCTTGCGGCGATCATTCTGGGTCTGGTCGAAGGACTGACCGAGTTCATTCCGGTGTCCTCCACCGGCCATATGCTTCTGCTCGGCCATTTCATGGGCTTCGAGAGCGCCGGCAAGACCTTCGAGATCGTCATCCAGCTTGGCGCCCTGCTGGCCATCGTCAGCGTCTATTTCCGCCGGCTGTGGACGCTGGCGACGCGCTGGCCTTTCGACCCCGAGGCCCGGCGCTTCCTGATCGGCCTGCTGGTCGCCTTCGCCCCGGCGGTGGTGATCGGCTTCCTAGCCTACGACTTCATCAAGACGGTGCTGTTCGAGACGCCCCAGGTGATCTGCATCGCCCTGATTGTCGGCGGCGTCATCCTGCTGGCGCTGGACCGGATGGACAAGCGGCCCCAATGGCTGGACGCCAATGCCTATCCGATGCGGGTCTATTTCCTGATCGGCGTGTTCCAGTGTCTGGCAATGATCCCGGGCGTGTCGCGTTCGGGCGCCACCATCGCCGGCGGCCTGCTGCTGAAGACGGACAAGCGCTCGGCCGCCGAGTTCAGCTTCTTCCTGGCCCTGCCGACGATGGGGGCGGCGGTGGCCTATGATCTGTTCAAGAATCGCGCGGTGCTGGATTTCAGCGATATCGGCCTGATCGTCGTGGGTTTCGTCGTCGCCTTCGTTTCGGCCCTGGCGGTGGTGCGGTTCCTGCTGGACTTCGTGTCGCGGCGCGGCTTCGCCCCGTTCGCCTGGTGGCGGATCGTGGTCGGCGTCGTGGGGCTGGCCCTGCTGCAGGCCGGGTTCTGAGATGAACGTGCTGCTCTACGGACGGCCGCCGGCGGTGTTCGACCCGCCCGGCGAAGCGACCCAGACCTCGCCGCTGATCCCGGATTCGGCCGCCCTGGAGGCGCAGGCGGCCGGATCGGCGGACGCCGTGATGATCTATGCGCCGCCCGGCGTGCTGGAACGGCGCTATGTCCTGGCCCTGGCGTTGCGGGCGCTGAAGGCCGGCGGGCGGCTGGACGTCATGGCGCCCAAGGACAAGGGCGGATCGCGGCTGGGCAAGGAACTGAAGGCCTTCGGGCTCGAGGTCGCCGAGACGGCCAAGGCGCACCATCGGCGCTGCGTCGTCATCCGCCCCGAGGCGGCCGAGGGGCTGGACGCCGCGATCCAGGCGGCGGTCGAGGCGGGCGGCCCGCAGGTCGTGCCGGGGCTGGAGGCCTGGTCGCAGCCTGGGATTTTCGCCTGGGACCGGATCGACCCGGGCACCGCTCTGCTGGCCGAACACCTGCCGCCGATGAAGGGCGACGGCGTCGACCTGGGTTGCGGCTACGGCGCCTTGGCGACGGTCGTGCTGCGCTCGCCCGAGGTGACGAAGCTGAAGCTGGTGGACCTGGATCGCCGCGCCATCCAGGCCGCGCGCCGCAACATCGAGGACGCCCGCGCCAAGGTCTGGTGGTCGGACGCCCGCACGCTGGAGGCCAAGGGCGACAGAGATTTCGTGGTCAGCAATCCGCCCTTCCACGACGGCGGCGCGGAGGACCGCCGGCTGGGCCAGGCCTTCGTCAGGAAAGCGGCCGAACTGCTGAGGAAGGGCGGCGCGGCCTGGATCGTGGCCAACCGCCACCTGCCCTACGAGGCCGAGCTGGCGGCGGCGTTCAAGCACGTGCGCCTGGTCGCCGACGACGGCGGCTACAAGCTGTTCGAGGCGGTGAAGTGACCGCGCTCAAGCAGCCCAAAGGGCGATAGCGCATGAAAAAAGTCCCGACCTCTCGCGTCGATCGGCTGCTGGGCTCGATGGGCTATGGCTCGCGAGCCGAGATGGCGCGCATGGCCAAGGCCGGCGGCGTCGTTCTCGACGGCGTGGACCTGACGGACGTGTCGACACGCATCGCGGTCACCCCGGACCTGCCGTCGCGGATGGAAATCGACGGCGAGCCGCTGGACCCCGTGCCGGGCCTGGTCGTGATGCTGAACAAGCCCTTGGGCATGACCTGTTCGCACAAGGAAGAGGGGGCGCTGGTCTATGACGTCCTGCCCGACCGCTGGCGTCGGCGCGATCCGGCCGTCTCGACCATCGGGCGACTGGACAAGCAGACCACGGGTCTGCTGCTGCTGACCGACGACGGCGACCTGCTGCACCGGGTCATCAGCCCCAAACGCCATGTGGCCAAGGTCTATCGTGCCGTTCTGGCCCGTGCGCTGGTCGGGACGGAAGCCGCCCTGTTCGCCTCGGGCGAACTGGTGCTGGAAGGCGAGGACAAGCCCCTGGCGCCGGCGACGCTGGAGGTTCTCTCTCCCACCGAGGCGCGGTTGACGGTGACGGAAGGCCGCTATCACCAGGTGCGCCGGATGTTCGCCGCCGTCGGCAATCACGTCGAGGCCCTGCACCGCGAGCGGCTGGGCGGGCTGGCGCTGCCCGACGACCTGCCCCCCGGCGCCTGGCGTCTGCTGACGCCCGCCGAGATCGCCGCCCTGTTCGCGGAACCGACGGCCGCCTGACGCCCTATCGCTCCGCTGATGCGGAGTTCGACATGACCGGCGCCACCACCCGAAGGGATTTGCGGACAGGCCGCTCGTTGTGGGCGGACAGTCCCGGTCTGGGCGTGCAGACCCGGCCGCTGGAAAAGGCGATCGCGGTCGATGTTGCGGTCGTGGGCGCGGGGATCAGCGGCGCCTTCATGGCCCACGAACTGGCGCGCGATCATTCGGTGGCGGTGCTGGACCGACGGCGGCCGCTGATGGGATCGACCATCGCCTCCACCGCCCTGCTGCAGTGGGAGATCGACCTGCCGCTGACGACCCTGTCCGACCGCATCGGTCCGGCCAAGGCGCGTCGCGCCTACCGTCGCTCGCGCGAGGCGGTTCGGGCGCTGGAGGCGATCGTGACCGATGAACATATCCGTTGTGGGCTGAAGCCGAAGCGGACCCTGTATCTGGCCGGCGACGACCACGGCCATCGCGCGCTGGAGGCCGAGGCCGAGGCCCGCGCGGCGATCGGACTGGAAAGCCGTTATCTCGCCGCGGCGGACCTGCGCGACGCCTACGGCATAGAACGGACCGGCGCCATCGTGTCAGAGGGGTCGGCCAGCGCCGATCCGGCACGGCTGGCGGCGGGCCTGCTGCGGCGCGCCATCGAGCAGGGCGCGCGGGTCTGGTCGCCGGTCGAGGTGAACGAGGCGATCAGCGATCCCGAAGGCGTGACCCTGCTAACCGATACGGGCCACGCGGTGCGGGCGCGCCATGTTGTCTTCTGCTGCGGCTATGAATTCCCGAAAGGCGTCCCCACGCCGGACGCCAAGGTCGTCTCCACCTGGGCGCTGGCCTCGTGCGAACGCGCCGCCTGCCCGCCGTGGCTGCGCGAGACCCTGGTGTGGGAAGCGTCCGATCCGTACCTCTATTTCCGCATGGCGCGGGACGGCCGCCTGATCGCGGGCGGCGAAGACGAGGATTCCGCGACCGCCCACGAAGACGGGTCGCGGCTGAAGTCCAAGTGCCAGACCATCGCCCGAAAGCTTTCGGCCCTGCTGCCGGGATTGGCGTTCGACGTCGACTACGCCTGGGCGGGGGCGTTCGGCGAAAGCGTCACCGGCCTGCCGCAGATCGGGCCGGTGGACGGGATGGACCATGTCCACGCGGTCATGGGCTTCGGCGGCAACGGCATCACCTATTCGGTCATCGCCTCGCAGGTGGTCGGGCGGGCGATCCGCGGCCGCCGAGACCCGGATGCGGACCTCTATCGCCCGTGATGGACTTCGGTCCGGCCGATGGCTATCTCGATGGCCATGTCCAGCCATTCCGTCTCCGCCGCCATCAAGATCTGCGGCCTGACGACGGCTGAGACGCTGGACGCCGCCCTGGACGGCGGAGCCGATTTCGTGGGGGCGGTGGTCTTTCCCAAGAGCCCGCGGCACATCGCGCCCGAGACCGCCGCGGCGCTGTTCGAACGGGCGCGGGGGCGGGCCCGCATCGTGGCCGTGACGGTCGACCCGGACGACGCCCTGCTGGAAGAGATCGCGCGCACGCTGAAGCCCGACCTGATCCAGCTGCACGGGTCGGAGACGCCGGCGCGGTCCGAGGACGTGCGCCGCCTGACCGGGGCGGGCGTCGTCAAGGCCCTGCCGATCCGATGGGCGGACGACTTCGCCGCCGCCGACGAATGGGACTATCACGCCGACCACCTGATGTTCGACGCCCGCCCGCCGGAGGGTTCGCACCTGCCGGGCGGGGTGGGTCTCAGCTTCGACTGGACGCTGCTGGCGGACCGGGCGTTTCGCCATCCCTGGTTCCTGGCCGGAGGGCTGACGCCCGGAAACGTATCGGAAGCCTTGAGAATTTCTCGCGCGCCGATGGTGGATGTGTCCTCTGGCGTGGAAAGCGCGCCCGGTGTTAAGGACCCAGGCCGGATCGCGGCCTTCATCCGGGCCGTGCGCCGGTCGTAATTCCGACGCCGCCTGCGTGAAAGCTGACTTCGTGACCGATACGCCCCTGCCCAACACCTACGCCTGGCCCGACGCACAGGGGCGGTTCGGACCCTATGGCGGCCGGTTCGTGGCCGAGACGCTGATGCCGCTGATCCACGAGCTGGACGCGGCCTATGCCCAGGCCAAGGCCGACCCGACATTCCAGGCCGAATTGGACGGCTTTCTGACCCACTACGTCGGTCGCGAAAGCCCGCTCTATTTCGCCGAGCGCCTGACCCAGCATTTCGGCGGGGCCAAGATCTGGCTGAAGCGCGAGGACCTGAACCACACGGGCGCGCACAAGATCAACAACTGCATGGGGCAGATCCTGCTGGCCCGCCGCATGGGCAAGACCCGCATCATCGCCGAGACCGGCGCGGGCCAGCACGGGGTGGCCAGCGCCACTGTCGCCGCCCGGTTCGGCCTGCCCTGCACCGTCTATATGGGCGCGGTGGACGTGGAGCGGCAGCAGCCCAACGTCTTCCGCATGCGTCTGCTGGGGGCCGAGGTCTTTCCCGTCACGGCCGGCGCGGCGACGCTGAAGGACGCGATGAACGAGGCGATGCGCGACTGGGTCACCAATGTCGCCGACACCTATTACATCATCGGCACGGCGGCGGGTCCGCACCCCTATCCGGCCATGGTGCGCGATTTCCAGTCGGTCATCGGCAAGGAGATCAAGCGTCAGTCCCAGGCGCAGATGGGCAAGCTGCCCGAGGCGGTGGTGGCCTGCATCGGCGGCGGATCGAACGCCATCGGCGCCTTTCATCCCTTCATCGGCGACGAGGCCGTGCGCCTGGTCGGGGTCGAGGCGGCCGGCTACGGCCTGGACACCCCCGACCACGCGGCCAGCCTGAAGGGCGGGCGGCCCGGCGTGCTGCACGGCAACCGCACCTATCTGCTCCAGGACGACGACGGCAACATCGTCGAGGGCCACTCTATTTCCGCCGGTCTGGACTATCCGGGCATCGGGCCGGAACACGCCTGGCTGCATGACATCGGCCGAGCCGAATACCGGTCCGCCACCGACGCCGAGGCGCTGGAGGCGTTCCAGCTGTGCTCGAAGCTGGAGGGGATCATTCCCGCGCTGGAGCCGGCCCACGCCCTGGCGCGCACGGGGGAAGTTGCGCGCGAAGTCGGCGAGGGCGGCGATGTCGTGCTGCTGATGTCCGGACGCGGCGACAAAGATATTTTCCAGGTCGCCCGTCATCTGGGAGTCGAACTGTGATCCAGACCCTGGCGGCGCTTGCCGCTCTGACCCTGTCCGCCGCCTCGCCGACCTCGGTCGCCGCGCTCGACCAAGCGACGCAGGCCCCGCCCGCGAACGCCCAGCCGACGCCCGCCGATCTCGTCCTGCCCGGCGCGGCGGCCGCGCCTGATTGTGGCCCGCGACCGGAACTGGCCAACATCGCCTTTTGCGTCACCGCGCCGCTGTCGGCGATCGGTGGGCTGGGCGACGCCTACATCGCCCGCTTCCAGGAGTTGGGCTGGCTTCCGGCGGGCGGCGACGACAATCGGGTGATCTTCATCCGGCGGCGCGAAGCCGGCGGCTGCGACGGCCTGCAAATGCTGGCCTTCTATGACCAGGACAAGCCGACGACCGGGGCCGAGCCCGGCTATCTGGCCTTCGCCGCCGTGCCCGGCGACGTCTGCGCATCCGCGCCTTCCGCCACGCCCCAAGCCTCCGAGCCGCAATGACCACCGCCCGCATCGACGCCCGCTTCAAGGCCCTGAAGACCGAGGGGCGCGCCGGCTTCGTCGCCTACGTGATGGGCGGCGATCCCGACCGCGACCAGGCTCTGGAAATACTCAGAGGCCTGCCCGCCGCCGGGGCCGACATCATCGAACTGGGCTTTCCGTTCAGCGATCCGATGGCCGAGGGGCCGCCGATCCAGAAGGCGGCGCTGCGCGGATTGAAGGCCGGCTTCGGCCTGGGCGCGACGCTGGAACTGGCCCGCACCTTTCGCGAGGGCGACGCCGACACCCCCATAATCCTGATGGGCTATCTGAACCCGATCGAGAACCTGGGCTACGACGTCTTTGCCGAGCGGGCGGCCGCCTGCGGCGTCGACGGCGTGATCGTGGTGGACTGCCCGCCCGAAGAGGCCGCGCCGCTGGTCGAGGCGCTGGACAGGGCCTCTGTGTCGCTGATCCGCCTGGCCACTCCGACCTCGGACGACGCGCGCCTGGCGGTCGTCGCTCGAGGCACGTCGGGCTTCGTCTATTATGTCTCGGTCGCGGGCGTCACGGGCGTCAAGGAAGCCGAGGCCGCCGCCGTCGCCCCGGCCGTCGAACGCGTGCGAAAGGCCTCGGGCCTGCCTGTCGCGGTCGGGTTCGGCGTCAAGACGCCCGAACGCGCCGCCGAGATCGCGCGGGTCGCCGACGCCGTGGTCGTGGGCTCGGCCCTGGTGGACGAGGTCGCCGCGGCCCTGGAAGCGAACGAAGCGGTCGCGCCGCGCGTTCTGGCCAGGGTCAAGGCGCTGGGCGACGCGGTTCGGTCCGCGGCCTCTAGTGCGTCCCCCGCGGAAACCGTCTAAAGGGCCGGCCATGGTCGACAAGAACAAGCCGCAACAGGAAAAGCGCGGAGGCTGGCTGAGCCGCTTCGCGCCAGGCGTCCGCAAGATCGTCTCCCGCCGCGAGACCCCTGACAATCTGTGGGTCAAGGATCCGGACACGGGCGAGATGCTGTATCGCTCGGACCTGGAGGCGTCGCTGTGGGTCACGCCGTCGGGCCGGCATATGCGGATCGACGCGCCCACGCGGCTGCGCTTCACCTTCGATGACGGGCGCTACGAGGCGGTCGACACGCCGGACGTGCCCGAGGATCCGCTGAAGTTCTCGGACGGCAAGCCCTACAAGGATCGTCTGAACGCCGCGCGCAAGGCGGCGGGCCGCAAGGATACGATGGCCATCGGCGTCGGCGCCGTGGGCGGCCAGGACGCGGTCGTGATTGTCCAGGACTTTACCTTCATGGGCGGATCGCTGGGCATGGCGGCGGGCGAGGCCTTCATCAAGGCCGCGCGCGAGGCCGTGTCGCGCAAGGTTCCGCTGATCTGCTTCACTGCCGCCGGCGGGGCGCGGATGCAGGAGGGCGCCCTGTCGCTGATGCAGATGGCGCGCACCACCCTGGCTATCGAGGAATTGAAGGACGCCCGCCTGCCCTACGCCGTGGTCCTGACCGACCCGACGACCGGCGGGGTGACGGCCTCCTACGCCATGCTGGGGGATGTCCACCTGGCCGAGCCGGGCGCCCTGATCGGCTTCGCCGGCCCGCGCGTGATCGAGGCCACCATCCGCGAAAAGCTGCCGCCGGGCTTCCAACGCGCCGAATACTTGCAGGAGAAGGGCATGGTCGATCAGGTCGTGGCCCGCGTCGACCTGCCGCGCGCCTTGGGCCAGATCCTGTCCATGCTGATGGGCGGCGCGCGCCAGGCGGCCTGACGGCCGTGGACCCCATCTCCGAACGGCTGCGCGCCCGACATCCGCAACGTATCGACTTGTCGCTGGATCGGATGCGGGCGTTGTGCGCGGCGCTGGGCGATCCACAGGACCGGATGCCTCCGGTGGTCCATGTGGCGGGCACCAACGGCAAGGGATCGACCGTCGCCTTCCTGCGCGCCATCGCCGAGGCGGCGGGCCTTCGCGTCCATGCCTACACCTCGCCCCACCTTGTCCGCTTCAATGAGCGCATCCGCCTGGCCGGGCGGCTGATCGAGGACGAGGCGCTGAACGCCGTGCTGGATCGCATCGAGGCCGTATCCGGCCAGGCGACCGTGTTCGAGAGCACCACCGCCGCCGCCTTCGTCGCCATGAGCGAGACCCCCGCCGACCTGGCCATCGTCGAGGTGGGCTTGGGCGGAGTGCTGGACGCCACCAACGTCATCGAGCGCCCGCTGTTGAGCGTGATCTCGCCGGTCGACTACGACCACGCCGAGTTCCTGGGCACGGATCTGGCGGTCATCGCCTCGGAGAAGGCGGGCGTGCTGAAGGCCGGGGCGCCGGCGGTGATCGGCCGCCAGCGCGAGGAGGCCATGGCCGCCATCGAACGACGCGCCGCCGACGTACGAGCGCGGCTGACGGTGCTGGGGGTCGACTTCGACGCCTGGGCCGAACGCGGCGGCCTGGCCTTTCAGACGGCGGACCTGTTCATGGACCTGCCGGCGCCGGCGCTGGCGGGGACGCACCAGATCGACAACGCCGCCCTGGCGATCGCGGCGGCGCTTGAGCTGGACCTGCCCGAGGCCGCCATCGCCGAAGGCCTGCGCACGGCGCGCTGGCCGGCGCGGCTGCAGCGGATCATCGCCGGCCCCTATGGCGAGGCGGCCCGGGCGGCGGACGCCGAACTGTGGCTGGACGGCGGGCACAATCCCCACGCCGGGCGGGCGTTGGCCGCCTTCCTGGCCGAGCGGCAGGCGCGCGCGCCCCGTCCCCTGGCCCTGATCTGCGGCATGCTGGCCAACAAGGACCAGGGCGGCTTCTTCGAGGCGCTGAAGGACACGGGCGCGACCATCTTCACCGTCGGCTTCGAGGGCGCGGCGGCCGAACCGGGCGCCCTTGCGGCGGTGGCGCGCGGGCATGGCCTGGGCGCGACCGCCGCCGGCTCTGTCGCCGAAGCCCTGGACATGGCCCTTCGCTTCGGCGCCGGCCGCGTGGCGATCTGCGGCTCGCTCTATCTGGCTGGCGAAGTGCTGGGCGCCAGCCGGGACACCTGGCCGGACTGACCGGTATTAGGCCGCTGGCGGCTGGCGGGTAGGGCGGATCAGAGAGGTGTCGTACCCCAGCTCAGACGCCCGTCTGAGCAGTCGATCGCGCATTTCTTGGGAAGGCCGGGGATCGCGCGTCAGTAGCCACAGATAGCGGCCGCGCGGCTCGCCCATGATCGACCAGGAATAGTCGTCAGCGCGATCGAGCACCCAATAGTCGCCGAAATAGAAGGGACCGAAAAAGGACACCTTCAGCTTGGCGTTGCCGCTGCCCTCGACCACCTTGGCCTTTCCCTCGATGACCTTGAGTTCGCCGTCGACACCGCCTCGCCGGCAGGCGTTGCGCACGTCGATCAGCCCGTCGAGCCGCGAGGCGTACTGGGCGGTGACGCCTTCGCAGCCGCGCTCGAAGCCGTTGTCATATCGGCCGATTTCGTACCAGAGACCGGCGTAACGACTGAGATCGACCGCCTTGGCGGGCTTCGGCACGGAGGGGTTGCCTACCGGCCCGTGCTGAAACGTGGCGCAAGCGGCCAGGGCCAGGGCCAGGCCGGCGCCGGACAGAATGACAAGGGAAAGACGACGCATCTTCACGGCCGTCAAACGGCTCCGCTTGTGCGCAGTTCCCTTTGATAGCAGAACGCCCGTCGGCGAACCGACGGGCGTTCGAGATTACGCAAATCGCGAAACCGATCAGGCGTCCGCCTTGACGCCGGCCTCGGCCAGCCATTCGACGATCTTGCCCTTGGGCATGGCGCCGACCTTCATCGAGGTCATCTGGCCGTCCTTGAACAGCATCAGGGTCGGAATGCCCTTCACGCCCAGCTTGGAGGGCGTCATGGGGCTGTCGTCGATGTTGACCTTGGCCACGGTGACCTGGCCGCCCAGTTCGTCGGCGATCTGCTCCAGCGCCGGGCCGATCTGCTTGCACGGGCCGCACCATTCGGCCCAGAAATCCACGAGGACCGGGGTGGACGCCTTGAGGACGTCGGCGTCGAAGCTTTCGTCGGTGACCTTGACTGTCGCCATGAAATGGCTCCTTGGGGCGCCAGCGCTCGGCCCGCGGGGCCTCGCTGCCTGAGCGCGAATGAGAGTTGGCCGGATGCGTCCGGGTTCAGTCGCAGATGTGGGAGCGAATCGCGGGCAAATCAACCGCTGGCCAGCGCCGCCCTCAGCATCGGTTCGGGGATGGGCATGAGCTTGGGGCCATCGGTCCAGACCAGGGCGGCCTCCACCGGGCGTTCGGGATAGAGCCGTCTCAGCACCGCCGCATAGACCGCCGCCTGCAGCACATAGGCTGGATCGACCGCCTCGATCACATCGGGGGCGGGGCGGTTGGTCTTGTAGTCGACCACAAGCACCCGCTCGGGCGTGACCACCAACCGGTCGATGCGGCCGTTGATCGCGACGCCGGGCGGCAGTTCGGGCGCCGATCCGGTCAGGGCGACCTCGGCCCGCGAGCCGGGGCCGAAGACGGGGGCGAAGCGGTCGTCGTCCAGCACCGAGAAGGCGGCGGCGATCATCTCCGTGCGCTGAACCTCGTCCAGATCGACCTCCCGCGCCAGCAGTCGGCGCGCGGCGTCGGGGCGGTCGGCCCGGGCGATGTCGGGCAGGCGCTCCAACAGGCGGTGGATCAGGTCGCCGCGCCGGAACCGGCCCAGGGCCGCGCCGGATCCTTGGCCGCCCCCCGCCTGGGCCAGGGGAGAGGGCGCCGGAATGCGGATCGACCCTTCCATCCGCGACGGCGAGGCGAAGCGGGCGGCGGCGTCGGCGGGCGGCGGGCGCTTGGCCCAGTCGGGAACGACGGCTCGCGCGTGATCTGCGGTCGGGGCCGGTGCGCTCGCGTCGGGATCTGGTCCAAACCGCAAACGACCCTCGGGAAGATCACGCACCCTTCCCTCGGCCTTCAGCCGCTCGAAGGTTCCGGCGATCACGTCCCACCAGCTGCCGGCCTCGAACCCTTCCTTGGGCGAACGGGTCTTGCGGCCCATGACGACCAGCCGGTCCCGCGCGCGGGTCAGGGCGACATAGAGCAGGCGCAGGGATTCCGCGTCGGTGCGATCCACGCGCGCCTGCCGCACCTGGGCCGAGACGGCGCAGTCGGCCTTGGCGCTGGACGGGCACATCAGCCAGGCCTCCGTTCCGTCGTCCAGCGCGGCGGGCATCAGGGTCGGCCCTTGCGGTTTCGCCTTCGACGTCGTGTCGGGCAGGATCACGATGGGCGCTTCCAGCCCCTTGGAGCCGTGAACCGTCATGACGCGCACCTCATCGCGCGCGCCCTCCATCTCGCGCTTCACCTCGACATCGGCCTGTTCCAGCAGGTTCAGACAGGTCTCCAGGTCGCGCCCGCCCCGTTCCTCGGCCGCCAGGACCTGAGCCAGGGTCTCGTCGATCGCCTCCTCGGCCTCGCGCCCCAGACGATCCAGGATTCGCGCCCGGCCCGAGCGGCCGTCGGCACCGATCCGGTTCAGCGCCAGGGAGAAGAAGGCGAAGGGATCGCGGTCGCGCGCGGCGATCAGCGCCTCCATCAGGACGCGGGCCTCGGTCCAGGCCGGATGTTCGTGCGCGCGGTCCCGCAGGGCCCGCCACAGGCCGCGCCCCTGGCGCGCCACCTTGTCCGCCAACGGATAGAGCGCATGGTCCGGTCCGAAGTCGGGAATGTCGCAGAACGGGCTGCGCAGGATCTCCGCCAGCGACAGATCGTCGTCGGGATAGAGGGCGAACCGCGCCAGGGAGACCAGATCGTCGAAGACGATGTGGCTGGACAGCTTCAGCCGGTCGGCCCCGGCGACGGGGACGCCCTCGGCCTTCAGCGCGCGGATGATTTCCTCGAAGGTGGCGTCGCGTCGGCGCACCAACACCAGGAAGTCGCCATAGCGGACGGGGCGCATCGCCCCGCGCCGATCGGGGTCGTGGATGGCCACGCCTTCGTTCACCTGGCGTCCGATCTCGCGCGCCAGGGCCTGGGCCAGCTGCTTTCTGGCGCTGCGGCTGTCTTCCTTGTCGACGGGGGCGTTCCAGGCCTCGCGGTCGGGCGTGGCGGGGTCCTCGAACAGGGGCCAAAGATCGACCGAGCCCGCCTGGCCGGCGCGCGCGGGCCGGTGCACGGCGATGTCGCCGGCGTCCCCCGCCAGGGCGCGCGTGCGCTCGAGGCTGTCGAAGGCCGCGTCGACGAAGGCCAGAATCTCCGGCGTCGAGCGGAAGGAGGTGTCCAGCGGCACCTCGCGGAATTCGGCGCCCGCCGCGCGCGCCAGGGCGTCATAGGCCCGCGCCTCCTGCCTCAGCCGTTCGGGCCGGGCGCCCTGGAAGGAATAGATCGACTGCTTCTCGTCGCCGACGCCGAAGACGGTGCGGGGGATGGCGGCGTCGCGGCGGGGCGCGCCGTCGCCGGCGAAGAAGGGCTCGGTCAGGGCGCGCACGATGGCCCACTGGTCCGGCGCCGTGTCCTGGGCCTCGTCGATCAGCACGTGCTCGATCCCGCCGTCCAGCTTGTACAGCACCCAGGCGGCGGTGGCGCGCCTGGTGAGCAGTTCGACCGTGCGTCCGACCAGATCGGTGAAGTCCAGCGCGCCCCGGGCCCGCTTGGCCGCCTCGTACAGGGCGGCGTGGACGCCCGCCAGGGTCAGGACCTTGCGCGTCTCGTCCGCGACACGCGCGGCGCGGGCCCGGTCCAGCGTCGACAGATACTTCAATGAGACGTCCGCCAGATAGGTCGTCGCGTCGGGCGGAGCCTTCGACGTGCCGAACTTGTCGCGCGCCACGCCCTTGGAATCGATGAAGATCGACGTCATGGCCTGAAGCGTCGTCTCGGGCGGGACGGCGGCGCGCATCTGGGCCGCCAGCTTCTGGTCGTTGGCGCCGCCCGTGGCGAAACCGTCGGCGGCCGCCCGCCAGTCTTCGGGGTTCAGCCAGGCCATGAAGTCGGCCTCTATGGCCTGAGGCGTTTCGCCAGGCGCGACGCCGCACAGGGCGTGCGGCCCCGGCGCGGTCCCGGCCTCGATCCGGGCCAGATAGTCCAGCAACGGCTCGCGTTTGGCCTCGATGGCGTCGAGCAGGGCGTGAAAGTCGCTCCAGGCCAGCTCCACCGCGAAATGGGCGTAGGCGGCGCCGATCGGGCCGTCGCCGTCCTTCAGGGCGTGCCGCGCCAGGTCCTCGCGCGCGGCGTGGGACAGGGCCAACGCCGCCTGGTCCTCCAGCACCTCGAAGCTGGGCGCGACCCCGGCCTCCAGCGGAAAGCGCCGCAAAAGCTTTTCGCAGAAGGCGTGGATGGTTTGGATCTTCAGTCCGCCGGGCGTCTCCAGCGCGCGGGCGAACAGGACGCGGGCCTCGGACAGTTCGGCGTCGCTCAGATCGCCGGGATCGCGCCCGTCCAGCCGGGCCAGGTCCTCGGCCAGGGCGCGGTCGTCGGCCACGGCCCATTCGCCCAGCCGCTGGAACAGCCGGGCCTGCATCTCGGCGGCGGCGGCCTTGGTGTAGGTGACGCACAGGATCTCGCCCGGCTTCACCCGTTTCAGCAGCAGGCGCGCCACCCGGCTGACCAGGGTGGTGGTCTTGCCCGAGCCGGCGTTGGCGGTGACGAAGATCGACAGAGCGGGATCGGCGGCGATCGCCTGGTGAGCGTGGGCCAGGTCCACGGGATTCGGATCGAGGGAGGACGGGTCGGTCATTCGGGCGCCTCGTCCTCGCCGCCCACGACGTGCCATTCCCACACGCGCGCCAAGTGGTCGTAGTTGCCGCCGAAGTTGCCCATGAACTGGGGCGCCACCCACGAAGCGTAGGGCGTGGCTTCGTCGTCGAAGGCCTCGACGCCCCGCTTCAGCCGTTCCAGCTCGCGCGCGGCCAGATCGGCGGCGGACAGGGTGTTGCCGCGCCCCTGCCGGGAGACGTCGGTGACGACGCCCGGCTCCTTGCGCCCCGTGACCTTGACGTAGAGCAGTTCGCTGGCCTCGGTCGGCGGGGCGGAAAAGCCGCCTTCGGCCAGGATGGCGGCGGTCAGGGTCAGCTGCGGCGCGAAACCCTGAATCACCTGCTTCTGGCTGGGCGTCGATCCGGTCTTGAAGTCGATCACCGCCGCGCCGGTCGCATCCAGCTCGATCCGGTCGGCGCGGGCGGTCAGGGTGAAGGGGCCCTCCGGCGCGTCGAAGGCCAGGGCCCCCGACTGTTCGATCAGCAGGGTCGCCCCGCGTTCGCGACGTTCGCGCTCGAACCGCTCCAGCCAGCGGGCGCAGTTGCGCGCCAGGGGCCGCTCGCGCGCCAGGGCCGCGTCCTCGAACCCGGCCTCGGTCAGGGCCTCGTGCAGGAAGTCCTCGATCTGGTCGGCACAATCGTCGGGCAGGGCGTCGGGCCAGGTGTGGACGATGCGTTCGATGGCGGCGTGGATGGCGTTTCCGCGCGCCATCGCCTCGGCCGATGCGCCGGGCCGCTCCAGCGCCTTCAGACCCAGGATGCGCTGGGCGTAGACCGCATAGGGATCGCGCACCCAGCGCTCCACGCCTGTGACAGGCAGCTCGCGCGGCCGCCGGTCCACGGGCGGCGTCGGGGCCGGACGGCGGGCGTAATCGGGCGTGGGTCGGGCCGGGGCGTCCATCGCGCGGGTCCATTCGGCGAGCTGGGCGGGCGCGGGCACGGCCACGGGCGTCGTCTCGGCGTCGGCTCCGCGCGCCAGCATGTCCAGCCGCCACAGCCAGCGCGAGCGCACGGCCGGCTGCCCTCCACGCCGTTCGGTGTGGATCAGTATGGCTTCGCCGGCGCAGGCGGCCTGTATGAAATCCTGGGCGCTCTGGCCGATGCGGCGTTCGGGGGGCGGCAGGCCCAGCGCCTTTCGCATCGGCCGCGACAGGAAGGGGTCGACCGGCGCACCCTGCGGCCAGACGCCTTCCTCCAGCCCGGCCAGGATCATGCGGTCAGCGCGGACCAGGCGCGCCTCGATGGCCCCCAGAATCCGCAGCGATGGATGAGTGGCCCCGCCGGTACGGACGACGGAATCAGCCAGCAGCTCCTGAACCAGTTCGACAAGGTCTTCGGGCCGCACGGCGCCCAGCGACGCCCCGCCGGTGATCAGATTCGACAACAGGGCGGCGGCGGCCTCCCCGTCCGGCCCGGCCCAGGCCTCCTGACCCGCCAGCGCCTCGACCAGGCTCGTGAGGGCGCGCGCGGCCGCATCCAGTGCGGCTTCGGGCGCGAAGACGGACTGCGCGGTCGTCGTCAGAGTTTCGAGGCGGGCCGACAGGGCGCGCGCCTCGGCGTGACGTCTGACGCGGCCTTGTGGCGCCGGCGCGCCATCGCGGCCCGCCGTCAGGGCTGCGTCCAGCCTGGCGTTCAGCCGTTCGAAGCTGGACTGGCGCGGGCCGCGAAGGGCCATGTCCTCCAGGGCGGCGGCCGCCCGGACGGCATCCACTTCGCCCAGGTCCAGCCGGACCAGCGGATGTTTCAACAGCCCCAGCAACACCTGCGGGTCGGTCGGCGCCGCCATCCACCGCGCGCAGAGGTCGACCAGCACGCCGGCCGGCATCCGGTTCAGCGGCTGACCCGCCGAGGCGTCGGCGACGACGCCCCACCGTTCCAGCCGCGCGGCGACGCGGCGGCCCAGGCCCTGATCCGGCGTCACCAGGGCGCAGGTCTTCCCGGGTGTTTCCAGCGTCTCGCGCATCATCAGGGCGATGGCGGCGGCGGTCTCCTCGTCGTGCCGCAGGGTCAGGACGGACAGGCCCTCCAGCCCCTCGGCGATGGGGTCGCTGGACCGACCGGCCTCGGCCGCGCGGACGCGGATGGCCCGGATGGCGTCGCGCCAGTCGCCGGTGGCGTCGGCGGGGCGCAAGGCCTCGTTCAGCAGACGCTGGCGGGCCATGCCCTTCTGTTCGGCGGCGGCGGAAGGCTGGGGACGGAACCAGGGGCGGACCGCCTCGCGGGGAATGTCGTGGCGCTCCAACAGGCGTTTCAGCGCGCGCTGGGGATGCTGTTCGTTGTCGGCGTCGATCTGGCGCCAGACCTGTTCGTCCAACTCGATGTCGAGACCCGGCAGGACGACGCATCCCAGCGGCGCGCGCGCCACGGCGCCCAGGACGTCGGCGGCGGCGGGCATGGTGCCGGTCGAACCGGCGGCGATGACCGGCTGGGCCGGCGGATGGGCGTCCCACAGCTCGGCCAGGCGGCGCAGCAGGGTCGCCCGCCGCCAGGCCGGATCGACCAGGCCCAGTTCCTTCAGGCGCTCTGGCCAGGCCCTGACCCCCAGCCCCAGGAATTCGGCCGACCGTTCCCAGTGTTCGGCCATTTCGCCCTCGACCAGGCGGGCGACGCGTTCCGGCTCGGGGACTTCTTCCAGCTGGCAGGAATCCAGAAAGCCGCCCAGGGCGTCGGCCAGGTCCAGCGCCCGCATCGCCGTCAGGTCGTTGTCGAACCGCTCCACGATCATGCGCGCCATTTCGAAGCGTCGCGTCAGCGGGGCGATGGCGGGCGGCAGGTCCAGGCCCAGGGCGCCGGGGGTGAAGGGCGGCTCGTCTTCCTCCAGATCGCCCAGCGGCCTCACCTGCGGCAGCAGGACGGGACGCCCCTGGGACAGCTTGGACAGGGCGCCGGTGAAGGCCCGCGCCGCCCGCCGGTTGGGCAGCAGGATCACGGCGTCCGACAGCGTCTCCGGCGCCTGTTCGCCCA
>NZ_DLMO01000185.1 GCF_002479325.1 Brevundimonas sp. UBA7534
GGCGCTCCGCCCAGCCCTCCATAACTCCGCCGGGAACGGCGGAGGGGATGACGCACGCCTGATGAATTGGAGCGACCCTTGGCGAAGCACAGAACCCGCAAACCCAGACCCGCGCGCGGCCTGCCGCCCCGCGATCCCGTCTATGACGCCGAAACCGAACGCATCCGGCGCGAGCTGGAGGCGGACTGCATCCGCCTCGACGCCCTGCTGATCGAGAAACGGGCCGAAGCCGCC
The DNA here is from genome assembly GCF_002479325.1 of Brevundimonas sp. UBA7534. Classification (GTDB taxonomy): domain Bacteria; phylum Pseudomonadota; class Alphaproteobacteria; order Caulobacterales; family Caulobacteraceae; genus Brevundimonas. The sequence goes on from NZ_DLMO01000185.1 coordinate 235, forward strand.
GAGCGCGCGCGGATCAAGGCCCTGGCCCGGCAGGCCCAGGAGGAGTCCGAGGCCGAGACCGGCGACATGGACCTCTGGTACTGACGTCCTTCGGCGGCGCCGGACGGCGTCCCTCAGCCCTCCAGCAGCGGCTGAAGCAGCGGATGCGCCAGCACCGGCGCCGCCAGACGCACCACCGCCTGCGGATCCTCCAGCCGCACCGCCGCGGTGGCGTCCGCCACGACGAAGTCGGCGTGGGTGCGCGACGGTTCGGTCAGCCGCTCGTGGCCCGGCCGCACGGTCGCCAGATACTGCGCCACCACCGAGTCCGCCGACCGGCCGCGTTCGGCCTGGTCGCGCAGCAGGCGGCGGATGAAGCGGATGTCGGCCGGGGTGTCGACGAACACCCGGATGTCGAACAGGGCGGTCAGGGCCGGCGTGCACAGCACATGGGTGCCCTCGCCCACCACCCCCTCGGCGGCGGCGATCGGCTCTCCGCCCGGCTCGCGCCCATGATGGATGAAGGAATAGACCGGCGCGGTCACCGGCCGTCCGGCCTTCAGCGCCGTCAGGTCGGCGATCATCAGATCGTGGTCGCGCGCCGCCACGTCGTCGAAGTCGAAGGTCGCCGCGTCGAAGCCGGGCAGGGAGGCGGCGTCCCTGTAATAGGAGTCCTCGCGCACCAGCACGGCCGCGCCCGGCGGAAGGGCCGAGACCAGCGCCTCCGCCAGGGTGCTCTTGCCGGAGCCGGAGCCCCCCGTGATCGCGATCAATATGGCCATGTCGCGCCTTCTAGATCGGCTTTCCCGACATGGCCATCGCGGACGATCCGTCGCGCCGAACCTGACCCTGCGTCACGTTGCTTAACGGCGATCACCAAGATAGCGTCCCTATCAAGCGTCGCACCCAAGCAGACGCAACCAAGGGACAAGGATACGACATGCTGGGCTTGATGCAGGACTGGCCGCTGACGGTCGACAAGATCATCGACCATGCGAAGAACTGGCATGGCGACCGCGAGGTCGTGACTCGCTCGGTCGAAGGGCCGATCGTCCGCACCACCTACGGCCAGATCCATGAGCGAGCCAAGCGCGTCTCCAACGCCCTGAAGGCCTGGGGGGTCAAGCCGGGCGACCGCGTCGCCACCCTGGCCTGGAACACCGACAAGCACATCGAGACCTGGTACGGGATCATGGGCATCGGCGCGGTGTGCCACACGCTGAACCCGCGCCTGTTCCCGGAACAGCTGGTCTATATCATCAACCATGCCGAGGACCGGGTCATCTTCACCGACCTGACCTTCGTGCCGCTGCTCGAAGCCATCCTGCCGCACATCCCCAAGGTCGAGCGCGTCATCGTCATGACCGACGCGGCCCACATGCCGCAGACCAAGCTGCCCAAGGCCGAAGCCTATGAAGAGGTTATCGCGGGCCAGTCGGCCGACTGCGTCTGGGGCGACTTCGACGAACAGACCGCCTGCGGCCTCTGCTACACCTCGGGCACGACCGGCAATCCGAAGGGCGTGCTGTATTCGCACCGGTCCAACTTCATCCATACGCTGCTGGGGCTGCAGTCGACCGTGCTGGGCGCCACGCCCAGCGAGGTGATCCTGCCGGTGGTGCCGATGTTCCACGCCAACGCCTGGGGCATCGCCTTCGGCGGACCGGCGGCGGGCGCCAAGCTGGTCATGCCCGGCGCCAAGATGGACGGCGCCTCCATCTACGAACTGCTGGAGACCGAGAAGGTCACCTTCTCCGCCGCCGTGCCCACCGTCTGGCAGGGGCTTCTGATGCACATGCGCGAGCACGGGCTGAAGCTGTCGACGGTCAAGCGCGTGCTGATCGGCGGCTCGGCCGTGCCCGAAAGCCTGATCCGCGCCTTCCACGACGACTATGGCGTCGAGGTGCTGCAGGGCTGGGGCATGACCGAGACCTCGCCCATCGGCACCCTGTCGAACATGACGCCCGAACTGGAGACCTTGCCGTTCGAGGAGCAGTTGAAGTGGCGCGTCAAGCAGGGCACGCCGCCGCTGGGCGTCGAGCTGAAGCTGAAGGACGACGCCGGCCGCACCCTGGATCACGACGGCCACACCTTCGGACACCTGATGGTCAAGGGCCCGACCGTCGCCCGCGCGTACTTCCGGGAAGAGGGTTCCATCGTCGACGGCGAGGGCTTTTTCGACACCGGCGACGTGGCCACCGTCGACGACATGGGCTTCATGCAGATCACCGACCGCTCCAAGGACGTCATCAAGTCCGGCGGCGAATGGATCAGCTCCATCGAGATCGAGAACATCGCCGTGGGTCATCCCAAGGTCGAACTGGCCGCCGTCATCGGCGCGGCACATCCCAAGTGGGACGAACGCCCCGTCCTGCTGCTCAAGCTGAAGGAGGGCGAGACCCTCGACAAGCAGGAGCATCTCGACTTCCTCCAGGGCAAGATCGCCAAATGGTGGATGCCGGACGACGTGGTGGCCCTGGACGAAATCCCCCTGGGCGCCACCGGCAAGATCGACAAGAAGCTTCTGCGCGAACGGCTGAAGGACTACCGTCTGCCGGCCTGACCCCGATTCCGGAGCGCCGATGCCGTCCAGGGAACCCGTGCCCGCCGTCTTGCCCTGGCTGACGGCCCTGGCCGCCGCGCCACTGGTGGTGATCGTCGCGGCGGTGGCGGCGACGCGCTTCGGCGGCGTCGACGTGGCCCTGGCCTACGACGTCTTGACCTGGACGGCGGCGCGCGCGCTGGCCTGGGTCGCCCTGGCCGCGGCGCTGGTCGTCGCCTTGCTCGCCTTTCGCGACCTGAAGGGCAGGGGGCTCTACGCCGCCGTCGCCCTGATCCTGGCCGGGGCCGCCGTCGCCGGCTTCCAGGTCCAGGCCGCCCGGCAGGCCGCGGACACGCCGCGCGACGTGACCAGCAACGGCGCGGAGCCACCCGCCTTCTCCCGTCTGGCGGCCCTGCATCGCGGCCAGACGCCGACCGGATCGGACGCCTGCCCGGCGGCCCGCTCGATCCCGACCCAGGTGCTGGCCCAGCAGGCCGCCGCCGCCCTGGTCGACGCCGGCTTCCCCGTCGTGCGGGCCACCACCTTCGAGGTCGAGGGCGTGCACGAAGGCGCCTGGTTCGGCTTCGCCCACGACGCGGTGGTGCGCATTCGGCCCGGCCGCACCGACATCCGCGTCGCCGCTCGCGACCGGACCCGTCCCGATGGCGGCGCGACCTGCCGCCTGGCGGGCAGGCTGGCCGACGCCCTGGAAGCGGCCGCCCGCTAGACCAGGCGGAATTCGGCCGACAAGGCGGCCTCGGGCGCCGCCTCGACGACGCCGTCCTCGACCAGCTTGATCAGGTGGGCCAGGACCGACAGCGACGCCGCGGGCCACAGCCGCCGGTCGACGGCGGCGTAGAGCACCGGGACCATCTCGGCGATCGTCCGATCCCCCGCCGCCAGCCGCGCCAGAACCTGGGCCTCGCGCTCCAGCCGATGCGCACGGTAGGCGGCTAGAAAGGGCGCGACCTCGGTGATCGGCGGCCCGTGCGTCGGCCAGATCGTGGCGAAGTCCCGCGCCATCACCGTATCCAGGCTGGCCAGATAGTCGCGCATATTTCCGTCGGGCGGCGCCACCACCGTCGTCGACCAGCCCATCACATGGTCGCCGCTGAACAGGGCGTTCTCCTCCTTCAGGACGAAGGCCAGATGGTTCGACGCATGGCCCGGCGTGGCCACGGTCTCCAGCGTCCAGCCGTCGCCCGCGATCACTTCGCCGCCGGTCAGGACGACATCCGGCGCGAAGTCCGGATCGTCCTCCTCGTCCAGGGCGCCCGAGGCATGGGTTTCGCGGACCGGCGGACGCGCCGCCAGCACGACCGCGCCCGTCTTCTCCGCAAACGGGCGCGCCAGGGGGACATGGTCGCGGTGCGTATGCGTCACCAGGACATGGCTGACGATCCGGCCCTTCACCGCCGCCAGCAGCGCCGCCTCATGCGCGGGGTTCAGCGGGCCGGGGTCGATCACCGCCACCCGGGCGCCAGGCTCGGGCCGCCCGACCACATAGACGCCGGTGCCGGTGAAGGTGAACGGGCCGGGATTGTGCGCCACCAGCCGCTGGATCAGCGGCGACACCGAATCCGTCCGCCCGTAGGCGAAGTCGAAGTCGCGCACGAACGGGATCATGGGCGACCGCCGCCGTCTTGGCGCCGCCCTTGCGTTAACGAGTCAGAAACCTTCGCCGGAGCGCCCGTCATGGCCCGTTCGATCGCCCTCGCTGTCTCAAATCGGCTCCAGCCTATCGTCGCGGCGGTCCTGTGTCTCATGGCGGCGCAGCTCATCGTCGCCTCCTGCACCCCCGAACCCGCGCCCTATGCGGCGCGGGTCGGGATCGTGCGATAGCGACTACTCAACGATCTGTCTCCGTACAGAAAAGGACACGCCATTGCCGACCGTCATTCGGTAACTGCCAAACGCCCCACGGCGAATTGTGACAGGCTGTCCGCTCGCCCGGGTGATGTATGGGCTGGCGGTGTCGATTTGCAGCCATACTGAGCCATCACCCAAGGTCAGCAGCCACCGCCCTCCGGGGCCGACCTTTCGCGCCGCAACCAAGGTCGACGCGATCGACTGGATTTCTTCGGGCGACGGGCGCTCTCCCTGTGGTCGCCACAGCCTTACGCCCAATCCGAAGGTCCGACGTTCGTTGTCTTGGATAGCCTCTCGATCCATGACCACAACATCCCCTTGTGCCTGCGCGTCGCTTAACCGGGCCACAGCATGATCATAGCAAGACAGCCGCGCCGATTCGTCGCCGATCTCACGGCAATCCATCAGAGCGGCGATTATCGAGGGTGGATTGGACGTCTCCGCCTGCACCGTCCCGCCACCGGAGAGCAAAATTACCAAACTAATGGCTGCAGTTGACATGTTTTTCTCCGCGTCCTTCTAACTAAGGAATTCTGATTGCGAGATCACGGTAAATCTGGATCTACCTTGCTCTCTGGCGGGTCGGTTTTCGTGTGGCATGGTTGTGACAGTCATGTTGCGACCGCGTTGGCTGGGGGGGAAGCATCTGGACAACTTTGTGACGATAAGGTGGACTTTCGGTAACCCGACCGTCGGTTGGGGTGGGGCTTGGCTGAAGGATACTGCCTTCCGGCGAAGTTGGCCTAATTTCGGGAGATCAAATTGAAAACGCAAAGCTATCGCCGCGGTTTGTTGGCGACCACGATGATCGCTGGCGCGCTTGTCGCCGCCACCGCGACGCCGTCTTTTGCACAGACCGCTCCGCAGGACGGGGAGGCCACGACGGTTGAAGAGATCGTCGTCACCGGCTCGCGTATCCGGGTTCGCGACACGACTGGCACTAGCCCGATCGTGACGGTTGGGGCTGATGCGCTGGAAGAAATCGGCACGGCGTCGGTGGAAACATACCTAAACGCGTTGCCGCAACTGTCGCCGAGCCTGACGAAGACGAACAACAACCCCTCTTCTGGCGGCGCCGCCTTCCTAGATCTCCGCCAGCTTGGAACGGCGCGGGGCCTCACCCTGGTAAATGGTCGTCGTCTGGTCCCCGGGTCGTCAAGCGGAGCGGTCGACGTTTCCATTCTGCCGAGCGGTTTGCTGGATCGGGTCGAGATCATCACCGGCGGCGCCTCGGCAGTGTACGGCGCCGACGCTGTGTCCGGTGTGGTCAACTTCATCCTCAAGGATGACTTCGAAGGTCTGCAGGTTTCCGCGCAGTACGGCATTTCGGATCAAAACGATGGTGAGGAGCGCCAGTACAATCTGATCACCGGAGGCTCGTTCGACGATGGTCGCGGTCACCTGACGTTCGCTGCTTCGCATAACACGCGCGACGGCATCGCGCAGACGGAGCGCGACATTTCGCGCACCGCTCAGTACTGCTTCAACGATGGCACCTGCGTGCCGAATGGATCGGCGACGACCGGCGACGGCACCTTCAGCATTCCCACGACGGCGACGGCGACTCAGCTCGCCGCCTATCAAGCCTATTTCACGGCGCGAGGCCTGCCGGCGACGTCTGAGCTCATCCGCGGCGGACAGCGCCTCGGCTTTAATCCTGACGGTTCGCTGTTCATCGCCGGCGTTGGCGACGGCACCTTCGGCTACACTGGTCCGAACACCGAAGGTTGGGACCCGGACTCGATGTTCCTGTACGACTTCAACCCGGTAAACCTGTTGCAGTCGCCGTACGAGCGTACGAACTTCTACACCACCATGAAGTACGACATCACCGACCGCATCGAGTTCTACGGTGATGCGCTGTACAGCACCTACACCAGTTCGAACCAACTCGCTGAATCTCCTGCGTCGTTCGCGATCCCGGTCGCGACTACAACGACGCTGCCGGCTGAAGTGCGCGCCCTCATGACTGGAGCGGGCATCACCAGCTTCACTTTGGCGCGTCGCTCCAACGAACTGGGTCCGCGGACTTACAACTACGACACCACTGCCTATCAGGCGACCGGTGGTTTCCGTGGCAGCATGCCGCCGATCTTCGGCAACGAATGGTCCTATGATGTCTTCGCGTCATTTGGCCGCTACGAGAGCCGCCAGGAGTTCGCCGGCTTCCCCGAGGGCAATCGCATTCGTGCGGCTCTCGCCGGCTGCCCTGCCGGATCGCCGCTCGGACCCGTCGGCAGCACGGGCGCTCCATCGACTTGCGTGCCGTTGAACCCGTTCGGCGCCAATAACATCACCCAGGCGCAGGTCGATTACATCGAGGCCAAGGGGCAGTTCCAAGTCACTGAAATTGAGCAGAAGAACGTGATCGGCTCGGTCACTGGCGATCTGTTCCAGCTTCCTGCGGGCCCGGTCAGTTTCGCGGCTGGCCTCGAGTATCGCGATATCGATTATCAAGACACGCCTCCCGAGGGTGTGCAGACCGGGTCGTTGCTGGGTGGCAACTCGGCTGGTCCGGTGACGGGCGGCTACGATGTCTGGGAAGTGTTCGGCGAACTCCGTGTTCCGCTGTTGGCGGATATGCCCTTCGTCAAGTACCTCGGTCTGGAAGGGGGCTATCGCGCCTCGGATTATTCCATCAACCAAACGACCGACACTTGGAAGTACGGCGGTGAGTATGCCCCGTTCGAGTGGTTGCGCTTCCGCGGCCTGCAGCAACGCGCCGTGCGTGCGCCTTCGGTGGGCGAACTGTATTCGACCCGTGCGGAAGGCTATCCTGGCGTGACGGCCGGTAACCTGGATCCCTGCGACAAGGATAGCGCTGCGCGTTCGGGCCCCAATGCGGCTCAGGTGCTCGCGCTTTGCCAAGCGCAGTCGCCCCAGATCACGGGTAACTGGGATTCGGTCGGAACACAGTATCGGACCTTCTCGGGCGGCAACCCCAACCTGGCGCCTGAAACGGCCGACTCCACGACCTATGGCGTCGTCATCCGTGCGCCCGCTTCCGCGCCCGGTTGGGCATCGACGTTGAGCGCGACTGTCGACTACTTCGATATCGAAATCGAAAACGTCATCAGTTCGGTCGGCTTCTCGACCTCGCTGTCGCGCTGCTTCGACCCGACCTACAATCCGACCTTCACCAACGCCAACATCTATTGCGCGAACCTGAACCGCGACACGGAAACGGGTTATTTGACCAACGTCGGTCTCAATGGGTCGATTTCTCAAACCAACGCGAACCTCGCCACTTTCAAGGCGTCGGGCGTGGATATCGCGCTGAACTACGCCATGGTTCTGGCTGACTACGGCCTACCCGCTTGGACTGGTCGCTTGAGCTTCAGCACTCAAGGCACTTGGTACGAAAATCAGCAGTTCCAAAGCCTGCCGGGCAACCCGTTCAGCGATAACTTCGTCGGCACGATCGGCGATGGTACGCCAGGCGCGACGACCCTACCGGAATGGAAGTTCAATACCCGGCTCTCTTGGCAGTACGAAAATCTGTCGGCATCGCTGCGTTGGGCCTACATCGACTCGGTCACTGATCCGAGCGCTGTTGTCGAAGATGGCGATATCGGGGAGATCGAGGCCTACAACTACTTCTATCTGAACGGATCGTGGGCGGTGAACGACACGCTGGAAATCTTCGGCGGCGTCGACAACCTGTTCGACAAGGATCCGCCGCGTTACGCCAGCGGCTTCCAGTACCAAACTGACCCATCGACCTATGACGTGATCGGCCGATACTTCTACATCGGCGCTCGCGCGCGCTTCTAAGCAGAAGCAGACTTGAACTGAGGCGGCGGAGCCACGCTCCGCCGCCTTTTTTCGTTATAAGCGTCGCCGTAGAAAAACCATCAAGGGCGACGAACGTTATCAGGGCGCCACAGCGATGGTGGCGCTGCAACTCAGGTACACCTTTGAAGAATATTCTGTGCGGACTCGCGTTCCTGTCGTTTTGTGCGGATGCGCCTGCGTCTTTTGCTCAAGATCAAGACGGTCCGATCGCCACGGCGTCCCCTCGCTCGGAAAGCGCCGATTCCGTGCGCCTTCGCGAAGCATTGGCCTATTCCAATCCCTTGCCGCGGGGGGCGCCGACGCAGGATTATCCGCTGGTGGCGTGGTGCGACGCCCTGGTGACGGGGCATGCCGATCTGGGCGACACCCTGACGAATCGTAATCCGGAAGACACCGAACTGGTCCGGTTGGGACGGTTGGAGGCTCAGGATTTCCGCAGCGCCCTGGCGGCCGCCGAACCGCGCCAGTCCGCCGCCGCCAAGGCCGAGGCTCAGCGGGCGGCCGCCGCCGCGAAGGCCCAATGGGCGCCGCTGCTCGCCAATACGGACGAGACGAGCCGCAGCCAGGCGTTTGGCCTGTTCTTCGGCCTGCCGGGACGGTGCGAGCACGCCGCGCGGCGTATCCGCGAGAACATCACCGCCCCGCCCGCGACCCCAGCCGAGGTCGGGCTGCAGGAAACGCCAGCGACCGATTGACCGCGGTCTGATCCAATCCGCAGACGGCGGCCCGGCTTGGTCAGGCCGCCGTTTCGCGTTTCCGGGCGTAGGGATCGTAGTTGAGGATGGGCGCCAGCCAGCGTTCGGCCGTCGCCACATCCCAGCCCTTGCGGCGGGCGTAGTCCTCGACCTGGTCACGGTCGATCTTGCCGACGCCGAAATAATGGCTGCCCGGATGGCCGAAATAGAGGCCCGAGACCGAAGCCGGGGGCGTCATGGCGAAGCTTTCCGTCAGGGCCATGCCGGCGTTGTCGCCGGCGTCCAGCAGGCGGAACAGGGTCGCCTTCTCCGTATGGTCGGGCTGGGCCGGATAGCCGGGGGCGGGGCGAATGCCCTGATATGTCTCGGCGATCAGATCCTCGACCGTCGCCGCCTCGTCGGGGGCATAGCCCCACAGGGTGGTGCGGACCTCCTTGTGCATCCGCTCGGCGAAGGCCTCGGCCAGGCGGTCGGCCAGGGCCGTGGCCAGGATGGCGGAATAGTCGTCGCCGGCCGCCTTGAACGCGGCCGCCCTCTCTAGTTCACCATGACCGGCGGTGACGGCGAAGGCGCCGATGTAGTCCGCGCCGTCCTCGGCCACGAAGTCCGAGATCGACAGGTTCGGCTTGCCGTTCGATTTGGCGATCTGCTGGCGCAGGCCGTGGAAGCGAGCCCGTTCCTCGGTGCGGTCTTCGCCAGTCCACACCACGATGTCGTCGCCGCGCGCATTGGCGGGCCAGAAGCCGACGACGCCGCGCGCGGTGAACCACTTCTCCTCTATGATCCGCCTCAGCATCGCCTGGGCGTCCGCGAACAGGTCGCGCGCGGCCTCGCCGACGATCTCGTCCTCCAGGATCAGCGGATAGCGGCCGATCAGCTCCCAGCTGGCGAAGAAGGGCGTCCAGTCGATGTGGTCGGCCAGGTCCTGCAGATCCCAGGCGTCGAACGCGCGTACGCCCAGGAAGGACGGGGCCGGGGCGGGCGAATGGCCTTCGGCCGGCCGCCAGCGGTTTTCGCGCGCCTGTTGGATCGAGGCGCGGGCCTTCACCTCCTGGCCACGCGCATACTGTTCGCGGATGCGGATGTATTCGTCGCGTATCGCCTGCTCGTTGCGGGCCTTTTCGGTCGGCGACAGCAGCCCCGAGACCACGCTGACGGCTCGGCTGGCGTCCACGACATAGGTGGTCGATCCGCGCTGATAGGCCGGCTCGATCTTGACCGCCGTATGGGTCCGGCTGGTGGTGGCGCCCCCGATCAACAGCGGAATGTCGAAACCGCGCCGCTCCATCTCCGACGCCACGAAGACCATCTCGTCCAGGCTGGGCGTGATCAGGCCTGACAGGCCGATGATGTCGCAGCCATGCGCCTTGGCCTCGTCCAGAATGCGGTCGGCGGGGACCATGACGCCCAGGTCCACGACCTCGTAGTTGTTGCACTGCAGGACGACTCCGACGATGTTCTTGCCGATGTCGTGGACGTCGCCCTTGACCGTGGCCATCAGGATCTTGCCGTTGGACGAGCGGGCCTGGCCGGCCTTTTCGGCCTCCATGAATGGCTCGAGGTAGGCGACGGCCTGCTTCATCACCCGGGCCGACTTGACCACCTGAGGCAGGAACATCTTGCCCGAGCCGAACAGGTCGCCCACCACGTTCATGCCGTCCATCAGCGGACCTTCGATGACGTGCAGCGGGCGTTCGGACGCCAGGCGGGCCTCTTCGGTGTCGGCCTCGATGAACTCAGTCACGCCATTGACCAGGGCGTGTTCGATCCGCTTGCCGACGGGCGCCTCGCGCCACTTCAGATCGACGACCTTGGCCGCGCCCTTCTCGCCCTTATAGCTGGGCGCCATGTCCACCAGCCGCTCGGTGTTGGACACATTGGTCCGCTGCGGGCGGTTCAGGATCACGTCCTCGACGGCTTCTCGCAGGGCGGGGTCGATGTCGTCATAGACCGGCAAGTCGCCGGCGTTGACGATGCCCATGTCCATGCCCGCGTTGATGGCGTGGTACAGGAAGACGCTGTGGATCGCCCGGCGCACCGGCTCATTGCCGCGGAAGCTGAACGAGACGTTCGACACCCCGCCCGAGACGCGGGCGTAGGGCAGGGTGGCCTTAATGACCCTGACCGCCTCGATGAAGTCGACGGCGTAGTTGTCGTGCTCCTCGATCCCCGTCGCCACGGCGAAGATGTTGGGGTCGAAGATGATGTCCTCGGGCGGGAAGCCGACCTCGTTGACCAGAATGTTGTAAGCGCGGGTGCAGATCTCGATCTTGCGCGCGGCGGTGTCAGCCTGGCCCACCTCGTCGAAGGCCATGACCACGACGGCGGCGCCATAGCGCAGGCATTTGATCGCCTGCTCGCGGAACTCGGCCTCGCCCGCCTTCATGCTGATCGAGTTGACGATCGGCTTGCCCTGAACGCACTTCAGCCCCGCCTCGATCACCTCCCATTTGGAGCTGTCAATCATCACGGGCACGCGGGCGATGTCGGGCTCGGCGGCGATCAGGTTCAGGAAGGTGCGCATGGCGACGGCGCCGTCCAACAGGCCCTCGTCCATGTTGATGTCGATGACCTGGGCGCCCGCCTCGACCTGCTGGCGCGCGACATCCAGCGCGGCCGGATAGTCGCCCTCGACGATCAGCTTCCTGAATTTGGCCGAGCCGGTGACGTTGGTCCGTTCGCCGACATTGATGAAGGTGGGACGCACTTACGCTACCAATTCAAAAGGTTCGAGGCCGGACAGACGCAGGGCCACCGGTCGTTCCGGGATGGCGCGGGGCTTCAGCGGCGCGACCTCTTCGGCGACGTGGCGGATGTGATCCGGCGTCGTGCCGCAGCAGCCGCCGACGATGTTGACCAGGCCGGAGGCGGCCCATTCCTCGATGAAGTGGGCGGTTTCGTGTGGCTCCTCATCGTACTGGCCCATGGCGTTTGGCAGGCCGGCGTTGGGATA
>NZ_DLMO01000186.1 GCF_002479325.1 Brevundimonas sp. UBA7534
CGCCAGCGGGATGACCACGACATAGGAGGCGTCGGACACATGGTGGGACGTCATTCCCACGATCACCACGATCGGGGTCAGCAGGGCCTTGGGCGCATTTAGTAGGGCCCCGCGAATGGCCGTGGCGAACAGGCCCGTCCGCTCCGCCACCGACGCGCCGTAGATTATAGTGACCACGATCGCCAAAGGCGGAAAGTCCGCCAGGGTGCGCGGCATTCCGATGATCAGCCGCTCCAGATTTTCGCTGGACAGAAGACTCTGCGCCACCAGGCGATCGCCCGTCACCGGATTGACGGCCGACCATCCAAGTCCGGCTCCGACGAGGCTGAGCACGATCAGGCCGCCGATCAGCCATAGGAACAGAAATACGGGATCAGGCAGGCGATTGCCGATGCGCTCGACGGCGTTCAGGGCGCGACCGGCCAGGCTCATTCGAATGACTTTCCGTTACGGATCAGGAGCCTCAATAGGGCTTGGCGCGCCGCCGCTCCGCAAGAAGCCTTGCTGCGACATATGGCGCGCCTGAACAGTCGCCGCATTTGCGACCCGTTCTCAATAAAATCATAGACGGTTCCGGGGTTTGAACCTCGCGGACGTTGGGTCTAAGAAGCGCCGAATCCCGCCTCTCCCCGGCGGGCGAGGTTCTTCGCATGAACGCATTTCTGCTCGAATATCTGCCGGTTCTGATCTTCGCCGGCATTGCGGCGCTGATTTCGGTGCTCTTCATCGCCCTGCCGATGCTGCTGGCGCCGAAGAACCCCGATAGCGAAAAGCTGTCGGCCTATGAGTGCGGCTTCAACGCTTTCGACGACGCGCGGATGAAGTTCGACGTCCGCTTCTATCTGGTGTCGATCCTGTTCATCATCTTCGATCTGGAAGTGGCGTTCCTGTTCCCCTGGGCTGTGTCGATGTTCGACCTGCCGCAGGCCGGCATGGTGTTCGCCTTCTGGTCGATGATGGTCTTCCTGGGTGTCCTGACCATCGGCTTCATCTACGAATGGAAGAAGGGAGCCCTGGAATGGGAGTGATCGCGCCTTCGTCGCCGCTTCCCGGCGCCGCTGTTCCCGCCGGCTCGGCCGCGCGCTCGATGGTCGAGGGGTACGACCCCAAGATCCACGACAAGTTCTTCGAGGCGGTGAACACCGAATTGGGCGAGCGCGGCTTCCTGACCGCGTCGCTGGACGACGTCATCACCTGGGCGCGCACTGGCTCGCTGATGTGGATGACCTTCGGTCTGGCCTGCTGCGCCGTCGAGATGATCCAGATGTCGATGCCGCGTTTCGACGTCGAGCGCTTCGGCATGGCGCCCCGTGGCAGTCCGCGCCACTCGGACCTGATGATCGTCGCCGGCACCCTGACCAACAAGATGGCCCCGGCCATCCGCAAGGTCTACGACCAGATGCCTGACCCGCGCTACGTCGTGTCGATGGGCAGCTGCGCCAACGGCGGCGGCTATTACCACTACAGCTATAGCGTTGTTCGCGGCTGCGACCGGGTCGTGCCGGTGGACGTCTATGTGCCCGGGTGCCCGCCGACGGCGGAGGCGCTGCTTTACGGGCTGTTGCAGCTGCAGAAGAAGATCCGTCGCACGGGGACGATCGAGCGATGACCTCTCTCGCCGTTCAGGCTCAACATGAGGCGGTGCTGACGCCGCTGGGCACAGAGTTGGTGGGGGCGTTGGGCGTCGAGGCGCAGGTCGCGTTCGGCGAACTGACGCTGGTGGCCCCGCGCGAGCGCATCGTCGAGGTGCTGACGGCGCTGCGCGACCGCTTCCAGTTCCAGCAGCTGCTGGACGTGTGCGGCGCCGACTATCCGGATCGCGAGGAGCGGTTCGAGGTGGTCTATCATCTGCTGTCGCTGACCAAGAACGCGCGGGTGCGCGTCAAGGTGACGACCGACGAGGTCCAGCCCGTGCCGACCGTCATCGAGGTCTATCCCTCGGCCGGCTGGTTCGAGCGCGAGGCCTACGACATGTACGGCATGGTGTTCGAAGGACACCCGGACATGCGCCGCCTGCTGACCGACTACGGCTTCGAGGGACATCCGCTGCGCAAGGACTTCCCGATGACGGGCTATGTCGAGGTCCGTTACGACGAGGAGCAGAAGCGCGTCGTGTACGAACCCGTCAAGCTGACGCAGGAATTCCGCACGTTCGATTTCCTGTCGCCGTGGGAAGGCGCCGAGTATCCGGCGCCGGTACTGCCCGGCGACGAAAAGGCTGGAGTGAAGGGCTGATGGCGGACGTAGCCGAAAACCCGCCGGTCTCGCCGGCCATCGACCCCTGGGGCGAGATGGACCATGACGCCGACCCCCGGACGCCGCACGCCCGGGACATGGACGACCGCAAGTTCACCATCAACTTCGGCCCGCAACACCCGGCCGCGCACGGCGTGCTGCGCCTGGTGCTGGAACTGGACGGCGAGATCGTCGAGCGCGTCGATCCGCACATCGGCCTGCTGCACCGCGGCACCGAAAAGCTGATGGAGGCGCGCACCTATCTGCAGAACGTGCCCTACCTGGACCGCCTCGACTACGTCGCGCCGATGAACCAGGAACACGCCTTCTGCCTGGCCATCGAGAAGCTGCTGGGCATCGAGGTGCCTTACCGCGCCCAGCTGATCCGGGTGCTGTATTCCGAGATCGGACGCATCGGGAACCACCTGCTGAACGCGACCATGCAGGCCATGGACGTCGGCGCCCTGACGCCGCCGCTGTGGGGTCACGAAGAGCGCGAGAAGCTGATGGTGTTCTACGAGCGCGCCTGCGGGGCGCGCCTGCACGCCAACTACTTCCGCCCCGGCGGCGTCCACCAGGACCTGCCGATGGACCTGATCGACGACATCGGCCGCTGGTGCCAGGAGTTCCCGGCGGCGCTGAAGGACATCGAGAGCCTGGTCACCGAGAACCGCATCTTCAAGCAGCGCAACGTCGACATCGGCGTGGTGTCCAAGGAGCAGGCCCTGGCCTGGGGCTTCTCGGGCGTAATGCTGCGCGGCTCGGATATCGCCTGGGACCTGCGCAAGTCGCAGCCGTACGAATGCTACGCCGAGCTGGAGTTCGACGTGCCCGTCGGCAAGACCGGCGACTGCTGGGACCGCTATCTCTGCCGCGTGGAAGAGATGAAGCAGTCCGTGCGCATCATGGAGCAGTGCATCCACAAGCTGCGCAACTGCCCCGGCGAGCCGGTGATGATCGAGAACAACAAGATCGTCCCGCCGCGTCGTGGCGAGATGAAGCGCTCGATGGAATCGCTGATTCACCACTTCAAGCTCTACACCGAGGGCTTCTCGACCCCGGAAGGCGAGGTTTACGCCTCGGTCGAGGCGCCCAAGGGCGAGTTCGGCATCTATCTGGTGTCGGACGGCACCAACAAACCCTACCGCGTCAAGCTGTCGGCCCCCGGCTTCCGTCACCTGCAGGCGATGGACTGGATGAACCGCGGCCACCAGCTGGCCGACGTGTCCGCCATCCTGGGCTCGCTCGACATCGTTTTCGGAGAGGTGGACCGATGAGCGTTCGTCGTCTCGCCAAGGAACAGCCTGAGTCCTTCGCCTTCTCGAAGGCCACCAAGGCCAAGGCCGACTGGTGGATCAAGAAGTATCCGGAAAACCGTCGTCAGTCGGCGGTGATCCCGATCCTGTGGCTGGTGCAGAAGCAGGAGGGCTGGGTCTCGGAGCCCGCCATCCGTGCTGTCGGCGACCTGCTGGGGATGCCGTTCATCCGGGTGCTGGAGGTCGCGACCTTCTACACCATGTTCATGCTGGAGCCGGTCGGCACGACGGCGCTGATCCAGGTGTGCGGCACCACGCCGTGCATGCTGCGCGGCGCCAACGACCTGATGAAGGTGTGCAAGGAGAAGATCGGTCCCAAGGACCATCTGTCCGCCGACGGCCGCTTCACCTGGCAGGAAGTCGAATGCCTGGGCGCCTGCTCGAACGCGCCGATGGCCCAGATCAACGACTACTATTTCGAGGACCTGACGCCCGAGACCATAGGTCAGATCATCGACGACTTCGCCGCGGGCAAGACGCCCGAGCGCGGTTCCTACATCGGTCGCACCAATGCGGCGCCGGCTGGCGGGGCCAAGACCCTGCTGGACCCGAAGCTGTACGACGGTTCGGCCGCCAAGCCGATCAAGAAGCTGCCCAACAGCGATCCGGCCCCGGCCGAGAAGGCGCCGGCCTGATGTCGCGACCGGACCTGAACACAGAAGAGGGCAGGGCGGCCTACCGGCGCGAGCTTCGCCGCGTCGCCTGGCCGATCCGCTGGGGCGGTCTGGGCCTGATCGTGCTGGCCGCCGCCGTCATCCTGGCCGCGCGGCAGAACCTGTTCGGCATGGGCGAGACCGCCGTGACGGCCGCCTACGGGCTGCTGGCTGCCGGTTGGGCCCTGTGGATCGCGGCCGTCTTCATCCGCACCCGCCACCACAAGCGCCGCCTGGCGGAGGGGCTGTGATGTCCAAGACGCCGAAGGCCGCCGACTTCAAGATGATGAGCTACATCGGCCTGATCGATGTGGCGGCTGGCCTTGGGCTGATCGCGATCGGCTTCGCCGGCGTGCTTGAGGTCGGCCCCGAGATCATGACGCCGGTGGGACTTCTGGTCTCGGCCATGGGCGTCGCCCTCGCGCTGTGGGCGCGCAACAAGATGGCCCAGGCCGAGCGCCAGGGCGGAGATCGGAACTGACCATGGTCGGAATCCTCGAAGACAAGGACCGGATCTTCACCAACCTGTACGGCTTCCATGACTGGACGCTGGAGGGGGCGAAGACGCGCGGGGCGTGGAACGCCACCAAGGACATGCTGGACCTTGGCCGCGACTGGATCATCAACAACGTCAAGGCGTCCGGCCTGCGCGGCCGGGGCGGCGCGGGTTTCTCCACCGGTCTGAAGTGGTCCTTCATGCCCAAGGAGGTGAAGGATCGGCCGCACTATCTGGTCGTCAACGCCGACGAATCCGAGCCCGCGACCTGCAAGGACCGGGAGATCATGCGCCATGATCCCCAGCTGCTGATCGAAGGCTGCCTGATCGCCAGCTTCGCCATGCAGGCCCACGCCTGCTACATCTATCTGCGCGGCGAATATGTGCTGGAACGCGAGCGCATGGAGGCGGCCGTCAAGCAGGCCTACGAGGCTAGGCTGATCGGCAAGGACAACGTTCACGGCTGGGACTTCGACGTCTATATCCACCACGGGGGCGGCGCCTATATCTGCGGCGAAGAGACGGCCCTGCTGGAATCGCTGGAAGGCAAGAAGGGCCAGCCGCGCCTGAAGCCGCCGTTCCCGGCGGGCGCGGGCCTCTACGGTTGCCCGACCACGGTGAACAACGTCGAGTCGATCGCGGTCGTCGGCACCATCCTGCGTCGCGGGGCGGACTGGTTCGCCAGCTTCGGCCGTCCGAACAACACCGGCACCAAGCTGATGTCGCTGTCGGGCCATGTGAACACGCCCTGCGTGGTCGAAGAGGCCATGTCGATCCCGCTGCGCCAGCTGATCGAGGATCATGGCGGCGGCGTTCGCGGCGGCTGGGGCAATCTGAAGGCCATCATCCCCGGCGGCGCGTCCTGCCCGATCATCACCCGCGAGAATGCGGAAACCGTGCTGATGGATTTCGACTCCATGCGCGAGGTCCGCTCGTCGCTGGGCACCGCCGGCGTGACCGTCATGGACGAGTCCACCGACGTCGTTAAGGCGATCGCCCGCATCAGCTACTTCTTCAAGCACGAAAGCTGCGGCCAGTGCACGCCGTGCCGCGAAGGCACCGGCTGGATGTGGCGCGTTCTGGAGCGGATGGCCGTGGGCGAGGCCGATCCGTCGGAGATCGACCTGCTGCTGGACGTCGCCGGCCAGGTCGAAGGTCACACCATCTGCGCGCTGGGCGACGCGGCCGCCTGGCCGGTGCAGGGCCTGATCCGCCACTTCCGCCACGAGATCGAAGAGCGCATCGCGACCTATCGCAGCCGCCGCGCCAACTTCGCCGGCCACGCCATCGCGGCCGAGTGACCATGCGCCTTTCGCCCGCCATCCTGATCGGAGCTTTCGCTCTCGCCGCCTGCGGCGAGCGTGAAGCCGCGCCGAGCCCGGCGGAGACGGTCGCGGCCGAAGCGCCCGTGTCGGACGCCGTCGCCTCGGCGCCGGCCGCTCTTAACGCCGTCGACCTGCGCAGAGTGTGCCGCGCGGGCCTGGCCGCGATCCACGGTCAGGAACCGGCCGCCATCGCTGTCGACGGCGTGGAGGGCGAGGTGGTTCACGCCTCCTGGCGCGCCCCGGTCGACGGCGGGCGCATGAAGGCCGACTGCCGCGTCGAAAAGGATCTGGTGGTGTGGAAGCCGCTGGGCCTGCCCGACGCCGCCATGGTCCGCTGGATGAACCAGTCCGGCGACCCGGCGATCCGCTACGCCCTGGACGGGGCGACGGTCGCCATCACCCAGACTCTCCCCGACGGGACGACGGAACGGACCGAGCTGGCCGTTCCCGCTGAAGAAGAGGCCCATTGATGCCTATCGCCAAGGTCAACGGCGTCGAAACCGAATTCGAGCCCGGCATGACCGTGCTGCAGGTCGCCGAGCGCGCCGGGCACGAGATTCCGCGCTTCTGCTACCATGAGCGGCTGTCGATCGCCGGCAACTGCCGCATGTGTCTGGTCGAGGTGAAGCCCGGACCGCCCAAGCCCCAGGCGTCGTGCGCCCTGCCGGCCGCCGACGGCCAGGAAATCTTCACCGATACGCCGATGGTCAAGAAGGCCCGCGAAGGGGTGATGGAGTTCCTGCTCATCAACCACCCGCTGGACTGCCCGATCTGCGACCAGGGCGGCGAATGCGACCTGCAGGACCAGGCCGTGGGCTATGGCCGCGACGGCTCGCGCTACGCCGAGAACAAGCGCGCCGTCGAAGAAAAGAACATGGGTCCGACGGTCAAGACCTTCATGACCCGCTGCATCCAGTGCACGCGCTGCGTCCGCTTCATCACCGAAGTGGCGGGCGTGCCGGACATCGGCATGATTTCGCGCGGCGAGAGCGCCGAGATCACGACCTATCTGGAAAAGAACATCGACAGCGAACTGTCGGGCAACGTCAACGACCTGTGCCCGGTCGGCGCCCTGACGCACCGCCCGTGGCAGTACCACTACCGCCCGTGGGAGCTGAAGAAGACCGAGACCATCGACGTCATGGACGCCTTGGGCTCCAACATCCGCGCCGACTATCGCGGGTCCGAGGTCATGCGCATCCTGCCGCGCGTCAACGAGGGCATCAACGAGGAGTGGCTGTCCGACAAGAGCCGCTATGTCGTCGACGGCCTGACCGCGCGACGCCTGGACCGCCCGTGGCTGCGCGAGAACGGCAAGCTGCGTCCCGCGACCTGGGACGAGGCGCTGGGCGCCGTCGCCGCCCGTCTGAAGGCCGCCTCGGCCGACCGCATCGGCGTGGTCGCGGGCGACTTGCAGGACGCCGAGAGCATGAAGGCGACGCTGGACCTGTTCCGCGCCCTGGGCTCGACCAACACCGACTGCCGCCAGGACGGCGCGGCCCTGGGCTACGGCCCGCGCGAGAGCTGGCTGTTCAACTCCGGCCTGCAAGGCGTTGAAAATGCTGATGCGGTTCTGCTGATCGGCGTCAATCCGCGCGTCGAGGCGCCGCTGCTGAACGCACGCCTGCGCAAGGCCTGGCTGAAGGGCGGGCTGGAGGTCGGCGTGATCGGCGAACAGGTCGATCTGACCTACGGCTACAGCTACCTCGGCGCCGGGTCGAAGACCCTGGCCAAGCTGCCCAAGTCGGCGATGGACTTCCTGACCAAGGCCGAGCGTCCGGCGATCATCGTCGGCGCGGGCGCCCTGCGCGGCGAGACCGGCCCGGCGGCGTTGAACGCCATCGGCGCCCTGGCCAAGAAGGTCGGCGCGATCGCGGAAGGCTGGAACGGCTTCAACGTGCTGCACAGCGCCGCCGCGCGCGTCGGCGGCCTGGACATGGGCTTCGTGCCGGGCGAGGGCGGCCTGGCCGTCGCGGACATGCTGAAGCCGGGCGCGCTGGACGTGCTGTTCCTGCTGGGCGCCGACGAGGTGGACCCGACCGGTTCGGACGCCTTCCGCGTCTATCTGGGCAGCCACGGCGACCGCGGCGCGCACGGCGCCGACGTCATCCTGCCGGGCGCGGCCTACACTGAGAAGTCGGGCCTTTACGTCAACACCGAGGGCCGGGTGCAGATGGCCGAACGGGTCGTCTTCCCCAAGGGCGAGGCCAAGGAAGACTGGGCCATCATCCGCGCCCTGTCCGGCTATGTCGGCCAGACGCTGCCCTACGACACGCTGGAGCAACTGCGGTCCAGGCTGATGGCCGACCATCCGACCTTCGGGCGGATCGACTATCTGGCCGCGCCCGAAGCGTTCGATCCGTCCAAGCTGGGCGCCAAGGGCTACCTGGGCGACGTGGCCTACGCCTCGGTCGTGGGCGACCCCTATCTTTCCAACCCGATCGCGCGCGCCAGCGCGACCATGGCCGAGCTGTCCGCCCAGCGGACCCAGCCGGTCGTGATGGCGGCGGAGTAAGTCATGGACCCCGTTTCCTTCTGGAGCACCCCGGTCGGTTGGACGCTGCTGACGGTCGGCCAGGTCCTGCTGATCACCGTCGTGGTGCTGATCTTCGTCGCCTTCCTGCTGCTGGCCGACCGCAAGGTCTGGGCCGGCGTGCAGATGCGTAAAGGGCCCAATGTGGTCGGCCCCTTCGGCCTGCTGCAGTCCTTCGCCGACATGCTGAAGTTCGTGCTGAAGGAGGTCGTGGTCCCGGCGGGCGCGGACAAGGCGGTGTTCCTGCTGGCGCCGATCATCACCGTGATCCTGGCCTTCATGGCCTGGGCCGTGATTCCCTTCGCGCCCGGCTGGGTGATGTCGGACCTTAACGTCGGCATTCTCTACATTTTCGCGGTGTCGTCGCTGGGCGTGTACGGCATCATCATGGGTGGCTGGGCCTCAAACTCGAAGTATCCGTTCCTGGGGTCGCTGCGGTCGGCCGCGCAGATGGTGTCCTACGAGGTTTCGCTTGGCCTCATCATCATCAACGTCATCCTGCTGGCCGGTTCGATGAACCTGTCGACCATCGTCGACAGCCAGAAGGGCATGTTCTGGAACTGGTACGCCTTCGGCGGCGGGGCGGGGACCTGGCCGCTGATCCTGGTGCTGTTCCCGATGATGATCGTCTTCTTCGTGTCGGCCCTGGCCGAGACCAACCGTCCGCCGTTCGACCTGCCCGAGGCCGAGTCCGAACTGGTCGCCGGCTATCAGGTCGAATACGCCTCCACGACCTATCTGCTGTTCATGATGGGCGAGTACGTCAACATCGTCTTCATGTCGGCGATGGTCAGCATCCTGTTCTTCGGCGGCTGGAACCCCGGCATCATCCCGCAATCGGTGCTGGACGGCCTGCCGGGCTGGCTGGAGTACACGATCTACGTCGCGACCTTCATCGTGAAGACCGTGCTGTGGTTCCTGGCGTTCGCCTTGGTGAAGGCCTTCGTGCCCCGCTACCGCTACGACCAGCTGATGCGCCTGGGCTGGAAGATCTTCCTGCCGGCCTCCCTGGTCGCCGTGGTCATCACCTCGGCCTGGCGCGTCTTCGTGGTGGGCGGCTGATGAGGACGTCGGCTTCCATCCTGACGCTGGCGGCGACCGGCGCGGTCCTGTGCGGCTGCGCCGCCGACCCGCGCATGCCCGAGTCCAGCTATCAGTGGGAGCGCCGCCAGGACCGCATCGAGCAGGAATGGCGGGCCGGACAGGCCAAGGCCGCTCCCGCCCCATCGACTTCAACCAACGGCGCCCCGGCGCCAGAGGATCGTTTCTGATGTTCAACCGGATCGCCCAGGCCGCCAAGGGCGCGCTGATGCTGGACGCCGTCGGCGCCATCGGCCTGACCCTGAAATACATGGCCCGTCCCAAGGCCACCGTGAACTATCCGTTCGAGCGGAATCCGCAGTCGCCCCGCTTCCGCGGCGAACACGCCCTGCGTCGCTATCCGAACGGCGAGGAACGCTGCATCGCCTGCAAGCTGTGCGAGGCCATATGCCCCGCCCAGGCCATCACCATCGAGGCCGAGCCGCGCGCCGACGGCAGCCGCCGCACGACCCGCTACGACATCGACATGGTCAAGTGCATCTACTGCGGCCTGTGCCAGGAGGCCTGCCCGGTGGACGCCATCGTGGAAGGCCCGAACTCGGAGTTCGCCGTGGAGACACGCGAGGAGCTGCTGTTCGACAAGGCCCGCCTGCTGGACAACGGCGACCGCTGGGAACGCGTGATCGCCAAGAATCTGGAACTCGACGCGCCTTACCGCTAAGGCGCTGACGCTAACGGGCCGCCGATTCCGCCAAGGGGTCGGGGCCGAGACGAAAGGGGCTTCGTCCCGACATGCTGCAAGGCATAGCCTTCTATCTGCTGGCGGCGACCGCCGTGGTGTCCGGCCTTCTGGTCGTGACCGCGCGCAACCCGGTGCACAGCGTGCTGTGGTTGATCCTGGCCTTCTTCTCCGCCGCCGGTCTGTTCGTGCTGCTGGGGGCGGAGTTCCTGGCCATGCTGCTGGTCGTGGTCTACGTCGGCGCCGTCGCGGTGCTGTTCCTGTTCGTCGTCATGATGCTGGACGTGGACTTCCTGAAGCTGCGCGAGGGCTTCGCGCGCTATCTGCCGCTGGCGATCATCATCGCCGGGGTGCTGCTGGTCGAGATGATCCTGGTGTCCGTCGCCGTGGTCCAGAACGGCGCCGCCGCCGACGCCGTGCTGGGCGCGCCGCGGCCCGACGTGACCAATGTCGAGGCGATCGGCCGGGTGCTCTACACCGACTACGTCTATTTCTTCCAGGCCGCCGGGATCGTGCTGCTGATCGCCATGATCGGGGCCATCACCCTGACCCTGCGCCACAAGCCGCACATCAAGCGCCAGAACATCGCCGACCAGATCAACCGCCCGGCCGCCAAGGCCATGGAGGTCAAGACGGTCCAGAGCGGGCAGGGCGTGTCGCCCGAGGAGCTTCTGTAATGGTCGTCGGACTGCAGCATTACCTGGCGGTCGCCGCCATCCTGTTCACCATCGGGGTGTTCGGCATCTTCGTGAACCGCAAGAACGTCATCATCATCCTGATGTCGATCGAGCTGATCCTGCTGGCGGTGAACATCAACTTCGTGGCCTTCTCGACCTACCTCAACGAGGTGTCGGGGCAGATCATGGCCATGTTCGTCCTGACCGTCGCCGCGGCCGAGGCCGCCGTCGGCCTGGCCATTCTGGTGACCTTCTTCCGCAACCGCGGCGACATCGCCGTGGACGACGCCTCCGTGATGAAGGGCTGATCCGACAGTGACTCTTCAGACTCTCGTCATCCTGGGCGTCTTCGCCCCGCTGCTGGGCGCCGCCATCGCCGGCTTCTTCGGCCGCCGGATCGGCAACGTCCCGTCGCAGGCGGCCACGACCGGCCTGCTGTTCTTCTCGTGCGCGGTGGCCTGGACGGTGTTCGGCCAATGGACCTGGGGCCATCTGGAGCCCTTTACCCTGCGCCTGCTGCCGTTCATCAACGTCGGCGACTTCCAGTCGGCGTGGTCGATCCGCATCGACGCCCTGTCGGCGACCATGCTGATCGTGGTCACCAGCGTCTCGTCGCTGGTGCACCTGTACTCCTGGGGCTACATGGCGGAGGACGACTCCAAGCCCCGTTTCTTCGCCTATCTGAGCCTGTTCACCTTCATGATGCTGGCGCTGGTGACGGCCGCCGACTTCATGCAGATCTTCTTCGGTTGGGAAGGCGTGGGCCTGGCGTCCTATCTGCTGATCGGCTTCTGGTACAAGAAGCCGACGGCCAGCGCCGCCGCCATCAAGGCCTTCGTCGTCAACCGCGTCGGCGACTTCGGCTTCGTCCTGGGGATCATGACGATCTTCTGGATGTACGGCACCATCGAGTTCTCGGAGCTGTTCCCGATGATCGGCGAGCGCGCCGGCACGACGTGGGAGTTCCTGGGCGTCCAGTGGTCGGCGCTCGATCTGGCGGGCTTCCTGCTGTTCATCGGCGCCATGGGCAAGTCGGCGCAGTTCTTCCTGCACACCTGGCTGCCCGACGCGATGGAAGGCCCGACCCCCGTGTCGGCCCTGATCCACGCCGCCACCATGGTGACGGCCGGCGTCTATATGGTCTGCCTGCTGTCGCCCATCTATGAGCACGCGCCGGGCGCGGCCCAGATCATCGCCATCATCGGCGCCATCACGGCCCTGTTCGCCGCCACGGTCGGCCTGACCCAGAACGACATCAAGCGGGTCATCGCCTATTCGACCTGTTCGCAGCTGGGCTACATGTTCTTCGCGGCGGGCGTCGGCGCCTATCAGGCCGCCATGTTCCACCTGTTCACCCACGCCTTCTTCAAGGCCCTGCTGTTCCTGGGCGCCGGTTCGGTGATCCACGGGATGCACCACGAGCAGGACATGCGGAAGATGGGCGGCCTGTGGAAGCTGCTGCCGGTCACCTATGCAGTCATGACCATCGGCACCATCGCCATCACCGGTCTGGGCATCCCCGGCGTCGGCGGCTTCGCCGGCTTCTACTCCAAGGACTCGATCATCGAGAGCGCCTTCGCCTCGGCGGCCTCGGGCCATTCGGCGGTGGGCATGTTCGCCTTCTTCGTGGGCATCATCGCCGCGGGCCTGACAGCCTACTATTCGTGGCGCCTGGTGTTCATGACCTTCCACAACAAGCCGGTGTGGAAGGAAGAGGGCGCCCACCACGCCGACGATCACGCCACCGACGCGCAGCTGGAAACCCATTCGGAGCCGCTGCCTGACGCCGACGGTCACGCCGTGGCCCACGCCGCCCATGACGATCACGCGCACGACGATCACGCCCACCACGGCCCGCTGCACCCGCACGAGAGCCCGTGGGTCATGCTGGTCCCGCTGCTGGCCCTGTCGGTCGGCGCGGTCGCGGCGGGCTTCGTCTTCGCGCCATTCTTCATCGGTCACCACGAGGCCGAGTTCTGGCGCGGCGCCATCTTCGTCGGCGCGCACAATCACGTGCTCCACGAAAGTCACGACGTCCCGACCTGGGTGAAATGGTCGCCGCTGATCCTGACGCTGATCGGCACCGCCTTCGCCTATTGGATCTACGTCGCCCGCGAAGGCATGGGCCGCCGCATGGCCGAGCGGAACGGCATCGTTTACCGCTTCCTCTACAATAAGTGGTACTTCGACGAGCTGTACGACTTCGTCTTCGTCCGCGGTTTCCGGGCCATCGGGAACTTCTTCTGGAAGGTCGGCGACGTGAAGATCATCGACGGCCTGGGCCCCAACGGCGCCGCCTGGGCGTCGCTCAAATCCGCGGCCCGACTGGCCAAGATCCAGTCCGGCTATGTCTATCACTATGCCTTCGTGATGCTGCTCGGGGTGGCGGGTCTGCTCACCTTCGCCATCCTCGCGTGGGGAGCCTGATCTCGTGCCCTACATCCTGAGCCTCGTCACCTTCCTCCCGCTGCTGGGCGCCCTGGCGATCTTCGTCGCCCGGCTGACCTCCAAGTCGCAGGACGCCGCCGCCCCGGCCGCGCGCTGGATCGCCCTGGTCACGACCCTGGCGGTCCTGGCCGTCTCGGTCGTGCTGGTCGCCGGCTTCGATCCGGCCAACACCGGCTATCAGTTCGTGGAGTTCGCGCCCTGGTTCGCCGGCGCCAGCTACCACCTGGGCGTGGACGGCGTGTCGATCCTGTTCGTCCTGCTGACCGCCTTCCTGATGCCGATCTGCATCCTGGCCAGCTGGAAATCGATCCAGACGCGCGTCGTCGAATACATGATCGCCTTTCTGGTGCTGGAGACGCTGGTCATCGGCGTGTTCACCTCGCTGGACCTGTTCCTGTTCTACATCTTCTTCGAAGGCACCCTGGTGCCGATGTTCCTGATCATCGGCATCTGGGGCGGTCAGAACCGGATCTACGCGGCCTACAAGTTCTTCCTCTACACCCTGCTGGGGTCGGTGCTGATGCTGCTGGCCATGCTGTGGATGGCCCATACGGCCGGCACCACCAGCATTCCGGAGCTGAAGCAGTTCGCCTTCGATCCGGCCGTGCAACCGGTGCTGTGGCTGGCCTTCTTCGCCTCGTTCGCGGTGAAGATGCCGATGTGGCCGGTGCACACCTGGCTGCCCGAC
>NZ_DLMO01000179.1:0-213 GCF_002479325.1 Brevundimonas sp. UBA7534
CTCGGCGGCCATCAGGCGCAGCTCGCTCCGGCTGCGCCACAGCAAGCCGGCCAGCAGCGCCACGATGGCGACGATGGCCAAGGCCGCGCCCAGCTTCTCGAACAACGGCACGTCGGGCCGGGCGTAAAGCCGCGTGCTGAAAACCCCGAAGGTGGTGAAGGCGCGATGCACGTCCAGCTCCCGCATCGCCATCAGCAGCTCGGCCAGGGCCAG
>NZ_DLMO01000179.1:276-9597 GCF_002479325.1 Brevundimonas sp. UBA7534
CAGCTCGGCCAGGGCCAGGAAGCCGAACAGGGCGCCGCGCTTGCGCCACATCACGAGGGCGACGCTGGCGGCCAGCAGGTGCAACGCCACGCTGGCGGTCTCGACAGGTCCGCCTTCGGTCAGAAGCCGGCCGGCGAAATGCGGGTCCGCCAGCAGTCCGAACGCGGCCGCGCCGACCAGCACCGCCAGACAGAGGAGCGGCACGGACATGGGCCGGTCGAGGGGGGAGGGTGTCATGACAGCGGCTCGAAAGGAAATCCGTCCGTGATCGAGCGGATATTCAGAGAACTGTCACTAACGCCGTTGCATCCGCGACGCCAGAGGCCTGGCTCAGCGGTCGCCGCGTTCCAGGCCATAGAGGGCCTCGACGATGTCCTCGGCCTTCTTCTTCACCACCGCCTGGGCGTCGTAGAGGCCGCGATTGTAGAACACCCCGCCAATGTCGCGACCGATGAAGTCCAACAGCATTTCGGCCGGCAACTGGCCCAACTCCTGATCCAGTTCGTCGCGGAAATAGGCGCGCAGCTTCGCCGTCGCTTCAGCGCGTTCCTCCTTCGAAAAGGCCATCGGTTTCATCATGCGACCTCGGCCAGGGCTTCCTCGGCGGCGATCCACGCGACCTCGGCGGCGTCCAGGTCGGACTGGGCCTTTGCGCGGGCGCGGGTCAGACCTTCCAGCTTCTTCGGATCGGCGACGGCGGCGTTGGCCAGGTCATCGTCCAGACGGGCCAGCTCGGCCGTCAGGCGGGTCATTTCCTCCTCCGCCTTCTTCACCGCATGGCGAAGGGTCGAGGGCGAAGGGCCTGATTTCTTTGCGCCCCTATCGCTCGCGGCGCGGCCGCTCGCTGCTTGAGGGGCGTTGGCGGAGGGCTCTGACGCCGCCGCCGGTTCTTGCTTCACCTGCGACGGCTTCATCCCGGCCTGCTTGGCGCGGTCCAGGACGAACTTGGCGTAGTCGTCCATATCCCCTTCGAAAGGCTTCACCGTGCCGTCGGCGGCCAGCCACAGCCGGTCGGCGACCAGCTCCATCAGCGACCGGTCGTGGGTGATCAGGATGACCGCGCCGGTATATTGGTTCAGCGCATCCAGCAGGGCGCGGCGGCTGTCGATGTCCAGGTGGTTGGTCGGTTCGTCCAGTATCAGGATGTGCGGCGCGTCCATCGCCACCAGGTTCAGCAGCAGGCGCGCGCGCTCCCCGCCCGACAGGGCCGCGACCTTGGTGTCCTGCTTCTGGAACGGCAGGCCGAACTGGGCCAGCCGGCTGCGGCGGCTGCTTTCGGACGCCTCGGGCATGGCGCGCAGGATGATCTGCAGCGGCGTGTCCTCCGGGTCCATCGCCTCGATCTGGTGCTGGTGGAACCAGCCCACGCGCATCTTGCCATCGCGGTGAAACTCGCCCGTCTCAACCGTCAGGGCCTTGGCGATCAGCTTGGCGAAAGTCGACTTGCCCGCGCCGTTGACGCCCAACAGGCCGATGCGGTCGTCCAGGTCCATGCGCAGGTTCAGGTTCCGCAGGATCGGCTTGCCGGGCTCATAGCCGACGTTGGCCCGCTCCAGCCGGATCAGGGGCGGGGGCAGAGGACGGTCGGGCGACGGCAGGACGAAGGGGGCGACCCGCTCTTCCGGCGGCAGCTCGATCCGCTCCATCTTCTCCAGCTTCTTGACGCGCGACTGGGCCTGGGTGGCCTTGGACGCCTTGGCCTTGAAGCGGTCGATGAACTTCTGCAGGTGCGCCCGCTCGGCGTCCTGCTTGGTCTTGTTGGCCTCCATGAGCCGCAGCTTCTCGGCCCGGGTCTTCTCGAACGCATCGTAGTTGCCGGTGTAGAGGTCCAGCTTGCGGTTCGACAGGTGCAGGATGTGCGTGCAGACCGCGTTCAGCATGTCGCGGTCGTGGCTGATGATCAGGGCCGTGTGGGGATACTTCTTCAGCCGCGCCTCCAGCCACAGGGCCCCTTCCAGGTCCAGGTAGTTGGTCGGTTCGTCCAGCAGCAGCATGTCCGGTTCGGCGAACAGCGCCGCCGCCAGCGCCACCCGCATCCGCCAGCCGCCCGAGAAATGCGCCATCGGCCGGTGCAGGTCCTCCTGGCTGAAGCCCAGGCCGACCAGGATTTCGGAGGCGCGGGCGGGCGCGCTCTCGGCGTCGATCTCGATCAACCGCGCCCAGATCTCGCCCATCTCCTCGGGATCGGCGGTTTCCAGACGGGTCATCAGGTCGTGGCGCTCGACGTCGGCCTCCAGGATGGTCTCCAGGACGCTGACGGGCGTGGCGGGGTGCTCCTGGTCGACCGAGGCGATGCGCGGGGTCCTGGGCAGGCTGATCTCGTCGCCGTTGGCGGCCAGTTCGCCCAGGATGACCTTGAACAGGGTCGACTTGCCGATGCCGTTGCGCCCGACCAGCCCCACCTTGGCCCCCGGCGGCAGGCTGACGGAGGCGTCGTCCAGAAACTGGCGGCCCCAGGCGTTCAGGGTCAGGTTGTTGATCTGGAGCATATTGAGGAAGGGCCGTCGGCGGTATTGGAAAGCGGGGAGGCGGTCGCTATAAGCCCGCGACCCTCAATCTCCCAAACAAGAAGTCACCTCCATGACCGAACGCACCTTCTCGATCATCAAGCCGGACGCCACGCGCCGCAACCTGACCGGCAAGATCAACGCCGTGATCGAGGACGCCGGCCTGCGCATCGTCGCCCAACGCCGCGTCAAGCTGACCACCGACCAGGCCAAGAAGTTCTACGAAGTCCACGCCGAGCGCCCGTTCTACGGCGAACTGGTCGAGCAGATGACCGCCGAGCCCGTCGTGGTCCAGGTGCTGGAAGGCGAGAACGCCGTGGCCAAGTACCGCGAAGTCATGGGCACCACCAACCCGGAACAGGCCGCCGACGGCACCATCCGCAAGCAGTTCGCGCTGTCGATCGGCGAAAACTCGGTCCACGGCTCGGACTCGCTCGACAACGCCAAGATCGAGATCGCCCAGTTCTTCACCGAAGACCAGATCGTCGGCTAAGCGCTCAAGTCGCGAGGGACCGCGTCCCGAGCGTAGCGCTGCAATAAGAAAGGCCCGAGTCCGGAACCGGACTCGGGCCTTTTCGTTTGGTCTGCATCGTCTCTCCACCCCCCGAGGAGCCAAATCATGAAGACCATCCTGAAACTGACCCCCGTCATCGGCGCCGTGGCCCTGCTGGCCGCTTGCGGCCAGACCATGGAACAACGCGCCGCCACCGGCGCCCTGGGCGGCGCCGTCGCCGGCCAGGTTCTGGGCGGCAACACCGGTTCGACCGTGGCCGGCGCCGCCATCGGCGGCGTGGCGGGTGCGGTGACCACGCCCAAGTAATACGATCGGCCTCGCCGAAACTAAGAAGGCCCGGAGCGACGCTCCGGGCCTTTGTTGTGTCCGCCTACCAGATACGGGCGCGGTCTTCGGGCGCGACGTAGCCCTTGTCGCCGGGCTTGACGTCGAACGCCGAATACCAGGCGTCGACATTGCGCAGATTCAGCGCCGCCCGGGCTTCGCCTGGGCTGTGCGGGTCGGTGGCCAGTTGCTGCTGCAGGGCGGCGTCGCGGATCTTCTCGCGCCAGACCTGGGCCCAACCCAGGAAGAAGCGCTGGTCGCCGGTCAGGCCGTCCAGCACCGGCGCGGGCTTGCCGTCCAGCGACAGATGAAAGGCGTCCAGCGCGACCAGCAGGCCGCCCAGGTCGCCGATGTTCTCGCCCATCGTCAGCCGGCCGTTGATGTGAACGCCCGGCAGGGGTTCGGCGGCGTCGAACTGGGCGCCCAGGACGGCCGTGCGCTGTTCGAACTTGGTCGCGTCCTCGGCCGTCCACCAGTCCCGCAGCACGCCGTCGCCGTCCACCGTGCGGCCCTGGTCGTCGAAGCCGTGACTGATCTCATGGCCGATGACCGCGCCGATGCCGCCGTAATTGACGGCCGGGTCAGCATTCGGGTCGAAGAAGGGCGGTTGCAGGATGGCCGCCGGGAAGACGATCTCGTTGCGCGGAGGGTTGTAGTAGGCGTTGATCGTCTGGGGCGTCATGCCCCATTCCAGCGGGTCGACCGGCCCCTTCAGCTTTTCCAGATTGTAGGCCCATTCGAAGGCGGCGGCCCGCTCGACGTTGCCGTAGAGGTCGTCGGCGCGGATCTGCAGGCCGGAATAGTCGCGCCACTTCTCCGGATAGCCGATCTTCACGTTGAAATGGTCGATCTTGTAGAGGGCCTGCTGCTTGGTCTCCTCGCTCATCCAGTCCAGGTTCTGCAGGCGGATGCGCATGGCCGCAATCAGGTTCTGGACCAGGGTTTCCATCTGCGCCTTGGACGAGGGCGGGAAGTGCTGGGCCACGTATTCCTTCCCCAAGGCCTCGCCCAGCGTGCCGTCGACCAGGGTGACGCCGCGCTTCCAGCGGGGGCGGTTCTCGGGCGTGCCGTTCAGGACCTTGCCTCGGAAGTCGAAGCGGGCGTCGATGAAGGCCTGGCTGAGATAGGGCGCGGCCTGGTCGGCGACGTGGAAGGCCTGCCAGGCCTGGAGCGTCGCCACGGGCGTATCTGCGAAGATCTGGGCCAGCTTGGGGAAGGCGGTGTTTTCGCTGACGATCAGTTGCGGCTGGCCGGCGAAGCCCCCGGCCTGCGCCCAGGCCTGCCAGGGAAAGCCCGGCGCGTCGGTTTCAAGCTGCGCCAGGGTGGTGGGATTGTAGGTCTTGACCATGTCGCGGCGGTCGGCGATCGGCCAGTGCGCTTCGGCTACCTTGGTCTCGAACGCCAGGATGTCGGCGGCGGCCTGATCGGGGTTCGACCAGCCGGCCAGGGTCAGCATCTTGGCGACATAGGCCTGATAGGCGGCCTTGGCCTCGGCGAACTGGTCGCTGAGATAGTATTCGCGTTCCGGCAGGCCCAGGCCGTCGTGCGACAGATAGACGGCGTAGGCGTCCGGGTTCTTCAGGTCCTCGGCCACATAGGCGCTGAACAGGCTGGAGCCGAAACCGCCGAAGCTGTCGCCCATCAGCACGGCGATCTTCTCGCGCGTGTCGGCGGCGCGCGCGGCGGCCAGATCGGCGGCCAGGGGCTGGGCGCCCAGGCGGTTCACCCGCGCCTCGTCCATGAAGCTGTTGAACAGGCCGCCGATCTTGGATGCCTCGGGCGAACTGTCGGGATGTGCGCCAGCGTTCTCGATGATCGCCTTCAGATAGTCCTGGGTCTGGTCATAGAGAACGTCCCAGTTGCTCCAGGAAGTCCGGTCCGCTGGGATCTCGGCCTTGTCCAGCCAGGCGCCCGAGGCGTACCGATTGAAGTCATCGCCGGGCTTGACCGACAGGTCGCGGCTAGCGGGATCGAAGCCCCACGCGCCGATGGCGGCATGGTCGGCGTGCGCGGCGGGCACGGACGCGGGCGTCGCCTGGGCGAGGGCCGCGCCGGCCGGGGTGATCAAGGCCAGCGCGGCGACGGCGACGAGAAGGTGGCGTTTGTTGTTCATATCGAGCCCCTGTGTGGATGTGGGCGCACATTTGTCCTGCTGGCGGGTCGATGTCGCCTGCGCGTCGGCACATTACAGAAATATAATGCGACAGGAAGTCGCAGGTCTCAGCCTGGGTCCAGGGTTCGGCAGAAGGCGTCCAGGGCGCGCGGATAGAGCTGGTGCTCGGCGGTCAGGACGCGCTGGGCCAAGCTGGCGGGCGTGTCGTCGGCCAGAATCGGGACTCGCGCCTGATCCAGGATCGGCCCCTCGTCCACGCCTTCGGTGACCAGGTGCACGGTGCAGCCCGCTTCGGCGTCGCCGGCCGACAGGGCGCGCGCGTGGGTGTCCAGTCCGGGGTAGAGCGGCAGCAGGCTGGGGTGGATGTTCAGCATGCGCCCACGCCATCCGCCGACCAGCCAGGGCGTCAGCACGCGCATGTAGCCGGCCAGAGCCACGACCTCGATCCCCGCCTCCTGGAGGGCGGCGTCGATCGCCGCCTCGTGGGCCTCTCGGTCTTTGCCGAACGGGCGATGGGGCACGGCCACGGCGGCGACGCCCTTGGCCCGGGCGACGGCCAGGCCGCCGGCGTCCGCGATGTTGGCGACGACCAGGACGACCTCATAGGCGCTGTCCGGCGCCTGTCCGGCGTCGATCAGCGCGGCCATGTTGGAGCCGGACCCGGAGATCAGGACGGCGACGCGGGTCTTCACCGGATCAGGCCGCTTCCAGCTGTCCGCACACGAAGGCGACCTCGCCCGCGTTCAGCAGTTCCGCCAGCACGGGCTCGGCGTTCTCGGGCGAGACGATCAGGATGAAGCCCACGCCGCAGTTGAAGGTGCGGCGCATCTCGTGGTCGCTGATCCCGCCGGTTTCGGCCAGCCACTGGAACACCTGCGGCATCGGCCACGAATCCCAGTCGAAGGCGGCCTTCAGGCCCTCGGCGATGCAGCGCGGCGGGTTTTCGATCAGGCCGCCGCCCGTGATGTGGGCCGCGCCCTTGACCAGGCCCGCCTTCATCAGCGGCAGCACCGGCTTCACATAGATGCGGGTTGGCTCCATCAGGGCCTGGGCGAGGGAGCGGTCCTTGGCGAAGGGGGCGTCGTCGCCCCACCCCAGACCGGACTTGTCGACCACCTTGCGCACCAGCGAATAGCCGTTCGAGTGCGGGCCGGTCGAAGCCAGGCCGATGATGATGTCGCCGGCCGCCTGACGATCCAGATAGGGCAGGGCGTGGCCGCGTTCGACCGCACCCAGGCTGAAGCCGGCCAGGTCATAGTCGCCGTCGGTGTACATGCCGGGCATTTCGGCGGTCTCGCCGCCCACCAGGGCGCAGCCGGCCTGGCGGCAGCCCTCGGCGATTCCGGCGACCACGCGGCGGGCGGCGTCGATCTCCAGACGGCCCGTGGCGTAATAGTCGAGGAACAGCAGGGGCTCGGCGCCCTGGGCCAACAGGTCGTTGACGCACATGGCCACCAGGTCGACGCCGACGCCGTCATGGCGGCCCGTCTCGATGGCGATCTTCAGCTTGGTGCCTACGCCGT
Source organism: Brevundimonas sp. UBA7534 (assembly GCF_002479325.1). Classification (GTDB taxonomy): domain Bacteria; phylum Pseudomonadota; class Alphaproteobacteria; order Caulobacterales; family Caulobacteraceae; genus Brevundimonas. The sequence continues at coordinate 7,258 of NZ_DLMO01000179.1, forward strand.
CGGTGGTGGTGACGATCAGCGGATCCTCGAACCCGGCGGCTTTCAGGTCGAACAGGGCGCCGAAGCCGCCCAGCGACGGCTCCGATCCCGGACGCGCCGTGGACTTGGCCAGGGGCTTGATGTGCTCGACCAGCATTTCGCCCGCGTCGATGTCCACGCCCGCATCGGCGTAGGTCAGGCCGTTCGGAAGGCGGTTGTCGGTGTCGCTCATGGGTCACGGACCTGAATCAGGGGCGGAAATGTGTCGCGGCGCTCTTGCCACAAGGGGATTGCGCGGCGCTATAGCATCGGAATGACGCCGATCACCACAAATGAGGCGCTGGCTGACTTCTGCGCCCGCCTTTCCTCCGCGCCTTTCATCACGGTCGACACCGAGTTCATGCGGGAGACGACCTATTGGCCCCGGCTGTGCCTGATCCAGGCCGCCTCGTCTGATCACGCCGGGATCATCGACCCGATGGCGGACGGGCTGGACCTGGAGCCCTTCCTGGCGCTGCTGCGCGACCCGAAGATCATCAAGGTCTTCCACGCCTGTCGCCAGGACGTGGAGATCTTCGTGCGCCTGGGCGCCATGCCCAAGCCGCTGTTCGACACCCAGGTCGCGGCCATGGCCGCCGGGTTCGGCGAACAGGTCGCCTATGATTCGCTGGTGCGCCAGATGCTGCGGATCGAGGTGGACAAGGGCAGCCGCTTCACCGACTGGGCCCGCCGCCCGCTGTCGGAGAACCAACTGGTCTATGCCCTGGGCGACGTCACTCACCTGGCGGCGCTTTACCCCAAGCTGCGCGATCGACTGCAGAAGGACGGTCGTCTGGACTGGGTGATGTCGGAGATGGAGGCGCTGACCGATCCGGCGCTTTACGACACCAATCCCGAAAACGCCTGGAAGCGACTGAAACCCAAGAAGTTCTCGGCAAAGTATCTGGCCGCCTTCAAGGCCGTTGCGGTCTGGCGCGAGCGCGCCGCGCAGGAGCGAGACCAGCCGCGCGGCCGCATCCTGAAGGACGAGGGCGTCGACGAGATCGCCCAGCAGGCGCCGACCGATCCCGACGCCTTCAACCGGCTGCGTTCGGTGCCCAAGGGATTCGGCGGTTCGCGCCTGGGGCTGGAACTGGCCGAGGAGCTGAAGCGCGTCCTGGCGGACCCGGAGGCGCACGCGCCAGAGATGTCGCGTCCCGCCCATCGCCAGCCCGCGCCGCCTTCGGTCGTCGAATTGCTGAAGGTGCTGCTGAAGGCCAAGAGTGACAATGCGGGCGTGGCCTCCAAGCTGATCGCCACCGTGGCCGACCTGGAGCAGATCGCCATCAACGACGACGCCGACATCGACGCCATGAAGGGCTGGCGCCGCCAGCTGTTCGGCGACGACGCGCTCAAGCTGAAGCGCGGCGAGATCGCCTTGGTCTTGAACGGCGCGCGCGTCGAAGTGGTCGAGATCGAGGGCTGACGGGCCAAGCGTCCCGTCTAGATCGCGAGCGACAGACCCATTGTCTCGGCCAGGGCCTTGGCGCGCTTGCGGGTCTGTTCGCCCAGCAGCACGTCGGCGTAGCCCGCCGTGGCGCTGAGACGCAGCTCGCCCTTGCTCACGACGGCGCGGGCGTTGGCCAGCAACTGCGGCGCCCGCCCGGACAGATCGCAGGCCAGGCGAATGGCCTGACCCAGCGCCCGCGCCCGTCGCCGCGCGTCCTCGTCCAGCAGGCGGTCGACGGCTTCCGGCTCGGGGGTTGCGGCGTCGCCGCCGTACCGGGCGTTGAGCGCCGCAGCCAGGAACGCGCGTTCGGCATGGGTCTGGCCCGCCACGGGCGCGCGCAGCACCTGGTCGAACACCAGCTCCACGCGGTGGTCCGGGTGCAGACGGGCGCCCAGGTCGGCCAAGTTGCATGCCGCCGCGGTCAGAACGCCGTCCCGCGTCGGGCCGAACGCCGAAGGCAGGGCCGCCACCACATCGGCGATCCATCCCTCCAGCGCGCCAGGCAGGGCCGGGGCCACGCCCTGGCGCAAGCCCAGGGCCGCCGTGCCGGCCAGCAGCGGGTCGGTGCCGCGGATCGTCTCGTCCAGGGTTTCAAAGACCAGGCCTTCACGGACGCCCCAGGCGGACATCTCGATCCGCTTCAGGCCCAGCCGTCCGATCAACCCCTCAAGCACCAGGCCGGCGTAGGGCAGGGTCTCGGCGCGCTTCTTGGACACGCCCGGCAGCTTCTCCAATCCGCCACGCGACTGGCGCGCCACCAGGCGGGCCGTCTCCAGCGCCTCCTCGGCGGTCAGGGCGTACTGGTGCACGACCCGAAGCGGATAGTCGCGCAGGCCCATGTGCACCTGCGCCAGCGTCCGCCACGCCCCGCC
>NZ_DLMO01000179.1:9733-10148 GCF_002479325.1 Brevundimonas sp. UBA7534
AGCGTCCGCCACGCCCCGCCGACCGCATAAAGGGTGTCGGACTGGAAGTCGCGGGCGACCGGCTTCAGCCGCGCGTCGATGGTGCGGCGCAGGCGATCGGCGTCGAAGCCCTTCGGGTCCAGCAGGGCGAACGGACCCAGCGGCAGGGTCAGGCCATGCTCGACGCCGTCGCCGTTCAGCCGCGTCAGCTCCAGACTGGCGCCGCCCATGTCGGCCGAGACGCCGTGTGCGTCCGGCGCGCCGGCCAGCACGCCCATCGCGGCGTATTTGGCCTCTTCCTCGCCCGTGAGCACGCGGATGCGAAGGCCCGTCTCGGCGGCCACGCGCTCGCAGAACTCGGGCCCGTCGGCGGCTTCGCGCACGGCGGCGGTGGCGGCGACCAGAACCTGATCGGGCTGGACCCCTTCGATCACGG
>NZ_DLMO01000180.1 GCF_002479325.1 Brevundimonas sp. UBA7534
GTCAAACACGCCAACGCCATGCGCAAGGCGCGCGGAGAGGGCGACGACGACGTGGCGGTCGTCGAGGTCGACGACGAGCCGGAAGCCGCCGGCGACGCTCCGATCTCGCCTGAGCGTATCGCGGCGCTGGACGCCGCCGAGCAGTTCATCCTGACCGTCACCGAAACCGGCTTCGGCAAGCGATCCTCGGCCTATGAGTATCGCCGCACGGGCCGGGGCGGGCAGGGCCTGACGGCCCACGGCCTGGGCGGTCGCGCGGGCACGCGCCTGGCCGCCGCCTTCCCGGTGGAGGAGTCGGACGACCTGTTGCTGGTCACCTCGGGCGGCCAGATGATCCGCACCCGCATGGATCAGGTCCGCATCGTCGGCCGCTCCAGCCAGGGCGTCACCATCTTCCGCACCGCCGACGGCGAAAAGGTCGTCTCGGTCGAACGTCTGCCCGAAAGCGGCGGCGACGATGCGGACGTCGCGGGCGAAGAGGGCGGTGAGGACTGACAGGGTTCAGGTTTTTCGCCGGATGAGCGATATGGAGCGACCGTGGACATCCTGATCGACGGCCGCTCCGCCTCGACCGACGACCTGGCCCATCAGGCGATGGTCAACTATGGCGCCTACACGTCGTTTCGCGTGGAGGGCGGGGGCGTGCGGGGGCTGGACCTGCATCTCGCGCGGCTGGAGGCGTCGGCGGTCGAGCTGTTCGACGAAAGCCCAGGAGAGGCGTCGCTGCGCCGCCTGATGGCGTTGGCGGTGGGCGATCGGACCGACGGCTGGCTGCGCGTCAGCCTGTTCTCGCCGGAGATCGGTCATCGTGCGCCGACCTTCGTGGGACCGCCCCGGATGATGACGGTCTTCGCGCCGCCCCCGCCGCCGCTGGCCGACAGCGTGCGGGTCACGGCCGTCGTGCATGGGCGCGAGGCGCCGCACCTGAAGCACCTCGCGACGTTTGGCCTGATGCGCGCGCGACGGGCGGCCAGGGCGGCCGGCTTCGACGACGCCCTGTTCACCGATGCGGACGGATGGATCTCCGAGGGAACGCTGTGGAACGTCGGCTTTCTGGCGGGCGGCCGGATCGTCTGGCCCCAGGCGCCGATGCTGGCCGGCGTGACCCAGGCGCTGATCGGCCGCGGCCTGGACCAGGTCGGGCTGAGCGCCGAGACCCGACCGGTGCATCTGTCCGAACTGGGGGGCTTCGACGGCGCCTTTCTCTGCAACAGCGCCACGCCCGCCTGTCCGATCACGGCCGTCGACGGCGTGACCTTCGCCGGCGATTCCGATGTCCTGGAGACGATCGCGCGCGCCTGGTCGATGCAGCCGCTGCAACCGCTGGCGTGATGACGATGGCGTCAGCCGGCTAGGCCGCTGATTTCGCACCTGCTAAACGACCGTCACAAGCAGGCGACAGTGGGGGAACACGCCATGCGGATCGGGCTTTATCCGGGCACTTTCGACCCGGTGACCAACGGTCACACCGACATCATCAAGCGGGCGCTCAAGCTGGTCGACCGCGTGGTGATCGGCGTGGCGCAGAACGACGACAAGGGACCGCTGTTCACGACCGACGAACGCGTCGAGATGGTGCGGGCCGAGGTGGCGGGTCTGGGCGGCGACATCGTCGTGCGGCCCTTTTCGACCCTGCTGATGCATTTCGCCGAAGAGGTCGAGGCCAGCGTCATCATCCGGGGTTTGCGTGCGGTGGCGGACTTCGAATACGAGTTCCAGATGACGGCCATGAATCAGCGCCTCAATCAGGACATCGAGACGGTATTCCTGATGGCCGATCCGCGGCACCAGGCCATCGCCTCGCGGCTGGTCAAGGAAATCGCCCGTCTGGACGGAAATATCGACAGCTTCGTCAGCGCCAACGTCGCCGAACAGGTGCGGGCGAAGGTCAAGATCAAGGGATGATCTCGCGTATGGGTTTCAAGCTTCTGGCCGCGACGGCGGTTCTTCTGGCCGGCGCTGTTCCGGCGCTGACGCCGCCGCCGGCGGTCGCCCAGGCCGCGTCGGAATGGCGCACGGTGGCGCCGGAGGACCTGCTGGTCATCGACACCGCCAAGGGGCGTGTGCTGGTTGAGCTGTCGCCGGCAGCCGCCCCGAACCATGTCGAGCGCATCCGCACCCTGGCCGACCGGGGCTTCTACGACGGCCTGAAGTTCCACCGCGTGATCCCCAACTTCATGGCCCAGACCGGCGACCCGCAAGGCACGGGGCAGGGCGGCAGCGACCTGCCGGACCTGAAGGCCGAGTTCACCTTCCGTCGCGGGGCGGATGCGGGCTTTGCGGCCCTGCCCGCCGCCAGCGGGCCCGTCACGGGTCTGATGGGAACCCTGCCGATCCAGACCCAGCCCGACGCCCAGATGATGGTCACGGCGGACTTCAAGGTGGGCGGCGGGGGCCTGTTCTGCACTGGCGTGCTGGGCATGGCGCGCGCGGGTTCGCCCGACAGCGCCAACAGCCAGTTCTTCCTGATGACCGGCGAGCGCGACATCCTGAACGGCCAGTACACCGCCTTCGGTCGCGTCCTGTCCGGCCAGGAGGCGCTGCGCGCGCTGAAGGCCGGATCCGAGGCGGACGACGGCAAGGTGGCCGACCCCGATGTCATGACGCGGGTGCGGATGGCCTCGGCCATGCCTGAGGGCGAGCGCCCGACCGTGCGGGTCCAGACCGCCGCTGCGGCGATCGCCCAGGCCGGAAACACGTCCAATGTCTGCAACATCCAGCCGACCGTGGAGGTCTCGGGCGGCTGATCCGCGCGGAGGGGGAAGATGAAGGCTCTGACCAGGGCGATGACGGCGCTGGCCGCGGTGATCGCCGGCGCGACGCCGACGCTGGCCCAGGAAGCGGCGACGCCTCCTCCGCCGCCGCCCGCGGAATGGCGCGCCGTGGCGCCGGAGAACCTGCTGGTCATCGACACCAGCCGCGGCCGGGTGCTGGTGGAGATGGCGCCGGAGATCGCGCCGGGTCATGTCGAGCGCATCCGCCTTCTGGCCTCGCGCGGTTTCTATGACAATCTGGCCTGGCACCGGGTCATCGACTGGTTCATGGCCCAGACCGGCGACCCGCTGGGCACCGGCGACGGCCAGAGCTGGTACCCCGACCTGAAGGCGGAGTTCACCTTTCGACGGGGGCCCGACATGGCCTTCACACCTGTCTCTGCGCCGGCAGGTTCGTTGAGGGGCTTCGTCGGATCGGTTCCGGTCGAGACCCAGCCTGATGCGCTGATGGCCGGCACGCCCGACCACAAGGTCCACGGCTGGGGCGTCTACTGCCCCGGCGTGGCCGGCATGGCCCGCGACGAAGGCAACGACACGGCCAACAGCCAGTTCTTCCTGATGCGCCAGCCCTATCCGTCGCTGGACAAGCGCTACACCGTCTGGGGCAGGGTGGTTTCCGGCCTGGACGTGGTCCGGGCGCTGAAGGCCAGCGGCACGCCGGACGGCATCGTGCCCGAGCCGGACCGGATGACGCGGGTGCGCGTCGCCTCCGACCTGCCCCAGGCCGAACGCCCCTCTGTCGCCGTCATCAACACCGCCTCGCCGACGTTCCAGACATTGGCGCAGCGCGCGCGTCAGGCCCGAGGCGCGGACTTCTCGATCTGCGACATCGACCTGCCGGTTCAGGTCACGCCGGCGTCGACGGCCCCTGCGCCCTAGAGCGTCCCCGTCGGCGGCGCCGACGCGCGGGCTTTCTGGCCTCGCGCATCATCTGCAGCAGCAGGCCCTCGCGCAGGCCGCGGTCGGCGACGCGCACGCGTTCCGACGGCCAGGCGCGCTGGACCGCCTCCAGGATCGCCGCGCCTGCCAGCACCAGGTCCGCGCGGTCAGGCCCGATGCAGGCCTCTCGCGCACGGCCCGAAGGGCCCAGCGCCTTCAGACGGTCCGCCGCCGCCTCGCAATCGCCGCGGGTCATCCACAGGCCGTCCACCCGATCACGGTTGTAGCGCGGCAGTTTCAGATGGATGCCCGCCAGGCTGGTGATGGCGCCTGAGGTGCCGACCAGATGGCCCCGGTCCTGGGCGAATAGGTCGCGCAGTTCGTCCTGACGGACGCCTCCGGCGGCGATGGCGGCCCCCATGTCGGCGACCATGGCCTCGTACCAGGCCTCGCCCGAGTTCGGCGGTTCGGGGTGGCGCTCGGCCAGGGTGACCACGCCCAGCGGGGCGGACATCCAGGCCACGGTGTCGTAACGCTCGCCGCTCTTTCGCAGCCAGGACATCTCGGTCGACCCGCCGCCGACGTCGATGACCAAGGCGGCCTCGGCGGCCGGGTCGATCAGGTTGACGCAGCCTTCGACCGACAGGCGCGCCTCTTCGGACGGGTCGATGATCCGCAGGCTCAGGCCGGCGCCTTTTCGCACCCGCTCCACGAAGGCCGGTCCGTTCTCTGCGGCGCGGCAGGCCTGGGTCGCGACGGCGCTGAGGCGCGCAGCGGGAACACCCCGGCGCGCCAGCCGCTCGGCGCACAGGGCCAGCGCCTCATAGGCCCGGTCAATGGCGCGCTCGTCCAGGCGTCCTGTTCGCGACAGGCCTTCGCCAAGGCGGACGATCCGGCTGAAACTGTCCACCACCCTGAAGCCGTCGCGCGTCGGACGCGCGATCAGCAGCCGGCAATTGTTGGTCCCCAGATCGAGCGCGCCATAGAGCGGCGCATCCCGACCCGACGCATCCCGTCCCCGGGAAGGCTGGGACCGCTCGTCGCGCCGTCGGGGCGCGCCGCGGGTCTCCGGCATGGGCCGTATCCAATGTGGGCGGTCCGATGCGGCGCCCGTCCCGTGCAACCTAGCGCGCCGGAATCGTCCGCGCCAAGCCATTCTGTCAGGAAGGTGAACGACGCCAAGGGCGTCCGCTTCAGACGGGGGCGCGTAACACAGGGGCCATGTCCGTCATTCACACCGCCCGTTTCAGCATCGGCCAGATCGTCCGGCACCGCGACGACGCCTTTCGCGGCGTGGTGATGGACGTGGATCCGGCCTACGACGGCCCAGCCTCGGACACCGGCGCGATTTCGCCCGACCAACCCTTCTACAGGGTATTCGCCACGGGCGAGGACGGCGGCTTCGTCGCCTACGCCGCCGAGGACGTGCTGGAGGGCGATGACGCCCGCCTGACCGCCGCCGACGAACGGCGCTGGTTCACCATCGACGCCCACGGCCACCACGCGCCGCTGGACATGCGGCTTCACTGACGGTTGGAACCGCCGGACGGTCGGGCCTATATGCGGACAAAAGAGGAAACGTTCTCCATGTCCGATTTCGAGCACGTCTTTCAAAAGCCGCCGGAAGGCGCCGCCGCCGACTGGACCATTCCGCAGAACTGGTCCGCCTATACCGAGGTGGAGCACCAGACCTGGGATACGCTCTACGCCCGCCAGATGAAGATCCTGCCGGGGCGGGCCTGCGACGCCTTCCTGAACGGGCTCAAGGCGCTGGACCTGAACGCCGGCGGCATTCCCGATTTCGAGGTCATCAACCCGAAGCTCCAGGCCCTGACCGGCTGGACGGTGGTGTGCGTGCCGGGCCTGGTGCCCGACGAGGTCTTCTTCGACCACCTGGCCAATCGCCGCTTCGTCTCGGGCCAGTTCATCCGCAAGCCCGATCAGCTGGATTATCTGCAGGAGCCGGACATCTTCCACGATGTCTTCGGCCATGTGCCGATGCTGACCGACCCCGACTTCGCCGCCTACATGGAAGCCTACGGCAAGGGCGGTCAGCGGGCGGCGTCGATGGGGATGCTGCCGAACCTGGCGCGACTGTACTGGTACACGGTCGAGTTCGGCCTGATGAAGGAGGCGGACGCCCTGCGCATCTATGGCGCGGGCATCGTGTCGTCGGCGACCGAGAGCGTCTTCGCCCTGGACGACTCGTCGCCGAACCGCATCGGCTTCGACCTGGAGCGGGTGATGCGGACGCTGTACCGGATCGACGATTTCCAGCAGGTCTATTTCGTCATCGACGGCCTGGAAGACTTGAAGAACGAGACGCTGAAGGACTTCGGTCCCGTCTATGATCGGCTGAAGGGACAGGACGACATCGCCATCGACGCCGTCCTGCCGACCGACACGATCTACACGCGCGGCACCCAGGCCTACGCCGGCAAGGGCGGACGGTTCGCCGCCTGAACCGGCCGGGCGCGCGGCTGGGGCTTGACCCCCAGGAGCAGGCCGAACCATCCGATGCGGCGCGCCACCTCATAGGTCAGGACGCACCCCAGGGCGGTGATCGCGACCAGCAGCGTCGCCTCAACGCCGAGCGGCAGGCCCAGCTTGGCCAGGTGATGGCCCGCCACGACCGTCACCGTCTGGTGGGCGATGTAGAAGGGAAAGACCCCGACCGTCAGATAGCGCAGCACCGGTCCGCCATGGTTCAGCCAGCGTGCGCCGAAGCCCAGGATGGCGACGATGAAGGCCCATTGGTCGGCCGCATACACTAGGCGCATGACCTCGCGCAGGCCGTCGGGCGGGATCGCCGTGTCGCGATAGACCCAGGCATAGGTCGCCCACCCGGCCCAGCTCATGAGGGCGATGGCCAGCGCCGGCCAGCGCAGGCGCATGAAGGTCTGTCGCGCCGGCTCGGATCGCGCGGTCAGGAAACCGAACAGGAAGGCGGCGAAGCTGAGGGCGTGGTTGTACCAGTCGCCGACGATGGCGTGGTTCACCTCGAAGATCGGCGCCAGGGTCCAGCGGATGGCGAAAAGCCAGGCCAGCGGCCAGACGACCAGGCCCCAACCCTGGAAGGCGCGGTCGGCGATGCGTTGCAGGCCCGCGCGGACGCCGGGGACGAGCAACAGCAGCGCCAGCGCCAGGCTGTAGATCAGCAGATAGGCGACGAACCACAGATGGTTGTAGGTCGGCGTGATCAGGCAGCCATCGGCATCGCACCAGTGACCCGAGGCTGTGGCGTAGCGGACCCAGAAGTCCTGCAACACGGGACCGTGCGCGGGATCAGATATGCCCATGGCCTGGGCCGCCTCCAGGATTTCGTAATAGCTCTGGGGCGGCACGATCACGAACATGCCGAACAGCAGGGGCGGAAGCAGGCGCAAGGTGCGCGAGCCCGCAAGCGCCAACCGTCCCTTGCCCTGGACGGCGAAGCTATCGGCCATGAAGCGGGTGGCGCAGCCCGAGACCAGGAACAGCAGCGTCATCCGCCACGGGTTGGTCAGCATCATGATCGGCTCCAACGCCTCGACCGGGCGCGGACTGTTCACGTGATAGTCCCAGGGCACATAGAACATGCCGACGTGATAGAGGATCAGCAGCATGAAGGCGGCGACGCGAATCCAGTCGAGATCGTATCGGCGCGCGGGCGGCGGGGGCGGTGAGGACATGGTCCAACTCCATGACGAATAGGAAGGCGACCACGGATGTCGGGCGGTCCGTCCCGCGGCAATCGGCGGGGGCCGCGCGGTCGGCTGCCGGGGACGATCCGGCGCGGGGGGTGACGAGCGGCGCGTGTGCGGGGACGAACGGCGCAGGCGGCCTGGTCGATCGGCTGCGCGGCGCGGATACGCGCGATCTGGCGACAAGCTGGCTGGCGATCGCGTCGGTGGCGGCGGTCGTGACGACGGTGAACGCGCTTTCCGTGCTGGCCGACGCGCCGGACCTGGAAAGCTGGAAGCCTTGGGTGTGGGAGGGGTCCAGCGCCGTGGTGGTGCTCGTGCTGACGTGGATTCCGTGGCTGACAACCGCCGCGGCGCCGCCGGATCAGGCGCTGGCGGCGGGCTGGCGGCCCAAGGCGTCGTTCATGGCCGTCCATGCCGGGGGTCTGCTGACCTATTCGGCGCTGCACGTGGCGGGTTTCGTGGTGTTGCGGAAAATGGCCTACGACCTGTGGGCGGACGGGCCTTACCAGTTCGGCGACCGCTTCATTTACGAACTGCGCAAGGACCTGCTGGGCTATGCGCTGTTCGTCGGCGTCTTCTGGTTGGTCGGCTATCTGCGTCGGCGCAAGGACGAGCCGGTGCGGCCCGTCAGTTTCGACATCCGCGACGGCGCGCGCCTGATCCGCGTGCCGCTGGCCGACATCTTGGCCGCCAGTTCCGCCGGCAACTATGTCGAGTTCTGGCTGGCGGACGGCCGGCGGCCGTTGATGCGGGCGACACTGGCGGCGGTGGAGGTCGAGCTGGAACGGTTCGGCTTCGTGCGCGCGCACCGCTCCTGGCTGGTCAACGCCGGGCGCGTGACGGGACTGCGGCCGGAAGGGTCGGGCGACTGGACGGTTGAACTGGGCGGGGTCGAAGCGCCGCTGTCCCGCCGCTATCCGCAGGCGTTGGAGCGTCTGCGCGGTTGACGCGAAAAAGGGCGCGGCGGTGATCGCCGCGCCCTTCGTGGTTGGCGTCAGGTCGTCACTTCAGCAGGTCGAAGCGGTCCAGGTTCATCACCTTGGTCCAGGCGCGGGCGAAGTCGCGCACGAACTTCTTCTGGGCGTCGGCCGCCGCATAGGCCTCGGCGATGGCGCGCAGCTGGGAGTTGGAGCCGAAGATCAGGTCGGCGCGCGTGCCGGTCCACTTCAGCTCGCCGGACACGCGGTCGTGGCCTTCGAACACCGTTTCGCTGTCGTCCTTGGCCTTCCAGACCGTGTGCATCTCCAGCAGGTTGACGAAGACGTCGTTGGTCAGGACGCCGGGCCGGTCGGTGAAGACGCCCAGCGTCGTCCGCCCGTGGGTGACGCCCAGCGCGCGCAGGCCGCCGACCAGCACCGTCATCTCCGGCGCCGTCAGGGTCAGCAACTGGGCGCGGTCGACCAGCAGCTCCTCCTGGCTGAGGCGGAAGCGGCGGCCGTGATAGTTGCGGAAGCCGTCGTCCAGCGGCTCCAGCACGGCGAAGCTTTCGACGTCAGTGTCCTCCTGCGCGGCGTCGGTGCGGCCAGGGGTGAACACGACCTCGACCGGATGGCCGGCGTCGATGGCGGCCTTTTCGACCGCCGCCGTGCCGCCGAGCACGATCAGGTCCGCGAGCGACACCTGCTTGCCGCCATTGGCGCGGGCGTTGAAGGCGGACTGCACGCCCTCCAGCGCCTTCAGCACCTTGGCCAGGGTCTCGGGCTCGTTGGCGGCCCAGTCCTTCTGCGGCGACAGGCGGATGCGCGCGCCATTGGCGCCGCCGCGCTTGTCCGAGCCCCGATAGGTGGAGGCCGAGGCCCAGGCGACGCTGACCAGGTCCGCCACCGACAGGCCGGTCGCCAGGATGTCGGCCTTCAGCGCATCGATGTCGCCGGCGTCGATGATCGCGTGCGTGGGTTCCGGGATCGGGTCCTGCCACAACAGAACCTCGGCCGGCGCTTCCTCGCCCAGGTAGCGGCTGGCCGGCCCCATGTCGCGGTGGGTCAGCTTGAACCAGGCACGGGCGAAGGCGTCGGCGAACTCGGCCGGGTTCTGGTGGAAGCGACGCGAGATCTTCTCGTAGATCGGGTCGATCCTCAGGGCCATGTCCGCCGTCGTCATCATCGGCGGATTGCGCCGGGTGGCGTCATGGGCGTCGGGAACCAGGGTCTGGGCCTCGGGCTCCTTGGGCTGCCACTGGTGCGCGCCGGCGGGGCTCTTCACCAGTTCCCATTCGTGGCCGAACAGGGTGTCGAAATAGCTCATGTCCCATTCGGTCGGCGTGGGGGTCCAGGCCCCCTCGATGCCGGAGGTGATGGTGTGGCCGCCCATGCCGGAGCCGTGGGTCGAGTGCCAGCCCAGGCCTTGGGCGGCGATGTCGGCGCCTTCGGGCTCGGCCCCGATCAGGCGCGCGTCGCCGGCGCCGTGGCATTTGCCGAAGGTGTGGCCGCCGGCGACCAGGGCCACCGTCTCCTCGTCGTTCATGGCCATGCGGCCGAAGGTGTCGCGGATGTCGCGACCCGAGGCGGCCGGGTCGGGATCGCCGTCGGGACCTTCAGGGTTGACGTAGATCAGGCCCATCTGGACCGCCGCCAGCGGGTTCTCCAGATCGCGTTCGCCGGAGTAGCGGGTCGAGGCGTGCTTGCTGTCGGCCAGCCAGACGTCCTCCGCGCCCCAGTAGATGTCCTCTTCCGGCTCCCACACGTCCTCGCGGCCGCCGGCGAAGCCGAAGGTCTTGAAGCCCATGGATTCCAGGGCGACGTTGCCGGTCAGGATCATCAGGTCGGCCCAGGAGATGCGGTTGCCGTACTTCTGCTTGATCGGCCACAGCAGGCGGCGCGCCTTGTCCAGGTTGGTGTTGTCCGGCCAGCTGTTCAGCGGGGCGAAGCGCTGGGTGCCCGACGAGGAGCCGCCGCGCCCGTCGGCCGTGCGATAGGTGCCCGCGCTGTGCCAGGCCATGCGGATGAAGAAGGGGCCGTAGTGGCCCCAGTCGGCCGGCCACCACGGCTGGCTGTCGGTCATCAGGGCGGTCAGGTCGGCCTTGATCGCCTTCAGGTCCAGCTTGCGGAATTCGTCGCGGTAATCGAAGTCCGGTCCCATTGGGTTGGCGGGTTCGACGTTCTGGTGCAGCACCTTGACGTTCAAGGCGTTGGGCCACCAGTCGCGGTTGGTGCGGCCGCGCGAAACGCGGGGCTTGGCGCCCGAGCCCGTCACGGGGCAGCCGCCGGCAGGTTTTTCGTCGCTTCCGTCCATCTCGTTTCTCTCCCGAATTTCGGCGCAGGGAAAGACCCGACGCCTGTAGGGAAGAACGGTATCAAAGCGATAGCGATAATCTAAACATTATATTCTTTTGATTACTATAGGCTAAGACTATGGTTGGCGTCATCCGCGCTGGAAGGGATAGAAGCCTCCGCCAAGGCCAAGGATCTGCGTCAGCTCGTCCAGGGCGCCCCGGCTTTCGACCAGCAATTGCGGATCGGCCAGGTCGGCGGGCGCCAGCCGGTCGCGGTACCAGGTCGCGCCCCAGACGCTGAGCGCGCCGTGCAGTTCTTCCGTCAGCCGCATTCCGGGGTTGGTCGCGGCCAGCTCGGCCTCGGTGAGGACGACGCGCAGGCGCAGGCAGGCCGGTCCCCCGCCGTTCCGCATCGACTGGCGCACGTCGACGTATTCCACCCGGCCGATGGGGCCGTTGGAGGCGGCGAGGCCTTCAGCGACCGCATGGCTGCGGGCGTTGTCGCGCGTCTCGGTCGGGCAGATCAGGGTCAGGCGATCATCGCCCGGAACCTGGATCAGCATGGAGTTGAACAGATAGCTGCCGATGGCGTCGGCCAGCGGCAGGTCGGCGGACGAGACCTCGACGAAGATCGGCTCGAAGCCCTCGGCTGCGCGGCGAATGGCGTCCTTGGTCACGCCCGCATCCTCGAACGCCAGGTCGTGGAAGAACAGGGTGTCCAAGGCGCCGACGCAGACCACGTCGTTGTGGAAGGTTCCGCCGGCGATGGCGGCGCGCGACTGCTGGGCCAGGACGGCGCCGGACGCGCCGTGGCGACGGGCGACGGCTTCCGACGCCTCGCGGGTCTGGCGGGCGGGGAAGGGGCCGTCCCACGGCTCGAACGCTTCGCGCCCCCAGACCAGAAGATTGACGCCCGGCGCGCCATGCTCGGCGCACAGGCGGACGTGGTTGGCGGCGCCTTCATCGGCCAGATGGGCGGCGGAGGGCAGGGCGTCGTGGACGGCGAAGCGCGTGGTGTCCGGGAACAGGGCGTCCAGCGCTCGCTTCGTCTGCGCGTGCTCCAGCGAGCGGTGCAGATTGGTCACCAGATTGGCGGGGGTGAAGTGCACCCGGCCGTCGGCGGCGTCGGCGGACGGCGTCACCGTCGCGGCGTTGGCGGCCCACATGGGCGAGGCCGAACAGGCGGCGGCGGCGAAGCTGGGCGCCTCCTTCCAGGCCCGCTCCAGCACCTCTGCGTCCGAACCGGAAAAGCCCAGCGAGCGCAGGAAGAGGACGTTGGGCCGCTCGTGCGGCGGCAGGACGAACTGGGGCAGGCCCAGGTCAGCCAGCGCCTTCATCTTGTCGAGACCTTGCAGCACCGCCGCACGCGGGTTCGACGCCTCGCCCTTGTTTAGGCTGGACGCCAGGTTGCCCGGCGACAGGCCCGCGTAGGAGTGCGTCGGCCCGATCAGGCCGTCGGCGTTGGCTTCGACGGCGGTGGTCATCGCAGCCCCTTGATCTCGCCTTCGATGTTGGCGACGGCGTCGGCCTCGAAGCTCGCCACGGGATAGGCGCAGTAGTCGGCGGCGTAATAGGCGCTGGGGCGGTGGTTGCCGCTGGCGCCCAGGCCGCCGAAGGGCATGTCGCCGGCGGCGCCTGTCGTCGGGCGGTTGAAGTTGACCACGCCGGCGCGGATGCGGCGGATGAAATGGTCCCATTTCTTCGGATCGTCGCTGACCAGACCGGCCGACAGGCCATAGCGCGTGGCGTTGGCCGCCTGGATCGCCGCATCGAAGGTCGGGACGCGGACGACCTGCAGGAACGGGGCGAACATCTCTTCGTCCAGCACATTCAGGCCGGTCACGTCGATGATGGCCGGCCGCACAAAGGCGCCCGGCAGATTGTCGACCGGCCCCGAGGCGCGGATCACCTTCGCTCCCAGGTCGATGCGCTGTTGCAGGGCCTGGAGCGCGGCCTGCGCCGCCTTCTCCGAGATCAGGGGCCCGGCGTAGGGCTCAGGATCGCTGTCCCAGGGGGCGAAGGTCAGCCGATCCGACAGGGCGGCGACAGCCTCGACGACGGCGTCGCCTTGTGCGCCCTCCGGCACGATCAGGCGGCGCGCGCACGAACAGCGCTGGCCGGTGGTGACGAAGGCGGACTGGACGACGATGCCGGCTACGGCCGCGGCGTCGGCCGCGTCCCAGACCACAAGCGGATTGTTGCCGCCCAGCTCCAGCGCCAGGATGACGTGGGGATCGTCGGCGAACTTTGTCCTGAAATAGGCGCCCGCCGCGCCCGAGCCGGTGAACATCAGGGCGTCGATGCCGGCGTCCAGCAGGGCCGCGCCGGTTTCGCGGCCGCCCTGCACCACAGTGATGACCCCCTCGGGCAGGTCGGCCGCCTGGAAGCATTCGGCCATGACCTGGCCGACCAGGGGGGTCTCCTCCGACGGCTTGAAGACCACGGTGTCGCCGGCCAACAGGGCCGGGACGATGTGGCCATTGGGCAGGTGGCCGGGGAAGTTGAACGGGCCGAGCACCGCCGCCACGCCGTGCGGCCGGTGGCGCAGGGTCGCGCGGCCGAAGGCGGTGTCGTTGCTGCGCTCGCCGGTGCGCTCGTCATAGGCGCGGATGGAGATGTCCACCTTGCCGATCATGGCGGCCGCCTCGGTCTTGGTCTCCCACAGCGGCTTGCCGGTCTCGCGGCTGACGGCCTCGGCGATCTGGGGCGCGCGATCTTTCAGCACGGCCTGATAGCGCTTCACCGCGTCGACCCGCGCCTGGCGCGGGCGGTCGGCCCAGTCGGGGAAGGCGGCGCGGGCGGCGTCGACGGCGGCCTGGACCTGGGCCGGGCTGGCGGCCTCGCCCTGCCAGTTCACGGCGCCGGTGGCGGGATCGGTGGATTTGAAGACGGTCATGATTTCACTCGCACGGACTGGCCCGCGCGGACTTTCAGCGCGGCGGCGGTTTCAGCGGTCAGGCGCACGGCGTCGCCCTCGATGTCGCACCGGGCGCGCACGGCGCGGAATCCGGCGACGCTGTCGGTCGAGATCAGGGCGGGCAGTTCGGCCTCGATCTCGGTCGCGATCTCGACGGAAAGGGCCCGGGCGTCGCGCACGGTGCGGATCATGTCGCGCGGGCACGACACGGTCGGGCCGGCGTCGAAGATGTCGACCAGGCCGTTGGGGCGGAATCCCTCGCTCTCCAGCAGGGCCATGGCGGGCACGCCCTGCGGATGCACCTTGCCGATCACGGCGCGGGCGGGCTCGGGCAGCAGTTCGACATAGATCGGGTGGCGCGGGGCCAGGTCCAGGATGAACTGCTTGTCGGTCGAGCCGGTCATCCGGTCGGCGTCGTCGAACTCCATCGGGAAGAACTTGTGCGCCACATGATCCCAGAAGGGACAGGCGCCGTCGGGGGTGAAGACGCCGCGCAGTTCGGCCAGAACGGTGTCGGCGAACAGGTCCGGCTGGGCGCCGATCAGCATGTAGCGCGACTGGCTGAGCAGGCGTCCGGCGCCGCCCTTCCTGCGATCAGCCTTGAGGAACAGGGAGCCGACCTCGGTCCAGCCGGTGCATTCGTTGACCAGCACCAGGGTCTGGTGATCCAGCTTCACGCCCAGCGAGGGCGACTGGACGGTGTTGTTCACGACGCGGAACGAGAAGAAGGGCCGCTTTAGGCCCACCGTCGCCTTGACCGAGCCGACGCCGTCGATGTCGCCGGTCGAGGCGTCCTCCAGCATCAGGGTGTACCAGGCCTCCTGCGGGGCGATCTCGCCGCGGAAGCTGGCCTGGCTCAGATCCAGTCGTTCGGACAGGACGTCGGGATCCTCGGGCAGGCTGGTGAAGCCGGGGCCGGACAGGATGGCCAGCTCCAGCAGGCTGTCGAGGTCGGCGGGGCCGGCGGGGCGGACGACGAGCATTGTCAGGGGGTCTCCATCCGCAGGGATTTCAGCTTGGCCGCGTCGATGTCTCCGGACGCGACCTTGCACAGGATCAGGGCGCTGAGCTGGGCGCGCTCGACGAAGCTGTCGGGCCAGGCGAACTCCTGGTCCGAATGGATGTCGCCGCCCCTGACGCCAAGGGTGTCGATGTTGGGCAGGCCGGCGGCGTGAAGGTTGTTGCCCTCGCACACCCCGCCCGAGGATTTCCAGGCGATGTTCTGGCCCAAGAGGGCGCCGGCCTCGCGCACCGCTTCAAACAGGGCCGTCTGGGCGGCGTCCATCGGCTTGGGCGGACGGGTGAAGCCGCCGTGCAGGTCCAGCGTCAGCCCCTCGAACGGCGGCGCGGCGGCGATGCGGCGGACCTGGGCGTCGATCCAGTCGGCGGCGGCCTTGTCCGGCACCCGGACATTGAAGCGGACGACGGCGTTGTCGGCGACGACGTTCAGCGCGCCGCCACCTGAAATCTTGGCGACATTGACGGTGACGCCCTCATGCCGGCCGTTCAGACCGTGCAATTCGGCGGCGATCATCGCGGCGCCGGCCACCGCATTGCGCCCCTCCTCGAAGGCGCGGCCGGCGTGTGCGGCCTTGCCTGCGACGATCAGGTGGTAGTTGCCGCTGCCCTTGCGCGCCCCCGCCAGGGTTCCGTCGGCCAGGGCCGGTTCGTAGGTCAGGCCCAGGTGGCCGTGCGCGCCCAGTTCGGCCAGCAGCGGCGCGGAGGCGGGAGAGCCGATTTCCTCGTCCGGGCTGAGCAGCACGGTCCAGCCGACGCCGTGACGGTCGGGGTGGGTTTCGAACGCCTCCAGCGCGGCCAGCAGGACGCTGATCCCGCCCTTCATGTCGGCCACGCCCGGCCCGTTCAGGGCGCCGTCGGCGCGGATGGTCACGGTCTGAAAGCCGCTGTCGGCGGGAAAAACGGTGTCGTAGTGGCCGGTCAGCACGACCTGGATCGGCGCCTCGGGCCGGGCGACGATCTTCAGGGCGTCGGCGTGCGCCTCGGTGCGCACCGAGCCGTCGTCGGCGACGGTGGTCGAGCCTTGCGTCGGGATCCGTTCGACCTGGGCGGGCAGGCGCCGTGCCTCGGCCTCCAGCGCGTCGAGCGCCGCGTTCAGCCCGGCGGCGTTGCGGCTGCCGGAGTTGATGTTCGCCCAGTCGATGGTGCGGCCGATGATGGCGCCGCGGCGCGCGGCGACGTGATCGAGCACGGTCTGGTCGGCTGGAGATATCCGCATGCGGCTGGACCCTAGACCGCCGCGCGGCAAAGGTGAAGGCGAGCCAAAATCGACCCCGGCAGCCGCCGCCGCGACCCCTGTCGGGGGTGATCCTTGCCGCCTTCCCGTTTCCTCAGAGCCGAATCTGAACCTCGGGCGCCCGCCGCTCGCTGTAGCGATCAACTAGCGGTCCGGCGATCTCTCGTGTCAGCAGGGTGAAGCGGTAGAGCTCCTCCATCACATCGACCAGGCGGTCGTAGTAGGCTGACGGCTTCATGCGGCCGGCTTCGTCGAACTCGTCATACGCCTTGGCGACCGACGACTGGTTGGGGATGGTCAGCATCCGCATCCACCGGCCCAGCACGCGTAACTGGTTGACGGTGTTGAACGACTGCGACCCGGCGTTGACCTGCATCACCGCCAGCGTCCGTCCCTGCGTCGGACGCACGCCGCCGGACTCCAGCGGCAGCCAATCGATCTGGCTCTTGAATACGCCCGTCATGGCGCCGTGCCGCTCGGGGCTGCACCAGACATGGCCCTCGGACCAAAGGGACAGGGCGCGCAGTTCGGCGACCTTGGGATGGTCGGGCTCGACCCCGTCGGGCTGCGGCAGGCCGCGCGGATCGAAGATGCGCGTCTCGCCGCCCATGCGGCGCAGCAGCCGGTCCGCCTCTTCGATCAACAGTCGGCTGTAGGATCGCTCGCGCAGCGATCCATAGAGCAGGAGAAAGCGCGGCGGATGATCGAAGCGACGCGAAGGCGTCAGCGCGCCCGCCGTGGGCGGAATGAAGCGGGCTTCGTCCAGGGCGGGAAAATCGTCGGTCGGGGATTGTCGCTGATCCATATTTCCAGCATCATGGAAATATGGAATCGATGCAAGCTATAGACGCCTTCTCGGCGCTGGCCTCGCCCGCGCGGTTGGCGATCTTTCGCCTGCTGGTGAAGGCGGGGCCGGAAGGGGTCCGGTCCGGAGATATCGCCGAGGCGATCGCCGCGCCGGCGAACACGACGTCCAGTCATCTGGCGGTCCTGAGCCGCGCGGGCTTGCTGACCTCGCGGCGCGACAGCCGCGCGATCTATTACGCCGCCGACTATGACCGGACGCGCGAGTTGCTGGCCTTCCTGGTCGAGGACTGCTGCGGCGGCCGGGCGGAAATCTGCGCGCCGCTGGCCGAGGTCGTCCAGCGCGCCTGCTGTGTCGAGGCGGGGCGCGCATGAACGTCTTCGAGCGCTGGCTGACGCTCTGGGTGGCGTTGTGCATCGTCGCAGGGGTCGGCCTGGGTTGGGCCGCGCCTCAGGCGTTTCAGGCCGTGGCGGCGCTTGAGGTCGCCAACGTCAACCTGCCGGTCGCGGTGCTGATCTGGCTGATGATCATTCCGATGCTGCTGCGGATCGATTTCGCGGCCCTGGGCGGCGTGGCCCGACATTGGCGGGGGATCGGCGCGACCCTGTTCGTCAACTGGGCGGTGAAGCCCTTTTCGATGGCCCTGCTCGGATGGCTGTTCGTCGGCTGGCTGTTCCGGCCCCTGCTGCCCGAGGCGCAGATCGAAAGCTATGTCGCCGGTCTGATCATCCTGGCGGCGGCGCCCTGCACGGCCATGGTCTTCGTCTGGAGCCGGCTGACGGACGGCGAGCCGCATTTCACCCTCAGCCAGGTGGCGCTGAACGATGCGATCATGGTGGTCGCCTTCGCGCCGATCGTCGGTCTGCTGCTCGGACTGGCCGCGATCACCGTGCCTTGGGGGACGCTGCTTCTGTCGGTGGCGCTGTACATCCTCATCCCCGTGGCGGTCGCCCAGTGTCTGCGCAAGGTGCTGATGGCCAAGAGCGGTGAGGCGGGCCTGGAGCAGGCGCTGGCCCGGCTGGGGCCGGTGTCCATCGTCGCGCTTCTGGCGACCCTGGTGCTGCTGTTCGGATTCCGGGGCGAACAGATCATCGCCCAGCCGCTGGTCATCGCCCTGCTGGCCGTACCCATCCTGATCCAGGTCTATTTGAACGCGGGCCTCGCCTACGGCCTGAACCGGATCAGCGGCGAGGCGCATTGCGTGGCGGGCCCCTCGGCCCTCATCGGGGCGTCCAACTTCTTCGAACTGGCCGTAGCGGCGGCGATCAGCCTGTTCGGCCTCGGGTCGGGCGCGGCGCTGGCGACGGTGGTGGGCGTTCTGATCGAGGTGCCCGTCATGCTGTCGGTCGTGTGGATCGTGAACCGGTCCAAGGGCTGGTACGAGGCCGGCCCGGCCGTGCGGCGCGTCGCCGCCCGTCAATCTTCCGCAGGCAGGAGCCATCCATGACCGTCACCCTCTGGCACAATCCGAAATGCGGCACGTCGCGCAACGTCCTGGAGATGATCCGTCAGAGCGGCGAAGAGCCGGTCGTGGTCGAATATCTGAAGACCGGCTGGGATCGCGCCACGCTGGAGCGGCTGGCGCGGGATTCGGGCCAGGGGCTGAAGGGCCTGCTGCGGGTGAAGGGCACGCCGGCCGAAGCGATGGGGCTGACGGCGCCGGATGTCGATGACGAGGCGCTGATGGCCGCCATGCTGAAGGAGCCGATCCTGGTCAACCGCCCCATCGTGGAGACGCCGAAGGGCGTGCGCCTTTGCCGGCCGTCGGAAACGGTGCTGCCGTTGCTGGACACCCCGCCGGCCGTCTTCACCAAGGAGGACGGCGAGGTCGTGAAGGCCTAGTTCCGGTTCGGGCGGCGGTCGCGGCGGGCGCCCGGTTCGCGGCTTTCGCGGCGCCAGCGGATCGACAGGCTGGTGTCGCCCTGGCCGCCGAACTGGGAGGCCACGGCGATGTTGCGCCGGGGCTGCCATTCCACGCGGACAGCGGCCCCGCCCTCGCCGCCGCCGATGACTTCCAGATAGACGTCGTCGGTGATGTAGCGCCCGCCGGCCACGGTGACGGCCGAGGCCTCGCCGCCGAACGACAGGCGGTCCAGTCCGGCCAGTTCGCGCAGGTTGCCGATCACGTCGAAGCCTCCGCCGCCCGCCAGGGCCGCGACGCCCGCCGCCAGCTGCGCCGCCTCGAAGGCCGACAGCTGCGAGGCCGAACGACCGAACAGCACCTGCGACAAGATCTCGTCCTGCGGCAACTCGGGGGTCGAGGTCAGGGCGATCTTGGGCTCGGCCGCGGTGCCGGTGACGTTGATCGAGGCGGTCAGGGCCGGGTCCTCGCGCACCGCCGACAGATCGAGGCGGATCTGCTTGGGATCGGTGGAAAGGGTAACGCGGCCGTCGTCGTCGAAGACGAAACGCTTGCCCGCGAACTCGTAGTCGCCGCGCACCACATTGGCCGTGCCGGTCAACCGAGGCTGGGCGACCGTGCCCCGCACTCGGGCGTTGACGTCCAGAATGACGTTCAGGCCGCGACCGGTCACGCGCACCTTGCCGCCGGTGGAACGCAGGGCGATGTCCAGGCCGATCTGCGGGCCGCGCGAGGTCTGTTCGGGTTCCTCGGGGTCGCCGCCGGGGCGGTTGATCTCGACCACGTCCATCGAGACGATGCCGGTGGCGCCGGGCACTTCGGGTTCGATCTTGGCCTCGTCGACGTTGATCTGGCCGGTCAGCTGGATGTTGCCGTCCTGGCCGCGCACGATGGTGATCGGGCCGGAGGCGCGGGCCTCGGCGATGTCGTTGTCGATCACGCGGAACCGTCGCAGGTCCAGACGGGCCGTGGAGCCCGAACCCTGGCGCAGGCCCACGCGCCCCTGACCCGAAACCGTGCCGCCCGCGCCGTCATTGGCCGAGAAGGTCTCGATCACGGCGGTGGTGTCGTCGAAGGCGGTCCGCAGGGTCAGGTCGCCCAGCACCAGGCCGACCGCGTTCTCGCGATAGCTGCCCTGCGCCAGGTCGAAGCGGCCGTTGATGCGCGGTGCGTTCAGGGTGCCCGCCAGGGTGGCCTGTCCATCGACCTGACCCGACAGGCTGCGTTCGCCGCCCAGGAACAGGTCCCAGATCGGCTGGATCTGGCCGTTGATGGAGACCTGGCCCGACATCTCCCGCGTACGGGCGATGGCCAGGCGCAGGGGCGCGGCCGAGGTCTCGACCGGCAGGACGACGTTGGCCGAGGCGCGCACGGCGCCTTCGTCCACGGCCTCGGCGCGGATGGTCAGACGGTCGCCGACCAGGGTGGCGTCGACCAGACCATCGACCGACAGGCCGCGCGGGGCGTCGATGCTGCGCAGGCCCTGCAGGGTGACGTTGGCCGAGCCCGACAGGTCGTCGCCCGCGCCGCGCAGCGACAGCCGCCCCGTGGCGCGACCGCGCAGGTCCGGCGAGATGGACGCCAGCTCCACGCTGGTCAGGTCGGCCTGGATCACCGCCGTGCGGGCGTCCTGGCGCAGGTCCGCCATCAGCACACCGCCGCCGACGCCCAGGTCGATGCGGGCGGTGCGGCTGGCCCCGTCCAAGGTGACGGTCGCGGGGTTGCGGGTGGTGAAGGCCACTTCGCGAACGCGCCCGCCGCCGCGCAGTATCAGGGTCTGGGCGTCGCCGCGCCGCGAATAGACGCCCGCGCCGTTGAACTGCACCGGCGTGCCCCCGCCGACGTCCAGCGCCAGGGTGAAGGGCAGGTTGTTCAGCGTCCCGCGCCCGTCCAGGTCCAGGGTGCGGATGATGAAGTCCTGGCCGGCTAGGCGGACGTTGCGGCCGGTCACGTCGATGATGGCGCTGTCCGCGCCGCCGCCGTCGGTCAGACGAATGCGGCCGTTGGCCTGGCCCGAGGCCAGGAAGGCGCCGGTGCGGGCGGTGAAGGTCAGGTCGGCGCTGGAGGGGATGTTGTCCGACAGGGCGATGGCGCCCTGGGCGGTGACGCCCCCGGCGTTGATGTCCAGATCCGACAGGCGGATGCGGTCGCCGCCCAGGAAGAAGTTCCCCTGCGCCCGCGCCGGGCCGTAGTTCGAGCCGCTGGTGACGGTGATGCGCCCGTCCGAGGCGTCGGCGCCCTTGCGGAAACTGAGGATCAGGTCCGCGTCGTTCAGGATCAGGCCTCCGGCGGCGATCCGCTGGAAGCCGGCGGTCAGGTCCACACGCGGCTCGGCCAGGGTGCCGGTCAGGGCGCCGCGCCCGTTCATGTCGCCGTCGATCTCGGCTGGGCCGGCCGTGAACGGGCCTCGCGCGTTCCAGTCCAGGGCCAGTCGCAGACGCCCGGCCGTCTCGATCAGGCCCTTGGCCCCGGCGCGGCCGTTGGCGCCGGTCAGTTCGCCCTTGTCGACCTCGATCCGGCCCTGGTTGAACTTGCCGGCCAGCTGCAGGCGCGGGGTGCGGCCCAGCAATCGGTCCAGCTCGGACATGCCCACCGTCAGGTCGCGGCCGCGGCCGTCGAAGCTGAGCACCCAGGGGGCGCCGGTGCGAGCCGAGGCGGCGCGGATCGGGCCGCCGAAGGACCCCTTGGCGTCCGGCAGGATGCGCGAGGCGTCGGTGATCCGGGCGTCGCCGCGGAAGCTGAGCCCGCCCAGCAGATTGCGCGAGCCCGAGCCGGTCAGGGTCAGCCCCTGGCCCTGCGCGTCGATCTTTTCCAGCAGGATGGCGCCGTCCTTCATCCGCGCGGCCTCCATCTGGATGCGCGGGGTCGCCCCCAGCAGGCCGCCGATGACGCCCTCGCCGGAGCCGCCGCTGGCGCGGACGTCGGCGTCCACGTCCATGCGGCCGTCGCGGACCTGGATGTTGAGCGGGCCGACGATGCGCGTGGCGCGATAGCTGGCGAGGTTGGCGTTCAGCAGGCTGGCCTGGCCCTGAAGCGTCCAGGTCTGGGCGTCGCCCTTGAACACGCCAGAATAGGCCGTCGGACCCGCCACGTCGGAGCCGACCAGGCGGCTGAGCGACGGGGTCTCGATCTCCAGGCGCACGCCCTGCGGCGAGCTGCGGTCGGACAGGCGGATCAGGCCCTGCGCCTGCGACGTGACGTTGTCGGAGACCAGCTTCCACCCCACGCCCTGGAAGCCGTCGTCGTCGGCGTCGGGCACGGTGGCGAAGCCGAACCGCGCGGTGCGGCCCACCCGCTCGACGAACGGCGCCAGCAGGTCCGAACCGCTAAAGTCGAAATAGCCCGAGACGCGCGAGCCCTTCTTGCCGAACCGGCCGTCGACGGTCAGGGGCGTGAACTGGCCGGTGCGGACCACCGCGTGGACGACGTCGGCGTTCAGCACCGCGACGGCGGTGAAGGGCTGGTCGGGCGAATAGCCCAGGGCGCCCGCCAGGGGGCCGCCCTGCGCCTCGTTGGCGCGCAGGTTCAGCCGGGTGTCCTCCAGCTTGCCGCCGAATGTCGCCGCCAGACGCAGGAAGTCGCCGGGACGGTTCAGGCTGTCGGCGTTGACGCTGGCCGACTTGGCGCCGCGGCGTGGAATGTCGGCGTCGCCCGACAGCGTCCAGCGGCCGTACTCCTTGGAAAAACCTTCCATCAGTTCGACGTTGGCCGAGAAGCGGTCGATGTCGATGGAGATGGCCTGAGGGCTGGGCGGCTCGCCGCTGGGCGGATCGAGCACGGGCTGGCGGATCAGGCGGATGACGTCGGCGCTGATGTCGGTGGCGTGGAAGCGGCGGGTCAGCAGGGGCCAGTAGGACCAGTCGACACGGACGTTGCGCGCCTCCAGCCAGACGCCGTCGCGGTCGGTCACGGTGACGCGCGACAGGGTGAAGTCATCGAACAGGTCGCCCTTCAGGCCTTCGACGTTGATGCGGCCGTACCGGCTGATCTTCTGGCCCTGGACGAAGCCGGTGACCAGTTCGCGCCCGGCGTCCGAGACGATGTAGAGTCGTCCGCCGAACAGCGCGGCGGCCATCAACACCACCAGGCCGCCCAGCACGCATCCCAGCGCCAGCATGGCCAGTTGCAAGCGCGTGCGGCGCTTCTTCGCCTGTTTCGGCGTCTCGACGACTTCGGGCGCGGGCGGGGGAGTGTCGGTCAAAACGCCTGGCCGATGCTGATGTAGACTTGGAAGTCCGGGTCGCTCTCACGCTTGTTCAGCGGCAGGGCGACGTCGGCGCGGATGGGGCCGAAGGGCAGCTTGTAACGCACCCCAAGGCCGGCGGCGTAGCGCATGTTGCTGAGGTTCGGCGTCTCCTGGAAGCCGACCGCGCCGCCGTCGACGAAGGCCACGCCCTGGAACTCTCCGAACAGCTTGCGCCGGACCTCCAGAGAGGTCTCGAACAGGCTGAGGCCGCCGCGCGGCGTGTTGTCGGGCAGACGCGGGCCGACGCCCTGGTATTCGTAGCCGCGCACGGACCCGCCGCCGCCTGCGTAGAACAGGCGATCGGAGGGAACGGTCAGCTCCTCGCCGCCGATGATGCTGCCGATCTTGACCCGGCCGGCCAGGACGGTGCGGGCGTCGTCCTGGATGGGCAGGTAGGCGGTCGCCTGGCCCTCGCTGCGCAGGAACAGCACGGTGTCCTCGCCCGCGACCGCCGTGGGCTGGACCGAGGCGGTCAGGCGGAAGCCGGAGGTCGGGTCCAGCGGATCGTTGGAGCGGTCCATGTAGAAGCCGCCCCGCCCCGTGACGATGGCCAGGTCGCGGTTCAGCGTCAGCGGCGTCTGGGTCACGGGGTCGTAGCGGCGCTCGTCGTAATGGCCGACGTCCAGGCCCAGGCCGTAGCTGTACCAGGAGGACTTGCCCACGCGCTGGCGAACGTCGGCGTAGAGGACGCCGGCGAAGCGCTGGTAGGCGTCGGTGTTCTCGTTGACCAGGGCGGCGCCTAGGGTCAGCGTCTGCGCCGGCCGTCGCCAGTGCGGCAGCTTCAGATCCACGCCCAGGCGGCTGTCGATATCGGCCAGCCGCGCCTGAAAGGCCAGGGTGTCGGCGCGGCCGTAACGGTTGTAGAAGGTCCACAGTCCCTCGACGGCCGAACCGCCCGTCTGCGAAGCGGCGCGACCCGCCGTGACCGTGGCCTGGGCCGTGGACAGGGTGACGCCTGCCTCCTGCACCCAGCGGGGCCGGTCGGTCAGGGCGACCAAGATCGGGCGCAGGCCGTCGGAGTCGGTTTGGTCAAGCGGCGACAGGGCCACGGTCACGCCGTCATAGACGCCGGTGTCCAGAAGTCGGCGCTCCAGCTCGGCCACCTGTTCCGGATCGTAGCGGTCGCCGCGCGTCCAGGGCGCAAGGGCCGAGACCCAGTCGGCGTTGGTCCGCCCCCCGGTACGCAGTCGCACGCCGTCCAGCCGCACCAGCTTGCCGGAGTTGATCCGATATTCCGGCGCCACGGTGAAGGTCGCATGATCGACCACCACGCGGCGGGGTTCGGCCTTGGCGTCGGCGTAGCCGTCGCGGCTCAGTCGCGCCACGAGCCGGCCTTCGCCGGCGATCACGTCGACCGCGCGGCCGGGATCGCCGGCCTTCAGGTCGATGGCGGCCTTGGCGGCGGCGGCGGACTCGGCGTCCGGCGCCGGGTCGATCCAGGCGATGGTCGGGTCGGTCAGCAGGAAGCGGCGGCCGGGATCGACCGAGACGATGGCGACAGGACTGTCGTCGCCTTCCACGACGTCTTCCAGCACCGACTGGTAGTAGCCTTCGGAGCGCAGCAGGGCTTCGGCCGATTCCGTGGCCGACCGGGCGTTCCGGCGCGCCTCGAAACGGCTCTCGGGCGCATTGTCGACCTCGCCGACGGCGCGCTCCAGCATGGCGCGGAGGTCGGAATCGACATCGCCGCGAATCTGGGCGCGCGGCGCGGCGGAGGCGTCCGAGGCGGCCGCCGCTGCGGCAAGGGCGGCGGCGATGAGGGCGGGCCTGAAGCTCAAGCGAGAACCTTGGTCAAAGCGGAGACGACCAGGGCGGGGCCCGGCCGCGAACGCGGGGGGCGGCGCGTGTTCCCGCGACCGCCCGGAAACGGATCAGTAGAAGAGCGTTTCGCTCTCGGGCTGGACGGTCTGCTCCGACGAGCGTTCCTCCGGCGGCAGGGTGTCGACGGGCGGCGCGGTGGGGGCCGGGTCCGCGACATCGGGAGCGACCACGGGCGCGGTGGAGTCCTCGGCCGAGGGGGCGACCTCGACGGGCGGCGCGGCCTGGGCCTGGTCAGCGGAGTCCTGGCGATAGTCGTCGCAGCCCGCCAACGACAGCGCGCCGAGCGCGACGGCGAGAACGAGAGTTGAGCGTATCATCAGAAATTCCCCGGCTTTCCGCCTTGCAACGCCTGGGCGGCGTCGCCGTTCCATAGCGTCGAACCGCGTCCAGGTCATCCTGGGACGGACCAGGCGGACACGGCCTGGGGCAGCGAAAGCTCCCCGCCAACGGGTCTGGCGGTCGGCGGGACGCCGTCGAACCGGGGCGCAGAGGCGGGCAGGCCGGTCTGGAACGTCGCTCGCGCCCGGTTGTGCGGATGATCCGGCGCCTCGGCCAGGGTCAGCACGGGGGTGACGCAGGCCTCGGTCCCGGCGAAACGGGCGGCCCAGTCGTCCCGGTCTCGGGTCAGGAAGGCGGCCTCGAACCGCGCGGCCAGGGCGGGCCAGGCGGAGAGGTCGTGCTGGGGCGCTTGGGCCGGGTCGATCCCGAGCCCGTCCAGCAGGGCGGCGTAGAAGCGGGGCTCCAGCGCGCCGACGGCCACGAAGCCGCCGTCGCGGCAGGCGTAGCAGCGGTAGAAGGGCGCGCCGCCGTCCAGCAGGTTGGCGCCGCGCCGGTCGCTCCACAGGCCCTGCGCGCGCAGGGCGTGGAACAGGCCGCCCAGCAAAGCAGAGCCGTCGGTCATGGCGGCGTCGACCACGCGGCCCCGGCCCGTGGCGCGCGCCTCGACCAGGGCGGCGAGCACGCCGACGACCAGCAGCATGGCGCCGCCGCCATAGTCGCCGACCAGGTTCAGGGGCGGGGGCGGCGGCCGGTCGCCCGGCCCCATCGCGTGCAGCACGCCGCTGAGGCCGATGTAGTTCAGGTCGTGGCCGACCTGATCCGCCAGCGGCCCGTCCTGGCCCCAGCCGGTGACGCGGCCGAAGACCAGGCGCTGATTGGCGGCCTGAAGCGCCTCGGGGCCGTAGCCCAGCCGCTCCATGACGCCGGGACGGAATCCCTCGATCACCGCATCGGCCGAGGCGGCCAGGGCCAGGACGC
>NZ_DLMO01000021.1 GCF_002479325.1 Brevundimonas sp. UBA7534
CGCAACCGTCGCCTACTGGGACAAATGAGTCCGGACCCTAGCGGTCCGGCGCCTCGAGCGCCTTGAGCACCGCCCCGGCCGCGCGTTCCCCCTCCATCCACGCGCCGTGGGCCGTGCCGTAGTAGGTCGGCGCGGTCGCCTCCCCGGCCAGGAACAGGCGATCCTCCACAGGCTGGCGTAGCCGGGCCCGGTCGCCGGCCCGGCCGGGCAGGGCGTGGGAATAGGCCCCGCGCGAGAACGGATCGGCGCCCCAGCGGGTCGCGGCGACCGCCCCCAGTCGCTTGCGCATGTCCGAGCCCAGGGCCGCGACCAGTTCGGAAACGGCGAAGTCGAAGGCCGCCTCGGGCCCCTCCGCCTCCAGTCCCCAGGCCAGGTCCGCGCCGAAATAGGCTTCGATCATCGGCCGCCCGAAGGGGCGCAGGTGGTAGCCTCCGGTCTGGGCCGTGTCGCTGCGGGTCCACAACTGGCTGTCTGCGGAAAAGTCGTCGGCGCCCGTGACCGTCATGTGCACCTTGGACGCCAGGCCCAGGGGCACGCCCGCCGCCGCCTCCAGCCAGGCGGGAATCTGCGGGTCGATGCGTACGGCCTCGGCGGCGATCAGGCTGTTGGAAATGGTCAGGATGGCGGCGTCCGCCGTCACCACGCCCCGCTCCGTCTCCAGCCGCAAGGTCGGGCCTGACCGGTCGATGCGCCGCACCGGACAGGCCGTCGCGATCCGTCCGGCGACCGGTCGCGCCAGTTCGGCGATCAGTCGGCCGTATCCCTGGCGCACCCGCCAGTTCACCCCGGTGTCGCCATAGGCGTCGTAGTCCAGGGTCGAGACCTCGGCGAAGCGCGCACCGTTCAACGCGCCGGAGATGGCGTCCATCCGCGCGTTCCAGCGGCTGTCGGGATCGAACAGGTCGGCGGCGGGCCGGTCCTCGTTGCGCGTCGCCGCCTGGTGGACGCGGTCCTCGAAGGCGGCGAAGTCGGCGCGGAAACCCGCCTGTTCGGCCGGCGTCATCTCGTGGTCGAAGGCCTGGCGTGCCCACGGCGGCGGGGTCTTGTCCAGCGTCAGGCCTTCGGCCTTGACGCGCGCGACCAGGACGTTGTCGTCGGCCGAGTGCAGCCAGCCGCACCCCATGTCCAGACCGTCTCCGCCGAACGGCAGGGTCCACGCCCGTCCGCCGATCCGCTCTCGGGCCTCCAGCACCAGAAAGGATCGCCCGGTCTCCTGCAGCCGCCGCGCCGCTGCTATTCCGGCCGCGCCGGCGCCCACCACTGCGACGTCCACATGCGAGGGCAGGGAAGGGGCGTTCGGCAGGGTCATGCGTCGCAGATAACACGCCGAAACGCCTCGTGTTCACGGCGCCGCACAATGATCTCTTGATTTTTGGACGTTCGCGTCCATTTTAGCGGCCGCTTCAAAAGGTCGCACCTTTCTTCCTCCCCCGGATCGTCCGCATGTCTCCTGAACTTCGCAAGCGCCTGCCGCTGTTCGTCGCCGCCGTGGTCGGTCTGATTCTGATCGTCGGCGGCGTAGTCTGGTGGATAGACGGTCAGCGCTACGAGAAGACCGACAACGCCTTCGTCCAGGCCGACACGACCAATGTCGCGCCCCAGCTGTCGGGCCGCGTGGTCGAGGTGCTGGTCAACGACAACCAGACGGTCCAGGCCGGCCAACCGCTGGTCCGGCTGGACGACGCCGATCAGCGCGCGGAGCTGGCCGAGGCCGAGGCCAACCTGCAGGCCGCTCTGGCCGCCGTCGGCAACGTCGACGCCCAATCCGCCCAGGAGCAGGCCGCCATCGCCGCGCGCGCCGCCGCCGTGGCCCAGGCCCGCGCCCAGGCGCAACTGGCTGACGCCGAGGTCGAGCGTTACGGCAAGCTGGCCGCCCAGGGCTGGGTCTCCCAGCAGCGCATCCAGACCCAGCAGGCCCAGGCCCAGACCGCCCGCGCCGGCGTCGACCAGGCCCACGCCGCCTGGGTCGCGGAACAGCGCACCGCCGGCGTCCTGGGCTCGACCCGCGAACAGAGCGTCGCCGCCGTCGAACAGGCCCGCGCCCGTCTGGACCAGGCCAAGGTCGCCCTGGACCGAACGGTCATCCGCGCCCCCGTCGCCGGCGTGGTCGGCGCCCGCAGCGTGCGCGTGGGCCAGTACGTCAACGCCGGCGCCCAGCTGCTGTCGGTGGTGCCGATGCGCGACGCCTATGTCGTGGCCAACTTCAAGGAGACCCAGCTGGACAAGATGCGGATCGGCCAGGACGTGGAGATCACCGCCGACGCCTTCCCCGGCCGCAAGATTCACGGCCGCATCGCCAGCTTCGCCCCCGCCACCGGCTCCGAGTTCGCCCTGATCCCGGTCGAGAACGCCACCGGCAACTTCACCAAGATCACCCAGCGCGTGCCGGTCCGCATCGCCGTGGCCCGCGACGAGGGCGGCCTGGTCCTGCGCCCCGGTCTGTCGCTGGAGGTGCGCGTGGATCTCAAGAGCGACGGCGGCCAGAGCTTCGCCGAGGCGTCCGGCGTGCAGGGCGCCTCGACGGCGATCGAGACGGGGGCCGTGTCCCGGTGACCGCCGCCGACCCCGCCGCGGCCGGCGCCGTGGCGGCCCGCCCGGCCGGCGAAGGTCCGGTCGCGGGCCATCCCGAAATCAGCTGGACCATGCTGCTGCTCGGCTTCGCGGGCATGGTGGTGGGCCAGTTCATGGCCATCCTGGACATTCAGATCGTCGCCGCCTCCCTGCCGCAGATCCAGGCCGGGGTGGGCGCCTCCGCCGACGAGATCAGCTGGATCCAGACCGCCTATCTGATCCCCGAGGTCGTGATGATCCCGCTGTCGGGTTTCCTGTCGCGACTATGGGGAACGCAGCGCCTGTTTATGGCGTCCTGCGCCGGCTTCGTGCTGATGAGCGTGGCGACCGGCCTGTCGAACTCGATCGACACCATGATCCTGTTTCGCGCCATCCAGGGCTTCGTCGGCGGGGCCATGATCCCCACCGTCTTCGCCGTGGCCTTCACCGCCTTTCCGCCCGAGCGGCGCGTGACGGCCAGCGTGGTCATGGGGCTGATCGTGACCCTGGCGCCGACGGTCGGCCCGACCTTGGGCGGCCACCTGACCGAGTGGCTGAGCTGGCGCTGGTTGTTCTTCATCAACGTCGGACCCGGCCTTCTGGTGATGTTTCTGGTCGGCCGCTACGGGAACTTCGACAAGGGCGATGCGTCGCTGGCCAAGGGATTCGACTGGTGGGGCCTGGGGCTGATGGCCGCCTTCCTGATGTCCATGCAGTTCGTGCTGGAAGAGGGCGCCAAGAACGACTGGTTCGACGACACCCACATCCTGCTGCTGACCGTGGTGGCGGCGATCGCCGGGCCGATCTTCATCTGGCGGTCGCTGACCTATCGCCAGCCGATCGTCGAGCTGCGCGCCTTCGGCAACCGCAACTTCCTGGTCGGATTCGTCATGACCTTCGTCGTCGGCTTCGCCCTGTTCGGCGGCACCTTCCTGCTGCCGCTGTTCCTGGGACGTGTGCGGGAATATTCCTCGGCGGAGGTCGGCACGACCATGGTCGTCTCGGGCCTGGCCATGTTCGCCACCGGCCCCTTCGCCGGGCGGCTGGTGCGGATGCTGGATGCGCGGGTGCTGATGTTCGGCGGCTTCATGATGTGCGCCTGGGGCATGTGGGAGGCCCACGCGGTCACCCAGGAGTGGGGCTTCTGGCAGTTCGCCTCGGTCCAGGCCTTCCGCGGCGTCGGGGTCATGCTGGCCATGATTGCCTCGCAGCAGGTGACGATGTCGACGCTGCCGCCGCACATGGTCAAGAACGCTTCGGGTCTGGTGAACCTGTCGCGCAACGTCGGCGGCGCCTTCGGTCTGGCCATATTGAACACCAGCCTGACGACCAACACCGCCCTGCACATGGCCGAACTGACCAGCGCCATCGACCAGTCGAGCCAGGGCATGCGGCAGATGATGGCGGGCATGACCCAGCGCTTCGCCGAGTCCATCGACCCGGCCGGGGCGGCGATGAAGGCGGTCTATGGCATCCTGACCCGCCAGGCGACGACCCTGGCCTTCGGCGACGCCTTCGCCCTGCTGGGAGTCATGTGCGCCGGCGCGGCCTTCATCACCCTGCTGTCGCGGCCCGTCCGGGCGCCGACCGGCGCGCCGCCCTCGGACGCCCACTGATGGCCCGTCCCGTCGACGAGAAGAAGAGCGAGGCCATCCTGGACGCCGCCGCCGCCCTGTTCGCCGACAAGGGCCTGCAGGCCAGGATGGAGGAGATCGCCCAGTTGGCGGGCGTGTCCAAACAGACCGTCTACAATCGCTTCGCCTCCAAGTTGGAGATCGCCGAGGCCCTGGCCAAGAAGCGGGTCGAAGACGTGACCGCGCCGTTGAAGATCGACGGGCCGCCCCAGGCGGTGCTGGAGGCCCTTGCGCTGACGCTGCTGAACAAGGTCTGCGCGGCCGACAAGGTCGGCTCCATGCGCGGCGTCGCCCTGGTTTCGGTCGAGGCGCCCGAGATCGCGCGCGCCATCTACGCCGCCGGCCCGCGCCGCAGCATCGAGGCGCTTTCGGCCTGGCTGGCGGACCAGACGCGTCAGGGCCGCCTGGATGTGCCTGACCCGGACGAGGCGGCCGAGATGTTCTCGGGCCTGGTGCTGGGCCACGGCCATCTGCGCGCCATGCTGGACGTGCCGCAACTGCCGCCGGACCGGCGCGCCGCCCGCGCCAAGGAGGCCGCCCGCGTCTTCGTCGCCGCCTATGCGCCCCGTCGCGGCTGACGGTTTCGCCGGCGCCGTCGCCGCGCTACTTAGGATGCAATTCCGTAGCCTGAAGGTCCGTCCATGCTGATCCATCTGTCGTCCTGGCCCGAGATCGACGCCCGCCTGAACGCGGGCCAGCCGCTGTCGAAGACGGTGGTGGTGCCGATCGGCTCCAACGAACAGCACGGACCGACCGGCCTTCTGGGCACCGACTGGCTGTGCCCGGAGATCATCGCCCACGCCGCCGAGAAGGCCGACGAGACCCTGACCGTCGCCCCGACGTTCAACATCGGCATGGCCCAGCACCACCTGGCCTTCGCCGGCACCATCTCCTTGCGCCCGTCCACCTTCATGGCCGCCATCACCGACTGGGTGTCGTCGCTGAGCCGCCACGGCTTCGAGCGGATCTATTTCCTGAATGGCCACGGCGGCAACGTCGCCACCATCGAGGCGACGTTTTCGGAAATCTACGCCGAGTGGTCGTTCGTGGAGGAACAGCCGCCGTTCGTCTTGAAGCTGAAGAACTGGTGGGACCTGCCGGGCGTTCACGGCCTGTGCAGTTCGATCTTCCCGACTGGGCATGGATCGCACGCCACCCCTTCCGAGATCGCCGTGACCCAGGCGGCCTATCCCGACCGGATCAAGACGGCCGACTATTCGCCGAAGATCGCGCCGAACGGCCCGATCCGCGACGCCCTGGACTATCGCGCCCGCTTCCCCGACGGCCGCATCGGGTCCGACCCCGCCCAGGCCAGCCCGGAAAAGGGCCAACGCATCATCGACGCGGCCGTCCCGGCCCTGCTGAAGGACGTCGCCGACTTCGCCGGGGAGGCCCGGCCCTGAGCCGGCGTCGCTCGCCCGCCCAGGTCCAGGCCGAGCTCCTGGCCGCTTCGGCCCAGGTCATCGCCGCGCGCACGGCCATCCTGGCCGACGGCCTGGCCGATCCGCTGTCGGCGGACTTGACGGAGATTTCCCTGATGGGCGCCGAAAAGGCCGAGGCCCTGGCCGCCTCGGCCGGCGCGCTGGCCGGACACGCCGGCGCTGCGGGCGGACGATGGGCGGAGGCCGCGCTGGTCGAGGGGCGTCACGCCGCCCGCGCCGCCGCCGACGTCATGGCTGCGGCCACGCCCGCCGAGGCCGCCCAGGCCCAGATGCGCTACGCCCTGGGCTGGTGGGGCCGGGCCGGGGCCCAGTGGCTGGCCCTGGGGGCGGACATGGAGCGGGCGCAGTCCGCCGCCGTCGCCCCCATCCACGCCGCCGCCACCGCCAACGCCCGGCGCCTGGGCAAGCGTTGAGGCCTTTCCTCCGCGCCTTCGGGCGCCTAGATGAGCCGGCTTGAAAGGCCCCCTCATGCAAAAGACCCCCGTGACCGTGCTGACCGGCTATCTCGGCGCCGGCAAGACGACGCTCCTGAACCGCATCCTCACCGAGGATCACGGCAAGCGCTACGCCGTCATCGTCAACGAGTTCGGCGAGATCGGCATCGACAACGACCTGGTGGTCGGGGCCGACGAGGACGTGTTCGAGATGAACAACGGCTGCGTCTGCTGCACGGTGCGCGGCGACCTGATCCGCGTCGTCTCCGGACTGATGAAGCGCCAGCGCCCCGGAAAGCCGGCCTTCGACGCCATCATCGTCGAGACCACGGGGCTCGCCGATCCCGGCCCGGTGGCCCAGACCTTCTTCGTGGACGAGGACGTCAAGGCCAAAACCCAGCTGGACAGCGTCACCGCCCTTGTCGACGCCAAGCATGTAATGGCGCGCCTGGACGATTCGAAAGAGGCGCGCGAGCAGGTCGCCTTCGCCGACCGCATCATCCTGAACAAGGTCGATCTGGCCACGGCCGAGGAGTTGGACGCCGTCGAGGCCCGCCTGCGCGCCCTGAATCCGCTGGCCCCTATCGTGCGCGCCGAACGGTCGAACGTGCCGCTGGACCAGGTGCTGGGCGTACACGCCTTCGACCTGAACCGCATCCTGGAGGTCAAGCCGGACTGGGTGAACCCGCCGCACGGCGCCGACGGCCACGTCCATGACGAACACTGCGGCCACGACCACGATCACCATGAGCACGGCCCTGACCACCACCACCACCACCACCACGGCCCGCGCGGCCACGCTCATCAGGACGACATCAAGGGCGTATCCCTGACGCTGGACCGGCCGCTGGACGGTCAGAAATTCACCGCCTGGCTGGACCGGCTGCTGGGCGAGCAGGGCCAGAACATCCTGCGCGCCAAGGGCATCATCGACGTTCAGGGCGAGGACCGCCGCCTGGTCTTCCAGGCCGTGCACATGATCTTGGAGGGCGATCTGCAGCAACCCTGGGGTCCGGCGGAACGTCGCTGGAGCCGCGCCGTCTTCATCGGTCGCGATCTGGACGAGGCCGAGCTGCGCCGCGGCTTCGAGGCCTGCGCGGCCTGACCAGACTCGTCACGGCCCGGCCGCACCGTCGCGCTTGACGCGGCGGTCGCGGTCGCTTCTCCTGCGCGCGCTGTTCAGGAGAACCCCATGAAGCGTCAGTTGATGGCCGCCGCCGCGGTCTGCGCCCTCGCCTTCAGCGCCGGGTGCGCGACCACCGAACCCTCGGACCAGGCGCCCGTC
>NZ_DLMO01000022.1:0-169 GCF_002479325.1 Brevundimonas sp. UBA7534
GAAAAGGTCCGGGGAGCGGATGACGCCCGCCGCCTTCATCTGGGCGGCGATCGCCGAGACGCTGGAGCCGCTGGGCAGGGTCACGACGGTCGAATCGCCCTGCCGTGCGGCCGGACCCGGGCCGTAATAGACCGTCCAGACCGCCGCCAGGGCCACGATCAGGAACAGG
>NZ_DLMO01000022.1:346-18408 GCF_002479325.1 Brevundimonas sp. UBA7534
AACAGGTCGAAGGTCGCCGAACCCGTCAGCAGGGCGACGGTCAGGCCCGATCGCTTCTCGACCCGTCCGCGCCCGAACATCTCAGTCCACGACCTTCTTGAAGATCACCGAGGCGTTGGTGCCGCCGAAGCCGAAGCTGTTGGACATCGCAACATCAATCTTTCTCGGCTTGCCCTTGTGCGGGACCAGGTCGATCGGCGTCTCGTGTTCCGGATCGTCCAGGTTGATGGTCGGCGGGGCGATCTGGTCGCGGATGGCCAGGACGCAGAAAGCCGCCTCGATGGCCCCGGCGGCGCCCAGAAGGTGGCCGGTCATCGACTTGGTGGACGACACCGCCAGGTCCTTGGCGTGGTCGCCGACCAGCCGCTCTATGGCCTTCAGTTCGATCCAGTCGGCCATGGTCGAGGTGCCGTGGGCGTTGACGTAGTCGAGGTCGGAGGGTTGCAGCCCTGCGCGCTTCAACGCCGCCTTCATGGCCCGCTCGCCGCCCTCGCCGTCCTCGGACGGGGCGGTGATGTGATAGGCGTCGCCGCTCATGCCGTAGCCGACGACCTCGGCGTAGATCTTGGCGCCGCGCGCCTTGGCGTGCTCGTACTCCTCCAGCACGAATATCCCGGCGCCCTCGCCCATGACGAAGCCGGCGTGGCCGCGGTCATAGGGGCGCGAGGCCGTTTCGGGCGTGTCGTTATAGGCGGTGCACAGCGCCTTGCAGGCCAGAAAGCCCGCGATGCCGATCGGCACGATCGAGCTTTCCGCCCCACCGCACACCATAACGTCCGCGTCGTCCAGGGCGATCATCCGGGCCGCGTCGCCGATGGCGTGGGCGCCGGTGGCGCAGGCGGTGACGACCGCGTGGTTCGGCCCCTTAAGGCCGTGGCGGATCGAGATCTGGCCGCCGGCCAGGTTGATCAAGGCGCTGGGGATGAAAAAGGGGCTGACACGACGCGGCCCCTGTTCCTTCAGGATGATGGCGGTGTCGGCGATGGGGCCCAGGCCGCCGATGCCGGCGCCGACCATGACACCGGTGCGCTCCTTGTCCTCGTCGGTTTCGGGTTTCCAGTTCGCGTCGTGCAGGGCCTCGTCGGCTGCGGCGATGGCGTACAGGATGAAGTCGTCGACGCGCTTCCTGTCCTTGGCCGACATGATCTGGTCGGGGTCGAAGTCGCCCTCGCCGCCGCCGCCGCGCCCGTCCACGCTGGGAACCTCTCCGGCGATGGTGCAGGCGTAACCTTCGGCGTCGAAAGCGGTGATCGGACCGATGCCCGAACGCCCTTCTACGATGCCATTCCAGCTTTTCTCGACGCCCCAGCCCAGGGGGGTCAGCAGGCCGATTCCTGTCACCACGACGCGACGCATGGCGTTCGCTCCTTCGCTCTTACGATTCAACGCAAATCCCGAAGCCGGATTCGCGGGTCAGAAACAGTAAAGGCCGCCGGGCGTCTCCGCTAGGAGCGCCGGGCGGCCCTGACTATCGCCGGACGGCGGCTGAAATCAGCCGGCCGACTTTTCGTCGATGTACTTCACGGCGTCGCCGACCGTCTGGATGTGTTCGGCGGCGTCGTCCGGGATTTCGATGTCGAATTCTTCTTCGAAGGCCATCACCAGCTCGACGTTGTCGAGCGAGTCGGCGCCCAGGTCGTCGATGAAGCTGGCCTTTTCCGTGACCTTGTCCGGATCGGCGTCCAGGTGGTCGATGACGATCTTGCGAACGCGCTCGAGGGTGTCGGACATGAGTGTCTCTCTGCCTGTTTAAATGCGCCGTAGAGGCGGGGTCTCATCAAAAATCGCCGTCTCACGGCAGCGCCGACGACGCAAGCCCAAAGGGCTCGAACCGCCAATGCATACCGCCCTTTAGCACAGCCGTCGGGGCGGGAAATAGTCTGTTGCGTGTCGTGATCGCGGTCAGATCATCGCCATGCCGCCGTTCACGTGCAAGGTCTGGCCCGTGACATAGGCGGCTTCGTCCGAACACAGATAGACGGCGGCGGCGGCGATCTCGTCGCCCGAACCCAGGCGACCGGCGGGAATCTTGGCCAGGATGGTCTCGCGTTGCTGCTCGTTCAGCACGTCGGTCATGGGGCTGGCGATGAAGCCCGGCGCGATGCAGTTGACGGTGATCCCACGCGAGCCGACCTCCTGGGCCAGCGACTTGGAAAAGCCGATCATGCCGGCCTTGGACGCCGAATAGTTGGTCTGGCCGGGGTTGCCGGTGACGCCGACCACGGAGGTCACGCCGATGATGCGGCCGGCGCGACGCTTCATCATGCCCTTCACCGCCGCACGGGTCAGGCGGAAATAGCTTTCCAGATTGACCTTGAGCACGTGCTCGAAGTCCTCGTCCTTCATCCGCATCAGCAGGCCGTCCTTGGTGACGCCCGCATTGGCCACGAGAATATCCAACGGCGCGCCGGCCGCCGTTTCCGCCGCATTGACCAGATTGTCGACCGACTCGGCGTCCGACAGGTTGGCCGTGGCGAAATGCGCCCGTTCGCCCAACTCCTTGGCCAGGTCCGCCAGCACGGCCTCACGCGTGCCCGACAGCACCACGGTCGCGCCCTGGGCGTGCAGCGCCCGCGCGATCGCCCCGCCGATGCCGCCCGTCGCGCCGGTCACCAGCGCGGTCTTGCCTGCGAGATTGAACATTCAAATTCTCCGCTCATCCCGGCGAAAGCCGGGACCCAGTGCTTTCAAGCGCAGGATGGCCGGGATCACCACTCCTGCACAAACTCAAACGCTCATCGCCCAAAGTTCTGGGTCCCGGCTTTCGCCGGGATGAGCGGGTCTCAAAGAGCCTTCGCGAACGTTTCCAGGTCTTCCGGCGTGTTCAGCGGCAGGCTTTCGGCGTCCGGCGCGATGCGCTTGGCCATGCCGGTCAGCACCTTGCCCGATCCGACCTCGACGAAGCGCGTCACGCCGCCTTCGCCGGCCATCCATTCCATGCTTTCGCGCCAGCGCACACGGCCGGTGACCTGTTCGACCAGCAGGCGGCGGATCGTCTCGGGGTCGCTTTCCGGGCGGGCGGTGACGTTGGCGACCACCGG
Source organism: Brevundimonas sp. UBA7534 (assembly GCF_002479325.1). Taxonomy (GTDB): domain Bacteria; phylum Pseudomonadota; class Alphaproteobacteria; order Caulobacterales; family Caulobacteraceae; genus Brevundimonas. The sequence continues at coordinate 3,388 of NZ_DLMO01000022.1, forward strand.
GACGACCGGCGCGACGATCTTCGCCGAGGCCAGGGCGGCGGCCATCTCATCGGCGGCCGGCTGCATCAGCGGGCAGTGGAAGGGCGCCGAGACGTTCAGCGGGATCGCCCGCGCGCCCAGTTCCTTGGCCTTTTCGATGGCCCGGTCCACCGCCGCCTTGTCGCCGGAGATGACGATATTGCCGGCGTTGTTGTCGTTGGCGACGACGCAGACGCCGACTTCCGCGCCGGCCGCCGCGGCCGCCTCGGCCAAGGCGAGGTCGGTCTTGGGCCCGATCAGCGACGCCATCGCCCCCTTGCCGACCGGCGCGGCCCGCTGCATCGCCTGACCGCGCAGCTTCAAAAGCCGGGCAGTGTCAGACACGCTCAGGGCGCCCGCCGCCGCCAGGGCCGAATATTCGCCCAGCGAGTGGCCGGCGACGAAGGCGGCCCGCGAAACGTCCACGCCGAACTCGACCTTCAGCGCACGGATCACGGCCAGCGACACGGCCATCAAGGCCGGCTGGGCGTTCTCGGTCAGGGTCAGTTGGTCCTCCGGCCCCTCGCGCATCAGGACCGACAGCTTCTGGCCCAACGCTTCGTCCACCTCGGCGAAGACGTCGCGGGCGGATGGGAAGGCGTCGGCCAGCGCCGCGCCCATGCCGACCGCCTGGCTGCCCTGTCCGGGGAAAAGAAGCGCGAGGGTCATGTGCGGTTCGTCCGTCATCGTCCTGGAATCGAGCCGGGAGGGGTAAGCGAAAGCCTTCCCTACGGCAAGCCAAGCCGAGAACGGCGGCTTCAGTCCTTGATCTCAGCCGTGCACGGGCGGTCGTCAGGCCCTGCCGCGCCGTCGCAGCGACGGGCCGCCAGCAACGTCTCATCCGTTTCGATCAACCGGTTCAGCCCGTCCTCGCCCTTCACCAGGGTAAAGGCGTCATAGAGCCGCCCCGTGGCGGTGAAGGCGCGGAAGTTCAGGCGATCCGCCTCGACGTCGACCAGCTGGTAGAGCTCGGTGTTTTCGGCGGCGCGGACCGGCTGGGTGTCGGCGCGATCGTTCAGGCCGTACATCTTCGAGCCCGTGACCGAGACGACATAGACCGGCCCCTGCGGTCGCCCGGCGTCGCTGTTGGCGCGCGAGGCCTCGGCGCCAGCGGGATCGGACACCCGGCCGTAGCAGTGATCATGCCCCTGCAGCACCAGATCGATCCGGCGCGCGTCGAAGATCGGCTTCCACGCCGTCTTCAGTTCCTCGGTGTCCTCAGGTCGGGCGCAGGTGTAGATCGGCTGATGGAACAGAGCAACGTTCCAGCGCGCGGGGCTGGAGGCCAGCGCCTGATCCAGCCAGCGGGTCTGGCTTTCGGACGCGCCCAGGTCGATGGCCGCCGTGCCGTCCAGCACGATGAACCGCACGCCCTGGTAGTCGACGAAATAGCTGGTCTGCTCCGCCCCCGGCGCGCCGTTTTGAGGCAAGGCGAACTGCAGCGGCCAGTGCGGCCCCAACTCCCGCGACTCCGTCCCGTCGGGCAGGATGTGGTCGACGTATTCGTGATTGCCGGTCGCGGGGACCTGCGGCGTCATGGCGAAGGCGCGACCGCCCGCCTCGGTCCATTCGCCCCATTCGTCGTCGTGCACCTTGGTCTCGCGCTGGGCCACCAAGTCGCCGGCGTGGACGACCAGGGCGGCGGGACCGGCCTCCTTCAGGGCCGAGCGGATGACGCGCGAGCCGATCTCGAGGATGTCGTTCTGGGTGTCGCCCAGATAGATGAAACGGAACGGCGCGAAATCGGCCGCCGCCGTGCGGAACGGCAGCCATTCGCTCCAGCCGTCGGCGGCGCGGACGCGATAGACGTAGCGGGTGGCGGGCTCCAGCCCCTCGAACCGCACCTGGTGATAGAGCGCCTGGCCGTTCTCGTTCTCGATCGGCGCGGTCGTTCCCGCGACGGTGCGGGCGGAAAATCCCAGCAGGGGGCCGTCGATCTCCTCGGCGATCTGCGCCTCGGCGGTCGTCTGTCGGACATCGGTGCGCCAGGCCACGGCGGCTCCGTGCGCGGCGTCGGCGGCGGGGCTCAGCACGATGCGATCGGCCCAGCCCCTGGCCGCCCACCGTCCGTTCGGCGCATGGGCCGGCGGCGGCGCGGGATCGGGGTCCGGCGGCGCCATCACCTGGGCCACGGCCGGCCAGGCGGCCAGCACGACAAGTCCCATCAGGGCGGCGACGGACGTCTTCATGCTCGATCCCCCAAGCGGTTTCCCGATCCGCCTAGCGGGGATGTGCGACGGTTCCCCGAGACTATCGTGAAGGTCTGACGATGATCGCGCCGGCTACGGTCGAAGCAGACCGATCAGTTCGTTCCCCGCCAGCAGGGCGAACAGCAGCGCCGCCGCGCCCAGAAGCAGGTTCGACGCCCAGCCGCTGCGCCACGGACGCGGCGTTCTGTCGCTGTTCAGCAGCCAGATCAGCGTCCCGGCCAGGAAGGGCATGAACAGACTGCCCAGCACCCCATAGGCGACGATCAGGCCGAACGGCCGATCCATGAACAGCAGGACGATGGGCGGGAATGTCAGCCACATCGCATAGGCGCGGAACGGCAAGGTCTTCTCGACGGGCCCTTCGCCCTCGATCCCCCGCTCCAGCCCGCGTGAACGGCCGGAGACGTGGCCGTAGAAGTCGGCGAACATCAGGCTGACGCCCTGCCAGACGCCGATCAGGCTGGAGAAGGTGGCGGCCCAGAAGCCGACCAGGAACAGGATGGAGATCGGCCGCCCGAACCGGTCGCGAAGCACCTGATCCAGGTCCAGCAGGCCCCGCTCGCCGCTTCTCAGGGCGATGCCCGCCGAATACAGCAGTTCCGCCCCGACGATCAGCATGGCGATGACGAAGACGCCGGTGACGACATAGGCCACGCCGTTGTCCAGCCGCATGACCCGCATCCAGCCAGGCCCGCGCCAGCCCTTGGCGTTCACCCAATAGCCGTAGGCCGCCATGGTGATCGTGCCGCCGACCCCGCCGATCAGGCCCAGGGTATAGAAGACCGACCCCTGCGGCAGCGTCGGAACCATGCCCGTCATCAGCGCCGGAAGATCGGGCGCCACGATGACCGCCAGGCTGACGACGGTGACGAACATCAGCCCGACCAGGCCCGTCATCACCTTCTCGAACAGGCCGTAGCCGCCGAACCAGACGAAGGCGAGCCCGATCACGCCGCTGAGCACGCCCCACACCTTCAGGTCGCCGCCGAAAAGGGCAGCCAGCGGCAGAGCCGTCGCCGTCATCGCCGCTGCGCCATAGACGAAGCCCCAGATGACGACATAGAGGCCGAAATAGACGCCCGCCCAGTTCAGCCGTCCTCCAAACCAGCCGCCGCCCAGCGACGACCAACCGTCGAAAATCGTCCGCCCGCTGGCCAGGGTCCAGCGGCCCACGCCCTCGGCCAGGGCGATCTTTATGACCGTCCCGACGATCGCGGCCCACAGCAGGGCGTAGCCGAAGCGCGAGCCCGCGATCAGGGTGGCGACCAGGTCGCCTGCGCCGACACCCGTGGCGGCCACGACGATGCCCGGGCCGATCAGGGACCAGCGGGCGCGGGTGGTCTGGGGTTCGTTCTCGGGTTCGGACATGACGCGAGCCTAGCCGCCCGCCAACAAGCCGTCACCTTCGCAGGCGACGCAGGCGGCGACGCTTGCTAAAGCGGGCGGCGATCCAGCTTCGAGGTGCGACTTGCCCTTTCCCGAATTCGATCCGGTCCTGATCCATCTGGGACCGTTGCCGATCCGTTGGTACGCCCTGGCCTATGTGGCGGGCATCGTCCTGGGCTGGTGGTACGCCACCCGTCTGGTCAAGACCGACCGGCTGTGGGGCGGGCGGCCGCCGATGACGCCGGCGCAGCTGGACGACCTGGTGCTGTGGATCGTGCTGGGCATCATCCTGGGCGGGCGACTGGGCTATGCGCTGTTCTACAAGCCGGTCATGTACGCCCAGCTGTTCACCGGCGACACGCTGGGCGAACGCTTCGAGCTGTTCCAGCTGTGGACCGGCGGCATGAGCTTCCATGGCGGCTTCCTGGGCGTGGCCCTGGCCATCGTCCTGTTCTCGCGCGCGCAGAAGATCGACATGCTGCGGATCGGCGATCTGGTGGCGCCGGTGGTGCCCATCGGCCTGGGCTTCGGCCGACTGGCCAACTTCATCAATGGCGAGCTGTGGGGCCGCGAGACGACGGTCCCCTGGGCCATTCGCTTCTGCAACGACCGCATTCAGCAGATGTACGGATTCTGCCCGGCCGGCGACGCGCCGCGCCATCCCAGCCAACTCTATGAGGCGGGGCTGGAGGGAATCGTCCTGTTCGGCCTGCTGTCGCTGGCGGTGTGGAAGGGGCGGCTGCTGATGAAGCCGGGCTATGTCACCGGCCTGTTCCTGGTCGGCTACGGCGTCTGCCGCGCCCTGCTGGAGAATGTGCGCGAGCCGGACTACGGCATGCCCGACTTCCCGCTGGGACTGACGATGGGTATGATGCTGTCGATTCCGATGGTCCTGGTCGGTCTGTGGCTGATCTGGCGGGCCCGGAGCCGCCCGCCCGTCGTCGCATGAGCCTGAAGGCCAGGCTGGCGCGCGAAATCGCCCTGACCGGGCCGATGACGGTGGCCGACTATGTGACCCGCTGCCTGCACGATCCGCAGGACGGCTATTACGCCACCCGGCCGTCGCTGGGGGAAGGCGGCGACTTCATCACCGCTCCCCTGGTCAGCCAGATGTTCGGCGAGTTGATCGGTCTGTGGGCGGTGGAGACCTGGAACCGTCTGGGCGCGCCCGAGCGGCTGCGGCTGGTCGAGGTCGGTCCCGGCGACGGTACGCTGATGAGCGACGTCCTGCGCGCCGCCCGCCTGGCGCCGGGCTTTCTGGAGGCGGTCGATCTGATCCTGATCGAACCCAGCGGGCCGTTGCGCGATCTGCAGGCGCGGGCGCTGGCGGGGGCCGACGTCGCCCCGCGCTGGGTGCGCGACCTGACCCAGGTGGAAATCGACGCCCCCGTCGTGCTGATCGCCAACGAGGTTCTGGACTGCCTGCCCGCGCGCCAGTTCGTGCGCACCGACGACGGCTGGTTCGAGCGGCGCATCGGCGTCACCGACGAGAACGACCTGGTGTTCGGCCTGTCGGCGATCACCGGCGGGTTCGTCCGCCCGGCGTTCGAGGTTCAGGCGGGCCAGACGGTCGAGATTTCGGATCAGCAGGCCGCCTTCGGCCGCGACCTGGGCGCCCTGGTGCGTGCGGCGTCCGGCGCGGCCCTGTTGATCGACTACGGCCGCGCGCGGCCCGAGGCCGGCGACACGCTTCAGGCCCTGCGCCGCCATGCAAAGGTCGATCCGCTGGACGCGCCGGGGCAGGCCGATCTGACCCAGTGGGCCGACTTTCCGACCGTGCTTGAAGCCGCCGTCCGCGCCGGCGCCGACGTGACCGGCTGCCTGGGCCAGGGCGAATTCCTCAAGCGACTGGGGATCGAACATCGCGCCGAAGCCTTGAAGCGGGGACGCCCGGACGCCGCGCCGGTGATCGAGCGCCAGTTGAACCGCCTGACCGCCGAGGACCAGATGGGAACCCTGTTCAAGGCCGCCGCTATCTTCTCGCCCCATTCGCTGGTCGCGCCCGGATGGGACGCATGACCCCGCCTACCCCCATCACCCACCCGCTGCTGAGCGCGGCCGGCATCGCCCACGGCTTCTTCACGCGGGCGGGGGGAATCTCGTCCGGCGTTTACGAAGGGCTGAACACCGGCGTCGGCTCCAATGACGATCCAGCCGCCGTTATCGAGAACCGTCGCCGCGTCGCTGAAGCAATGGGCGCGGACCTCGATCACCTGAACGGCTGCTATCAGATTCATTCCGCCGTCGCCCGCGTGGCCGAGGGGCCCTGGCGGGGCGACCGACCCGAGGGCGACGCCGTCGTCACGGCCGAGCCGGGCGTGCTGTGTTCGGTCCTGACCGCCGACTGCGCGCCGGTTCTGCTGGCCGACCCGGAGACGCGCATCGTCGCCGCCGTCCACGCCGGCTGGAAGGGCGCACTGGGCGGCATCGTGCATTCGGCCGTCGCGGCTATGGAGGCCCTGGGCGCGGCGCCCCATCGGATGCTGGCCGTCGTCGGCCCCTGCATCGCCCAGGACAGCTATGAGGTTGGTCAGGACTTCCAGGACAGGTTCACCCACCACGATCCCGGCAGCGACCGTTTCTTCCGCCCGGGGGCGACCCTCGACAAGCGCCAGTTCGACCTGCCCGGCTTCGTCCTGTGGCGACTGCAGCAAGCCGGGGTGCGCCAAGCCGTCTGGACCGGCCACGACACCTGCGCCGACGCCGACCGCTTCTATTCGAACCGCCGGGCCTTCCAGCGGGGAGAAACGGACTTCGGCCGGCTGATCTCGGTGATCCGGGTTTAGCCCGCCTGGGCCAGTTCCGGTACGCGGACGGCCTCGCGCCAGGCGTGCGGCGCGGCCAGAAGGGCGCGGACCAGCTTGTTGTTCAGGGCGTGTCCGGCCTTGTAGCCTTCGTACCGGCCCAGGATCGGCGCGCCCAGCACATAGAGGTCGCCGATGGCGTCCAGCGCCTTGTGCCGCACGAACTCGCGCTCCATGCGCAGGCCGCCGGGGTTCAGGATGTCGTCGCCGTCGATGACCACGGCGTTCTCCAGCGAGCCGCCGCGGGCCAGGCCGGCCTGGCGCAGGGCCTCCACCTCATGGGCGAAGCCGAAGGTGCGCGCGGCCATGATCTCGGTGCGGAAGGTCGCCTCGTCGACGACGAAGTCCACCACCTGGTTGCCGATGGCGGCCGACGGAAAGTCGATCTCCATGCGCATCTCGTAGCGATCGCAGGGCAGGAGCGCGGCGCGCTTGTCGCCCTCTTCCACCTGGATCGGCTCCAGGATCTCGATGTAGCGCACCGGCGTCGGCTGACGACGGAAGCCCGCCCGGTCCAGCAGGTTGACGAAGTCCCGCGCCGACCCGTCCAGGATCGGCAGTTCGGGTCCGTCGACCTCGATGACGGCGTTGGACACGCCCAGGGCCGCGAAGGCCGCCATCAGGTGCTCGATGGTCGACAGCCGCACGTCGTCGGCGTTGGCGATCATGGTGTTCAGTCGCGCATCGACCACCGCCTCGCCCGACACAGGGATGCGGTTGTCGCGGTCCGTCACGTCGGTCCGCACGAAGACGATGCCCGTTCCGGCCGGGGCGGGACGCACGGCCAGGCGTACGCGGCGGCCCGTGTGCACGCCCACGCCGGCGATGATCGCAGGCGCGACGAGGGTGCGTTCGTGATGGTCGTGGATGACCGGCAAGCTCAAACTCTCTGTCTGCGCGCTTCCGCCTCTGCGTGCGGATTGCGCCTCACCGCTGATCTAGCGGCCGGCCAGCAAGGAGAAAATGAAAGTCGGGTTTCGGATTGTTTCCGTAGCCGGGGCGACAATGAGGGCCCACGCAAATGAAAAAGGGCGACCCTGCGGCCGCCCTTTCCAGATCAGGACTTGTCGGTCCTAACGCCTAGTTCGCCAGACGTCGGAGAAAAGAGGGAATCTCCAGATCGTCGTCGGCCTGACCGGCCTCCGGCTCGGGTGCCGGCTGGGCGGCCGTTCGGGCGCCCGCGGTCGGGCGCGGCGCATAGGTCGGTTGCGGAGCCTGCGCCCGCTTGCGGCCGAACAGGCTCCAGCCGCTGCGGCGATGATCCCGGTCGTCATAGTCGTCAACCGGCTCGGCGCGATCATACAAGTCGGCCTGGGCGGCCGGCTGTGACGGAGCAGGCTTGCGCGTCGTCTCGTATTCCTCGACCCACGGATCGACGATCGGATCCAGGCTGCGCGCCTGGGGCTGCTCGTCCGCCACGCGGATCACCGGCTCGGGGCGAACCTCGATACGCGGCTCCGGCGCGGGGGCGGGCTCGGGCGCGCGGGCCACGGGCGGCTCGTAAGCGGGAGCGGCGGGGGCGACGGTCGGCTCAGGCGCACGTGTCGCCTCGGCGCGGGTCGGCTCGCGCCAGGCGTCGCGGGCGGGCTCGGGGCGTTGGGCTGCGGTTCCATAAAGGCCGCCGGCCGAACGACGGGCGTCGTGGTTGGCCAGGGGCGAACCGGTCCCGGTCGCGGGCGCGATCGGCTCGATGCGCTTGACCTCGCCCTCGTCCATGCCCGTGGCGACCACCGAGACGCGGATCTTGCCTTCCAGCGCCGGATCGAATGCGGCGCCGAAGATGATGTTGGCGTCGCCGTCCACCTCGGCCGAAATGGCGTTGGCGGCCTCGTCGACTTCCAGCAGGGTCATGTCCAGGCCGCCGGTGATGTTGACCAGCACGGCCTTGGCGCCCTTCAGGCTGGTCTCGTCCAGCAGCGGATTGGCGATGGCGTTCTGGGCGGCCAGCAGGGCGCGGTCGTCGCCCGAGGCCTCTCCGGTGCCCATCATCGCCTTGCCCATCTCGGACATGACGGCGCGCACGTCGGCGAAGTCCAGGTTGATCAGGCCCGGCAGGATCATCAGGTCGGTGATCGAACGCACGCCCGAGTGCAGAACCTGGTCGGCCATGCCGAAGGCGTCGGCGAAGGTCGTGCGCTCGTTGGCGACGCGGAACAGGTTCTGGTTCGGAATGACGATCAGGGTGTCGACATAGCGCTGCAGCTCGGCCACGCCCGCGTCGGCCAGGCGCATCCGGTGGCGGCCCTCGAAGGTGAAGGGCTTGGTCACCACGCCGACGGTCAGGATGCCGCGATCACGCGCGCACTTGGCGATGATGGGCGCAGCGCCCGTGCCGGTGCCGCCGCCCATGCCGGCGGTGATAAAGACCATGTGCGCGCCTTCGAGATGCTGGTGAATCTCGTCGGCGGATTCCTCGGCGGCGTTCATGCCGACCTCGGGGTGGGCGCCGGCGCCCAGGCCCTGGGTGATGGTCTCGCCCAGCTGGATCCGGCGGTCGGTCTTGGCGAACGACAGGTGCTGGGCGTCCGTGTTGGCGACGACGAACTCGACCCCTTCGAGGCCGGCGTCGATCATGTTGTTGACGGCGTTGCCGCCCGCCCCGCCGACGCCGAACACGACGATCCGGGGCTTCAATTCAGTGGCTTGAGGCTTGACCAGCGAGAGTGACATTCTTTTTCCGACCTTCCGACCCTGCCCTCGGAAACCAAGCGAACGCCCCGCCGAATCGCATTGGTTATGAGCGTGTTAAGGAGTGCGCCCATGAGGGTTAAGAGAAGGTTACGGCGATAATGTGAGTCGGGTTCGCTCGCAGGCCCAAAAATAGCTTGGCCGCAGATTTTGATCGGATTTTTGGCGCGCGCCTTGGCCGGACGTAGTCCCTCCTTCCCGGCAGCCGCCGAGTGCCGCCCGCGGGCTTGACCAACGAAGCCCGAACGCGCCCAACAAAAAGCCCTTGGGATACTCTCCCAAGGGCTTTTCACGCTTCATCTTATCTTCGCGAAGATCAGAAGTTCTTCGTGAACCGCAGCGACACGCGCCGACCGCGCATGTCGTAGCCGTTCAGCGCGGCGTTACCGACGCGGAACAGACCGACACCGGCGACGGGCGGAGGCGTATCAAACAGATTCTGCACGCCCAGCGTCGTGGACCAGCCGCCGCCGTCGTAACGCAGCGAGGCCGAGTGGTTGTCGTAGAAGCCGGTCGTGAAGGTGTAGATCGTGCAGTAGCTGTTCAGTTGCGTGCAGTCCGTCCCCGAGATTCCGTTCGGGAGATCTGCGTATTTGGCGTTAGCCAGGATTTCCGTGCCGCCGCCCTGTTCGTCGATATCAGAGCCGCGACCGATCAGATCGACACGGTAGAACGCCGTCCACGGTCCCCGGCTCAGAGTCGCCGAGAAGTTGCCGGAGTAAGCCGGACCACCATAGTTAAACGTGTCGTTGCGGAAATCCGTCGTGTCTCCCAGAACCGTTTCGGTGTCCTCGAGCTTGTAGGAATGCTCCGTCTCAAGAGTCAGGCGACCGAACGACAGGTCTTGGGTCCAGCGGATCTGAAGGTCGAGACCGCGACCAGCCTGTTCCGCCACGTTGACATAGGCGTTGTCGACCGTCGCGAGCTTGCCGTCATCAGCGCCGCCGGGATTGTCGACACGCGTGAACAACGAACAGAAGCCCGTTTGACCGCGATAGCAACGACGGATGATTTCACCGACGCCGAGTTGGCTAACAGCGTTCTCGATCGAGATATCGTAATAATCGAGCGCCACGCTCAGCGGAGCAAACGCGGGCGTCCAGACAATGCCCGCGCTGAAGTTGTCCGCCGTTTCCGCTTCCAGCAAATCGCGGCCGCCCACGGAAGACACCGCGATGGAGGAACCGCCGAGCGTGGTGGACGCGCCATCAGCAATACAGCCCTGGAGAATAGCCGGCTCGATGTTGTCGTTCTCGGTGTAGTTGTAGCACGGGTCCGCCGTCTGTCCGGAGTAGCCGATCTGAGCGCCCAGGAACTGCTCGTAGAGCGCAGGAGCGCGGAACGACGTGCCGTAAGCGGAGCGAACACGGAACTCAGACGAAAGCTCCCAGTTCAGGCCGACCTTATAGGTCTCGCTGTTGCCGTAGGAATCGTAATCCGAAATGCGACCGGACGCGTTCAGGGTCAGCAGTTGAATGAAGGGCATTCCCTTCAGCAGCGGCATCTCCACTTCGCCGAACACTTCCTTGATCGTATCCGATCCCGCGGTGCGGCCGGCGGAGCTGAAGAGCGCCATGTTGCGATTGGCCGCCTGATAGCCCGGCGTGTCATCCAACTCTTCGCGGCGGAACTGGAAGCCCAGGGCGACGCCAACATCGCCGGCCGGCAGAGTGAACAGATCCGGCGTCGAAATCACACCTTCCACATAGGCGTGCTCGTAGGTCGTGGTGCCTTCCTCTTCAAAGAACAGGAAGTCACGCTCGGCTTCGTTGAAATCGCCCGACAGGACACGTTCCGACGTCCAAGCGATGCCGTTGGGCATGTCGGCGCAGCTGAAGTTGGAGAAATTCCCGCCGCGCGGATTGTCCGTACAGGCGACATTGGGGCTGTTTAGTGCAAGGAAACGATCAAGGTAGATCCGAGGTCCGAAATTATAGACCGCATCGCTGTAGGAGTATTGCCCATACAGATCGAAATCCCAGGTCGATCCAAACGCATCGAAATCACCCCGGATTCCCGCCACGCCACGGTAGTAGTCGACTGTCTGATAGGTATTCGACGCGTACGGGATCACATATTGAACAGGTTGGCCGAACGGGTTGTTGGGGTTCGACGCCGGCAAGTTATTAGGCGCACCATTCACGACGTTGCGTTGCGCAAAGCTCGGGAAAATTTGCGCTGCGCCGCGCGTCTCGGATTCGCGGCGGTTGTACAGCAACTCCGTGTAAAGCTCAGCGCGCGGAGCGACCTTGAACCCACCGTTGAAGTTCAATGTGTAGCTTTCGCGCGGACTGATGACGGTCGAGTCCTGAACAAAATCGTTGTCGGAAGGCGTATAGAGGAAGGTGTCGGGATAACCGTTGCGGTTGAACCTGGACCAGCCAGCCACGGGGGAGTTATTGCCCTGAGCGACAGTGGGGTATACGTAACCGGGAACATTGCGAACAATGTTCATACCCGACGTCAGCAACGCCACATAGTTCGAGTTCAGGTTGTAGCACTTATAGTCGCCGGTGAACGGGTCGATGTAGTCCACACGACGGTTGGGATTATCGTAGGCGAACAGATAATCGGTGTTACAGGAGGTGTAATCCCGATCTCCGCGAACCAACTCAAATGTCTTAGCATACTCTGCCGCGATATTGGCGTATCCGCGATCCCACGTCTTGCCGAACACGCCATCGATGCGAACCTGCTCGCCGCCATCCTCGAGGGGCTGGCTGTAAAAGGCGCTCATCTCGCCGCCATCAATGTCGGTCCGCGTGATGATGTTGATCACGCCAGCCACGGCGTCAGAGCCGTAGACCGACGACGCACCGTCTTTCAGAATTTCCGTCCGTTCGATTTGCGAGCCAGGAATGACGTTAAGGTCGAACGCCTGCACCTGGCCGCGCGTACCGGCGGGACCCGCGCGCTTGCCATTCAGCAGCGTCAAGGTGCGCTGTGGACCCAGGCCGCGCAGAGCCACAGATTGGGTGCCCGGGCCACCGGCGGTCACATACCCCGACAACTGATCGTTGATCTGGAACGAAGATGAAGCGAGGGTGGAGCTCAACAGCGCCTGTGCAGCATCGGGTATGCCACGAAGATCCGTGTTCTCGGATGTGATGATCTGGACGGGCGAGCTTGCGGTGAACGCGTTAGAACGAATGCGCGTGCCCGTAACGACGATCGCCTCGACCTCGGCGGCCTCGCTTTCCTGCGAAGCGCCGGAAGCCGAGTTTTGCTGCGACTGTGCGAACGCGGCAGGAGCAAAGGCCAGAATGCCCAACGCGCCCGCAACGATGGTGCTGCTGAGCAGCTGGTTCTTAACGACGGTGTTCACTACGATCCGTGTCCTCTGAATGACCCCACTCAAGCGAAGCTGAGCAACGCTCGATAAAGGATCAATCTAGAGGCCCCCACCTACGACAGGCAATGTACCATCGTTGCGCGAGGCCGTTTTTCCGCCACACGCGTCACACCTACGACACACTTCGGTCACGACACGGCGAACATCGTTAGCAGCGCTGGACGGTTTGTCAGAGGTTATCCCGCAGCCACCCCGCCACGCGGCCGACGACGTTGCCGCGGTGCACTCTGGGGGCGTCGGCGGCGGTGATCTGGCGGGCCATCAGCTTGCGGGCGGAGACCGCCTCGCGCGGGCCGTAGGCGGCGCGGAGGAGGACGCCGGAGGTGGCGCAGAAGGCGGGGCCGGAGGCGGCGTCGGCCAAATGTGGCGCCCGTTGGGGTTTTCCAAGGCGGAGAGGGCGGTCGAAGACGCGGACCGCCAGTTCGCGGACGCCGTTCAGCTGACTGGCGCCGCCGGTAAGGACCAGGCCGGCGCCTGGCTCCAGACCCACGCCGGCGGTCTTCAGCCGATCGCGCAGCAGCTCCAGCGTCTCTTCCACACGCGGGGCGATGACGGTCTTGAGCATGGCGCGGGGCACGACGACGGGACCGGCCGACGAATCCTCGCCGCGCGGCGGGGCCTCCAGCATCTCGCGATCCTCGTTGGCGCTGGCCATCGCCGAGCCGTGCAGGGTTTTCAGCCGCTCTGCGCCCGCCTTGGAGGTCGACAGGCCGCGCGCGATGTCGGAGGTGACATGATCGCCGCCGACGTTCAGGCTTTCGATGTGCAGCAGGGACCGGCCGCCCCAGACCGCGGCGCTGGTGGAGCCGCCGCCCATGTCGATGCAGACGCAGCCCAGGTCCATCTCGTCGTCCTCCAGGGCGGCCAGCGAGGAGACGACCGGCGCGGCGGCGACGCCCTGCAGGTCCAGGTGCGCCAGCTCCAGGCAATGGCTCAGGGTCGTAAAGACGCTTTCGGACATGGACACGACCAGAAGGTCCAGGCCCAGAGAGCCGCCGCGCATGGCGCGCGGATCGTGGACGCCCCGCGCCCCGTCCACCGACCAGGCGATGGGCAGGACGTGGATCGGCCGGCGGTTGGGCAGGCGGATCTGGGCCAGGGCCATGCCTATGGCGCGCGCCAGGTCGGCGTCGCCGATCGGGTTGGCCCCCAGCGAGACGCGCGCCTGGACGCGGTGGCTGGCCATCTGGCCCATGGCGGTGGTGACGACCACGCCCGAGACCGGGCTCTGGGCCGCGCGCTCGGCGCGTTCGACGGCATGGCCGATGGCCTGGGCGGCCTCGTCCATGTTGATGATCGCCCCGCCCTTGACGCCCTTGGACTGGACGTGGCTGGCGCCGGCCACGCGGATGGTGCGGTCGGCGTGGCGCACGCCGTCGGGCTTCATGATGAAGCAGGAGACCTTGGAATGGCCGATGTCCAGGGCGGCGACCACGGGCGCGCGTCCGCCGCGGGAGTCCATGCCCCGGCCCTGATCGTTCGCCGCCATCCGTTGCTTGCCGCCCATGCCGGTCCGTGTCCCTTCGTCAGACGTCGCCGGTCGGTCGCACCGCGACCGCTTCAGGCGTTCTCAGATCGACCCGGGCGAACCCCAGGTCCAGCAGCCGCTCGCGCTGGTCCAGCGCGTCCAGGCGGATAAGCGCCGCCTCCTGTTCGACGGCGGGCAGCTGGATCAGGCCGCCGTCCTTGAGCCGCAGGTCCCAGCGGCGTTCGTCGACCCGCACCAGGGCGTCGATGCGGCCCATCAGGCGCGGGCGCTGGCTCAACAGGGGCAGAATCTCGCCGGCCGCGGCGTCGGCGCCGCGTCCGACCACCAGCGGCAGGACAGGATAGCGACGCGCGTCAGCCCCCTCGATCACCTTGCCGGCCGCGTCGATCACCTTGATCTGGCCGTCGACCTGCCAGACCGCCAGGCGGTCGTGCTCCTTGACCTCGACGATCAGGGTGTCAGGCAACAGGCGCACCACCCGCGCCTCCTTGACCCAGCCCACCGACTGGACCCGCTGTCGCAAGGCGTCCAGGTCCAGGCCAACGATGGGCTGGCCGGCGGTCAGGCCCAGGGCGCGCTGGATGACGGGCTCGGCCTCGGCCGAGGCGCCGGTGACGTGCACCCGCTTCAGCGTCAGGCCCATGCCGGCGGTCAGATGGTCCACGCCGCCAGAGACGGACTGGCCGATCCGCTCGGCGCGCGCGCCGGTGGCCAGCACCCCGGCCACCACCAAGGCGCCGGCCGCCAGGGCGATCATCACCGCGCGGGGAGACAGGTCGACACGGCCGATGGCGGCCATCTTGCCGGGAACGGCCCCGCCGCCCTGACGGGCGCCGCCGCGACCCCGGCCCTGCGCGGAGCCTGCCGCGCGGCGGGGGGACTGCGCCGAATTCTGTCGCCGACCGCCGCGAACTACCGCGGGCATGAGGCGTCCTCCACCATCCACCGAACCAGGTCTTCGTAGCTCATTCCGACATGGGCGGCCTGCTCGGGAGCGAGCGAGGTCGGCGTCATGCCGGGCTGCGTGTTGACCTCCAACAGGACCAGATCGTCCTTAACATCGTCATAACGGAA
>NZ_DLMO01000020.1:0-4852 GCF_002479325.1 Brevundimonas sp. UBA7534
AGCGGCAAGGCCGGCTTGTGCTTGCCGTAGCCGTAGCGGTTGGCCTGCTCGGCGTCCTTCTCCTGGATATGGCCGCTGTCGCGCAGGATGATTTCCGCCACGTCCCGTGTGGCGGCGCTGGCCAGGATGGGTCCGCGGAATCCGTCCTTGACCAGTTTGGGCAGATAGCCGGAATGGTCCAGGTGGGCGTGGGTCAGCACCACCGCGTCGATGCTTGAGGGCTCGACCTGGAGGGGGGCCCAGTTCTGTTCGCGCAGGGTCTTGAGGCCCTGGAACAGGCCGCAGTCGACCAGGATGCGGCGGCCGTCCGCCTCCAGCAGGTGTTTTGATCCGGTGACGGTGCCGGCGCCGCCGAGGCTGGTGAGACTGATCACGAGGAAGATCCTTCCGGGGGTGAGACTTGCAGGATGCGGGGGTGGGCGTCGCCGCGAACGGCGGCCAGTTCCGCGGGGGTGAGAACGCCGGACGCGTCGGCGCCGAGGAGGTCCGCGCAGGCAACCGCTGCATGGGCCCAGGTGCACCGGTTGGCGAACAGCATGCCCGGGGTGTCGAGGGTTCCGCCGCGGCTGATGTAGCCCAGGGCCCGGGTGCGTCGGGGTCCGCCGTCGAGGCGGCGCAGCAGGCCGAGCATGGGCTCGGGCCGCGTATGGGTCAGGATCAGGCGCGGCAGGCGCTCGGGGAAGCAGGCCTCCAGGTCCTCGGGCGACGCGGTATGCCTCGCCTCGATCTCGTCGCGCGGGGCCCGGAACCGGCCCGGCTCGAGCAGGGCCACGACGCAGACCCGGCGGCCGCTCCGTTCCAGCCGGACGGCGGCGGCGATGGCTTCTCGGGCCTGATAGGCGCCGACCGCGACGATCTGCATCTCGGCCGCGGCCGGGTCGCCGTGAATCACCCCCGCGCCCCTCGCCCACAGGGCCTCGGCGGCGGCGGCGTCGACCAGGCAGGGCCCGATCCGTTTCGGGACGACGAGACAGGCGACCTCGCCGCGGCCGCCGTAGACGCCGCGAAGCGCGGCCACGGCGCTGTTGGCGTCGACCGGGAACAGCACCCGCGCGGTGTCGGACATCTCCCCGAGCAGCGCCTCGGCCAGGGTCGGATCCTGATGCGACTGTTCGTTCTTGCCGTTCTCCCAGGTATGGGAGGTGGCGACCAGCGGCACGCTCAGCCATTGCGGCGGGACGCCGATCTCCCGCTGCCGCCGCGCGAAGAGGATCTCCTGGCGCAGCAGACCCAGCATCTTCACGGCGAAGGCCTCGTAGCTGACGATCAGGTTGAGGCCGCCCTTGTTGCCCAGGGCCGCGCCGGCCACGGCCTCCTCGTTCAGGGCCGTGACGACGGCCCCGTCCACCGCTTCCGGCAGGCCCGGCTCCGGGCGGTTCACCCGGTGGCGGAGCCGCTCGAGCGTCCGTCCCATGCCGTTGCTGCGGAGTTCGTCCGGGTTGCCGAGCCGGACGCGCAGGCCCGGATTGGCGTCGACGAACGACACGAACCAGTCGTCGATCGCCGCCATGGGCGAACGCGGTCCGGCCTCCGGAGACGGCGCGGGCCGGACCGGCGCCGGCGGCGCTCGCCGCGCGGCCGGATGGCCGCTCTCGAGCGGACGGCGCTGCAGTTCATGCGTCGCCAGGGCGCCGAGCGCGGCCTCGAGTTCGCGCGGCGGCACGAAGAGGGCGGCGGCGGCGGCGTTGAAGGCGGCGCGCGCCGCTGAATCGGTGTGCGGGTTTCCCTCCAGCGGAAGGTTGTGGGCCCGGTTGGTCCCCGCCCCGGGAAAGCCGAAGCCTTTGACGGTGCGGGCGACCACATAAGGCAGCCGCGCCGGATAGAGGCGGTTGGGATCGGCGGTGAAACGCTTCAGCCGCTCTTCGGATTCCAGGATGGCCCAGGCCACGGCGGCGGGGTCGCGGCCGTCGATCTCGATCGGATCGAACCCGTTCAGGCGCAGGTGGCGGTCAAGCCAGTCCGCGCCGCCGTCCTGGGCGATCTCGGTGCGTTCCTCGATGCGGCGTCCGTTGAGGATCATGACGGGCGTGACGAGGCCGCAGTCCTCCGCCCGCCACCAGCGCGGCGACCAGTCCGAGCCGCGCTGCTCCTCGAAGGCGCCGTCGCTCAGGAAGGCGACCAGGCTCTCGCCGCGCAGCGGCATGTGGACATATTCGAGCTCGGCGAAGCCGAGATAGCCGCCCTCCGAGACGGCGCCCGCCGTCCCGGGGCCGGCGTGACTGCCGAGGGGAACCGCGGGGCGGCCGTCGGGACCGATCGCATAGCTGTAGAAGTCGGCCGCCAGCTGGGACAGGCCGGCGTCGGAGCGATCGTAGCGACCCTTCTGTCCCGGCGAGACGTCCCCGGTCAGGGCGTTGACCGCCTCCACGGCGGCGACGCAGTGGCCCTGCCCCATGATCCAGGCGCGCGTTCCCCCGGACAGCGCATTGGCGAGCAGATAGCCCACGAAGGCCGGGACCATGTTCAGCGATCCCCCGGTATGTCCCTCCGGCGCGGCCTTGAAGGCCTCCGCCGGCAGGGTCGCGCCGGACAGGTCCACGCGGCGCGCGTAGGTCATGTGCGCCACCAGCCACAGAGCGGCGCTGGCCAGCCGATCAGCCGCGGCCAGCAGACGGTGGACCGACTCCTCGTCCGGCCAGACGCCGCGCCGCACGAGGCGGTCGGTCGTCGCGGCCAACCGCTCGACGGTCTCCGGGCTCCGCACCAACGGCCCGTAGCCGCCCCGCCATGTCTCCGCCCAGCGCATCGATTCCTCGTCCGTCCGTCAGCGTCCGGCCTCGATCCGGTCGTGCGTATGACGCCGCTCGCACGGAATGCTTACGGCGGGGGGATCGATGTCGCCGCGCCTTGCGCGCGGTCCCCCGGGGCGCCAAGATGATCGCCTGCCTGATGAAACGGATGACGAGATGTGCCTGTCGGCGCCCGTGAGCTTCGCCGCCGCCGCCCTGCTGATCCCGACCGGCGGCTTCACCGTGGCGACGGCGCTGAGGCGTGATCCGCGCTACGCCATGCTGGCCGCTCTGCCGATCCTTCTGGGCCTCCAGCAACTGATGGAGGGGTTCATCTGGGTGGCGGGCTCCGGCGGCGATCCGGAGGGCGCCCGCCTCTATTCCCTCGCCTATATGTTCTTCGCCTGGGTGGCCTGGCCGATCTGGCTGCCGGTCTCGGTGTATTTCATCGAGCCGCACCGGCGGCGCGCGGCCTATCTGGTGTTCGCGGTCGCCGGGGCCGCCCTGGGGGCGGTTCAGTTCATTCCCTATCTGGTCCACGAGGGCTGGCTGCAGGTCACCCTGCTGCCCCGCGCGATCCGCTACAGCGACACCGAACTGCTCGACGCGGTCATCGGCCGGCCCATGACCTACCTTGTCTATGTCACGATCATCATCGTCCCGCTGCTGCTTTCGACGGATCGCACGGCAAGGGTGTTCGGCGGCCTGGTGGCGCTGGTGCTGGCGGTCACCGTCGGCTTCTTCCAGTGGGCCTATATCTCGGTCTTCTGCTTCGGCGGCGCGGCGGCGTCCCTGTATCTGATCTGGGCCCTCTCCCGGAAGCCGGCGGCGTCGCCCGCGCCCTGCTGAGGCGTCGCGCGGGCCGTCGCGCGGGTGGCGTCACTCCGGCCGGGCGGCGCGCCGCGAGGCCCGGAACGTCTTCAGATCCCGCGCCAGCCGGATCCACAGCAGGATGAACCCCGAGACCACGATGCTCAGCGTCAACGCCGTGGTGATGATGATCAGGGGGTGGTTGAAATCCTCGCCGTGCTGTCGATGTCCGGCAGTTCGGTGCTGGTGGCCGTCAACGCGCTGATGCTCAAACGGCTGCGGCTCGGCGCCGGCATGGGCGCCCGGCAGCCCGCTACGTCAGGGGCGGCGCCGATCTAGCTTCGCCAGTACCGCGTTTTCCCTGGTGACCGAGGCCCGCTGAGCGCCGCAGCGGACAGGGCGGCTCCTCCAGCCGGAGATGCTCCAGCTGTTCGGCGGACGGTGAGGTCGTCCGGGCGGAGCTGATCCGCCACACCGCCCGACGCCGGTTTGGCTTGACGGGGAACCTCCTGCGGAAAGAGCAGGCGGGGCATCCGACGACATCGGCTGGTGGAAACCGGGTGAAGCGGATGTCTATACGCATAGACGCTCCGTATCCCTCAACAAAACAGGAGTCGAAGGGAATCTTTTTAAGCACTTGATTCAGCACAAATCTAGGCGTTGCTTACTCAGGAATCTTCACTGACTTCATGCAGGGGACCAACCATGAGTTTACAGAGCCTCGTCACCGCTTCCAGCCGGGGAACACCGTCCACATACCCCCGGCTTGCTGCCTCCGCGACGCCGGCGGCTGAAATTCGCCGCCTCGTCGAGCGCCGTCTCCGCGAGAATCGTCCGACGCATTTGCGCTACCTCGTCAAACGGCTGCGCTCGCCCGAAGACGCCGAGGACGTCCTGCAGGAATTCGCTCTCAAGGTGACCCTGGCGGCGGGCCGGCTGACCGACTCTGGCAAGGTGGACGCCTGGCTCGGGATCGCGTTGCGCAACGCCCTGTTCGATCGTTACCGCCGCAACGCGGCTCGAGCCCGGTTGACGAACGCCCTCGACGCCGAGCCCCGATATGACGAGGGGAACGGAACTAACGACGACGTCCACCGCGCGCTGCACTGTCTCGCGCAGGCCCTCGCCGAGCTTCCGCCGGAAACCGCTCGCCTGCTGCGCAAGGCGGAAATGGAAGATGTCCCTTTGGCGGCGATCGCCGGCGAGATGCGACTGACCGCCAACAACGTCGGCGTGCGGGTGCACCGGGGCCGCGCCGCGCTGCGGCGGCAGATGCTGGCGCACTGCCAGGCCTGCCCGGAGCCCTGCGCCCT
>NZ_DLMO01000020.1:5001-5406 GCF_002479325.1 Brevundimonas sp. UBA7534
CGGCCGCGGCCACCGCCCGCGCGACGCGGGCCGGGACTTTGGAGCATCAGACATCGACTTCGATCCGGTCGCCATGCGACGCTGCATATTCCAGGGCGTAATCCCGTTCGCCCGGGGTTTCCGAATGAACCGTGGCCAAGGGGTCGCCGGCCGCCACTTCCATGCCAAGGCGGACGCGCATCGGCCCGTGCTGGTGGGCAAGCTGTTCATCTTCGCGCGCATGCCGGCCGCAAATCGCGTCCACCTGGCCCCGGATCTCGCCAGCGCCCGTCACATTCCCAA
Organism: Brevundimonas sp. UBA7534; assembly: GCF_002479325.1. Lineage (GTDB taxonomy): Bacteria > Pseudomonadota > Alphaproteobacteria > Caulobacterales > Caulobacteraceae > Brevundimonas. The sequence goes on from NZ_DLMO01000020.1 coordinate 5,284, forward strand.
GGACTTCCGGCGCGGTCGGACGTCTGAAGCTCGACCTGGTGATGGAAACCCTCCTCGCTCTGGCGCTCCTCGTCGTGGTCGTGGTCGCGGTCATGGCGCCCTGTCTCCGGTCACGCCCATCAC
>NZ_DLMO01000106.1 GCF_002479325.1 Brevundimonas sp. UBA7534
CCGCCAGGTCCGCCCGCGCGTGCCGGCCGTGCACATGAACACGCGCTTCATCGCGACGACCCAAAGCTGGTTCGGCGGCGGCGGCGACCTGACGCCGGTGCTGGAGGCCGATCGACATCAGGATCACCCCGACACCCTGGCCTTCCACGCCGCCATGCAGGCCGCCTGCGACGCCCACAATCCGGCTTGGCACGCCAAGTACAAGGCCTGGTGCGACGACTACTTCTTCCTGCCGCACCGCAACGAGCCGCGCGGCACGGGCGGAATCTTCTACGACCACCACGACAGCGGCGACTACGACAGGGACTTCGCCTTCACCCGCGACGTGGGCCTGGCCTTCCTGGACGTCTATCCCCGGATCGTCGCCCGCCGCATGGCCGAGGCCTGGACGCCCGAAGAGCGCGAGGAGCAGTTGGTTCGGCGCGGCCGCTACGTGGAGTTCAACCTGCTTTACGACCGTGGCACCATGTTCGGCCTCAAGACCGGCGGCAACGTCGATTCAATTCTCAGTTCCATGCCCCCGGTGGTGAAGTGGCCATGACCTCTCCGATCGTGAAAATCCTGCTGCGCAGCCTCGTGGCGACGCTGATCTTCGTGGTTCTGTACGGAATATACATGGCCATCGGCCGCCAGCCGGGCATTCCGGGGACGCTGGCCGTCCTGGCCGCCTTCTCCTTCGCCGCCAACCTGATGGTTGAACGGGTCTTCCTGTCGCGCCCGCGCGCCTGAGCGCCTGAGGCCTCAGCCCATCGCGGCGATGAAGGCGTCGCCGGCCTTGCTGCGATAGCGTTCCTTGTGCCGCAACAAGCGGAAGGGACGTTCCGGCAAGGCGAACGGCGCCGTGGCCAGCCGACCCGCCGCGACCGAGGCGTAGGCGACGCTTTCCGACAGGGCGGTGGCCCCCGCCCCCGCCTCGGCCGCCGCCAGCACCGCCTCGTTGGACGGCAGAGTCATGGCCACAGCCAGGGCGGCCGGATCGACGCCCGCCATGCGGACCGCCGCTTCCAGCGTCGACCGGGTGCCGGAACCCGGTTCGCGCAACACCCAGGATGTCGCCGTCAGGTCCTGCGCCGCCAGTCGGCTGCGCGTCGCCCACGGGTGGTCCGGCGTCACCAGCACGGCCAGCCGGTCCGAGCCGACCGTGGCCTGCGACAGGGCCGGCGCATCCACCGCCCCCTCGACCAGGCCGATCTCGGCCGCCCCGTTCAACACCGCCTCGGCCGCCTCGCGGGTATTGCCGATGGCGACATCCAGTTCGATGCCCGGATGCGCCGCGTGAAAGGCCACCAGCCGGCGCGGCAGCCAGTAGCTGGCGATGGTCTGGCTGGCGAAGACCGCCAGACGCCCCCGGCGCAGCGCGCTCATGTCCGCCAGCGCCGCCTCCGCCGCCGCCGCCCGCGCCAGCACCGCCCTGGCCTCGGGCAGGAAGGCGCGACCTGTCTCGTTCAGCACGACGCCGCGGCCGACGCGATCGAACAGCCGCACCTGATGTTCAACCTCCAGCGCCCCCAGCGCGTTCGACACCGCCGATTGGGTCAGGTTCAGCGTCCGCGCGGCCGCCGTCACATGCTCGCGCTCGGCCACGGCGACGAAGATGCGTAGGCGTTCCAGCGTCATGATTGATCCTCAAATCGGATTGAAATGAGCATATCTATTCGTTGGAACACAGTCGAGGCCCGGCCCACCCTGCGGCGATGTCCGCGCCGTCCGCCGATCTCGTCGCCTCCCCCGTCGTCCGCGCCCTGCCTGGCTGGCGGATCGCGCCCGGTCTGGCGCTGGCCGCGGCCGTCGCGGCGGCCGCCTACGCCCTGGCTGGGCTCGAACAGAGTCTGTTCGGTCATCCGTGGCTGGAGCCCCTGGTCCTGGCGATCCTGCTGGGGGCGGCGGTGCGCAACGTCTGGTCGCCCGGCGCGCGCTGGACGCCGGGGGTCGAGTTCGGCGCCAAGACGGTTCTGGAGGTCGCCGTCGTCCTCCTCGGCGCTTCGGTCAGCGCCGCCACCCTGTCGTCGCTCGGCGTGTTCGTCGTCGTCGGAATCTTCCTTCTGGTCGTCGTCGGAATCGTCGTCGGTTTCGGCCTGGGTCGGGCCCTGGGTCTGAACCCGCGCATGGCCCTGCTGGTGGCCTGCGGCAACGCCATCTGCGGCAACTCCGCCATCGCCGCCGTGGCCCCGGTGATCGACGCCGACGGGGACGAGGTGGCCGCCTCCATCGCCTTCACCGCCGTGCTGGGCGTCGTCGTCGTCCTGACCCTGCCTTTGCTGGGCGTGCTGCTGCAGATGTCGACGCTGCAGTTCGGCGCCCTGGCCGGCCTGACGGTTTACGCGGTGCCCCAGGTGCTGGCCGCCGCCGCCCCCTTCGGACCCGCCGCCGCCCAGACCGGCACGGTGGTCAAGCTGGTGCGCGTCCTGATGCTGGGGCCGGTGGTCTTCGCCCTGTCGCTGATCGCGGGCCGCACGGGCCGGGGGCGCAAGGATCAGGCGCGCACGCCCGGCCTGCACCGCCTGGTTCCGTGGTTCATCGTCGGCTTCCTGGTCATGATCGGCCTGCGCTCGCTGGGCCTGATCCCCCAGACCGCCCAGCCCTGGCTGGCCTCGGCCTCGGGCCTGCTGACGGTGATCGCCATGGCCGCCCTGGGCCTTCAGACCGACATCCGCACTGTGGCGCGCGCCGGCGGCCGGGTGGCGGCGGCGGTGGTGCTGTCGCTGGCGGCGCTGCTGGCGCTGGCGCTGCTGCTGATCCGGCTGCTGGGGCTCTAGATCCCGCTGCCGTCGGTCTCCACCGGCGGCGGGGTCAGCAGCAGGAAGGCCCGTATCCAGGCCGTCAGCACCGGCCGGTCGTTGGGCCGCGCCAGGCTGGCCAGAGCCGCATCCGCCACGGCGTCGGGGATGCGGTCTCCGCGCCGGCTCTCGACCAGGGCGGCGGCGTATTCCGGCTGGAACTCGGGATGACACTGGAAGGAGATCGCGTCCTCGCCCCAGGCCAGGCCCGCATAGGGGGTGAAGTCGCACGCGGCGATCACCCGCGCGTCCGGCGACACCGCCGTCACCTGGTCCTGGTGCGAGACGGGGATCGAGATGGCCGTCGCGCGCGGATGCATCCACGGCTCGTCACGCCGCACGTCATAGCGGTGCAGCCCCACGCCCCAGCCCTTGTCGGACTTCTCCACCGCCCCGCCGAACGCCGTCGCCATCGCCTGGTGGCCAAAGCAGATGCCGACCAGCCGCGTCTTGCCCCGCGCCGCCCTCAGCCAGTCCAGCAGTCGGGGGATCCAGAACAGGTCGTCATAGACCCCCGCCGCCGACCCCGTGACGATGGCGCCCTGAAAGGCGGCCGGGTCGTCCGGCAGATGCCCGCGCTGCACATCGAACCGCGTCGTCGGCACGCCCTCGCCCAGCAGCGCTCGAAACCGCGCCGGATAGTCGTCGAACTGGTCAGTCAGGTCGTCCGGCGGATGGCCGGTCTCCAGAATGGCGATGCGGGTCATGGGTCTAACCTAGGGCGCGGGCTCAGAAGGTCCAGACCTCGGCCTTGGCGCCGGGCTCGCCCAGCGCCTCGACCACCCAGTCGCAGACCTCGCGCGCCGCCGCGTCCAGGCCCGGCGGCGGATTGACCACCACCAACGCGCAGCCGTTCATCTTCATCGGGTTCGTCAGCGGGCGCAGCCGCGCCTCGGCCACCAGGGTCGGCCCCGCCTTGCCGTCCAGCCGGCGGATGAAGGCGTCGAACGTCTCCAGATCCTTCAGCGGCGTCCAGATCGCGATGGTGGCCCCCGGATCGCGCCGCCGGATCGCCAGCGCCGCCTGGGCCGCACGGGCATAGTCGTCGGGCTTTTCGAACGGAGGGTCGATGAGGACCAGCGGCGCGCTGGACCGGGCCGCCTCTGACGTCGCGCCGTCATAACCGTCGCCCTCGACCGCCCGCGCGTCGGGGTGATGCTTCAGCGCCTCGGCCAGCAGCGCCCGCACCGGCGGGTTGAGCTCGAATCCCACGTAGCGCCCGCCCGGCCCCAGCCGCCGCGCGATCAGCAGCGGCGATCCCGGATAGAAGCGCGCGCCGCCGCCCGGATTGGTCGCCGCCACCTCGGCCGCCAGTGTCTCCATCAGCGGCGGCCGCCCCTGGGCCGACATCAGCTTCAGCACCCCGTCCTCTGCCTCCCTGGACCGCGCGCCGTCGCCCGCCAGGTCGTACAGCCCCGCGCCCGCATGGGTGTCGATGACCACGCGCGGCTCGGCCCGCGGCGTTTCCATCAGCGCGATCAACAGCGCGTGCTTGACCAGGTCGGCGAAGTTTCCGGCGTGGAAGCTGTGGCGATAATTCATGGCGTCCTCGTCCCCCGCCCGGCCCCTGGGGTCAAGCGGAACCCGGCGGACCGGCCTCGCGTTCGTGGCTCGCCCCGGCGGTGTCCGGCGAAGTTCAGGAAGACGCCCATGCCCGACGGTTCCCACGCCTTCGAACCCGATATCGAGGTTCCGCAGGGCCTGACCTGGTGCAGCGACGACCATCCCGGCCTGTCCCGCCGCCGCGCCGGCAAGGGCTGGTCCTATCGGGACGCCAAGGGGCGACCGATCCGCGACGCCAGGGTGCTGGACCGCATCCGCGCCCTGGCCATTCCGCCGGCCTGGACCGACGTGTGGATCTGCCCACGCGCCAACGGCCATATCCAGGCCATCGGCCGCGACGCCAAGGGCCGCAAGCAGTATCGCTATCACGCCGACTGGAGCACGGCCCGCTCGACCAACAAGTTCGACCGCCTGCCCGCCTTCGCCCGCGCCCTGCCCAAACTGCGCGCCCAGGTGGAGCACGATCTGGGCTTGCGCGGCGTGTGCAAGGCTAAGGTGCTGGCCACCGCGGTGCGCCTGCTGGAGCTGACGCTGATCCGCATCGGCAATGCGATCTACGCCAAGCAGAACCGCAGCTACGGCCTGACCACCCTGCACAAGCGCCACCTGGACGTCGACGGCGCCGCCCTGACGTTCGAGTTTCGCGGCAAGAGCGGCAAGGATCATTCCGTCAGCGTCAAGGACCGCCGCCTGGCCCGTGTCGTCCGCGCGCTGGAGGACCTGCCCGGCCAGCAGTTGTTCAAGTATCGCAGCGCCAACGGCGACCTGTGCCCCGTGACCTCCGACGACGTGAACGCCTATATCCGCGACGCGATGGGCGAGCAGTTCTCGGCCAAGGATTTCCGCACCTGGGCCGGCACCGTCTCGGCGGCGCGGGCGCTGCGAGAGATGGAGCCGCCGACCTCCCAGACCGACGGGAAGCGAAAGATCACCCTGTGCGTGAAGGCGGTCTCAGGCCTTCTGGGCAACACCCCGACCGTTTGCCGCGCCTCCTACGTCCACCCGCGCGTGTTCGAGCTGTTCCAGGCCGGACAGATGGCCGACGCCCTGCCCGGCCCCGAGGCCAAGGCGTTCGAGACCGCCCTGATCAAGGTGCTTCGCCAGGCCGGATAGGATGGCCGTCGTCGCCCAGCGCGCGCACTTCCGACGATGAAACCAGCGGAAATCAACGCCTTGGCTTCGCATCGTCGCGGTCAGCGCGCCTGGGTCGGCGTCCGGCCTATGCTGGGCCGATGATCCGGTCCGCCGACGAATTGCACCATATTGCACCTTGCACTGTTTTTCGGGGTGCAGTGCAATTCGCCCCGCCCTGCTCAGGCCGCCTTGCTCAGGCCGCCTTGTCCCAGTCCAGCACCACCTTGCCGGACTGCCCGGACTTCATCGCCTCGAAGCCCTCGCGGTACTGATCGTAGGCCAGGCGGTGGGTGATCAGTGGGCTCAGGTCCAGGCCGGCCTTCAACAGGCCCAGCATCTTCCTCCAGGTGGTGAACATCTCGCGGCCATAGACGCCCTTGATCGTCAGCGCCTTCAGGATGATCGCGCCCCAGTCCGTCTCCATCGGCTTGGAGGGGATGCCCAGCATGGCCAGGCCGCCGCCCATGATCAGGGTGTCGACGCATTGCTTGAAGGCGATGGGCGACCCCGACATCTCCAAGGCCACGTCGAAGCCGACCTTCATGCCCAGTTCCTTGACGACGCCGTGCAGGTCTTCCCTCGTCGTATTCACCGTCCGCACACCCGGCGCCACCTTCTGCGCCAGCTCCAGCCGGTAGTCGTTGATGTCGGTCAGCACCACTGTGCGCGCGCCCGCGTGGCGCGCCACCGCCGCCGCCATCACCCCGATCGGTCCCGCGCCCGTCACCAGCACGTCCTCTCCTAGCAGGTCGAACTGCTGGGCCGTGTGCACCGCATTGCCGAACGGATCGAGGATCGAACCGATCTCGTACGGCACGTCGTCGGGCAGCTCGATCACATTGAACGCCGGCGCCACGACATATTCAGCAAAGGCGCCCTGGCGGTTCACGCCGATGCCCCGCGTCTTGGGGTCCAGGTGGAAATGCCCCGCCCGCGCCGCCTCGGAGTTCAGGTCGATGACGTGCCCCTCGGCCGAGACGCGCTGGCCGATCTTCAGCGGACGATCCACCTCCGATCCCACGGCGACGATCTCGCCGGCGAACTCGTGGCCGGTGATCATCGGCGTCGGCACGTTCTTCTGGGACCACTCGTCCCAGTTCCAGATGTGGATGTCGGTGCCGCACACCGCCGTGCGATGCACCTTGATCAGCACGTCTTCCGGTCCCGCCTGCGGGATCGGCGCGTCGATCAGCTCAAGCCCCTGCACCGGCCCGGTCTTGGCCAGGGCCTTCATCGTGTCCGCCATCAGATCACTCCCAATTCTTTGCCGGCCGTCGTGAACGCCGCGACCGTCCGGTCGATCTGCTCGAAGGTGTGCGCCGCCGACATCTGGGTGCGGATACGCGCCTGGCCGCGCGGCACCACCGGGAAGCTGAAGCCGATCACATAGACGCCCAGGTCCAGCGCGCGCGCGGCGAAATCCTGGGCCAGCTTGGCGTCGCCCAGCATCACCGGGATGATGGGGTGCTCGCCCTCCAGCAGGGTGAAGCCGGCGTCCGCCATGGCCCCGCGATAGCGATGAGCATTGGCCGACAGGCGCGTGCGCAGCTTGTCGCCCTCCGCCCCTTGGGCGATGCGGATGGCCTCAAGGCTGGAGCCGCACACCGCCGGCGAGAGGGCGTTGGAGAACAGATAGGGCCGCGCCCGCTGCTTCAGCAGTTCCACCACCGACTTTCTGGCGCAGATGAAGCCGCCCATCGCCCCGCCCAGCGCCTTGCCGAAGGTGCCGGTGACGAAGTCGACCTCGACCCCGTGATGGGCGAACGAGCCGCGCCCCTGCGGCCCCAGAAAGCCGGTCGCATGGCAGTCGTCGACCATGATCAGGGCGTCGTACTTGTCGGCCAGCGCGCGAATGTCCTTCAGCTTGGCGATATAGCCGTCCATCGAGAAGGCGCCGTCGGTGGCGATGATGATGTCGCGGGCGCCGTCGGCGCGGGCCTGCTTCAGCTGGCTTTCCAGCTCGTCCATGTCCGAGTTGGCGAAGCGATAGCGCTTGGCCTTGCACAGCCGAACGCCGTCGATGATCGAGGCGTGGTTCAGGCTGTCCGAGACGATGGCGTCGCCCTCGCCCAGCAGCGGTTCGAACAGGCCGCCGTTGGCGTCGAAGGCGGCGGCGAACAGGATGGCGTCCTCGAAACCCAGATAGCCGGCGATCGCCGACTCCAGCTCCTTGTGAATCTCCAGGGTGCCGCAGATGAAGCGCACCGACGCGGTGCCCGCGCCCCACTTCTGCTGCGCGGCGATGCCCGCCTGGGTCACCCGCTCGTCGCCCGCCAGCCCCAGATAGTTGTTGGCGCAGAAGTTCAGAACCTCGCGCCCCGCCACCCGGATCACCGGCCCCTGGCGCGAAGCGATGACGCGCTCGGGCTTGGTCAGCCCCTGCGCGTCGATATCGTTCAGTTCGCCGGCGACGCGGTCGTAGAAGCTCTGGGTCATGGCCGCGACCTACGCCGAATCCGGTCCGCTTTCCACCCCGGCCGACGCCGCGAGCAGCTCGGTCATTCGGCCGCGCGCAGCGGGCTGACCCGAATACGTCCGCCGCAGGGTGTGAACTCGAACGGGGCCGTCAGGGCCGCCGTGTCGGCGGGGGCGACCACGCGGATCGTCTTGGCCGTCGGACAGGTCTTCTCGCCTTCGCCCTCGTGCGGCACCACGTTCCAGGCCACCTCGAACAGAGCCTTGCCGCCCGGCGCCAGGGTCACGGGCGCGGGCGCCTGACCCTGGCGGAAGTAGCTGCCCGGGCTCTGCTCGGCGCGGATCGCGGACAGGACGTCGCCATCGCCGTCCCTGACCGTCACCGTGGCATAGCCGGTCAGGGTGCAGGCCTGGCTTCCCGCATTCTCCAGCGCGAAGTTCCGCACGCGATTGCCCGCGCCGGCGTCGCCGTCCCCGACCGACAGCCTCAGCTGCGGTCCCTTGCACGGCGTCGACGCCGGCAGGACGCCGCCCGGCGCAGGGGTCGGCGACGGCAGGGGCCCGGCCGGCTCGCCACCCGTGGTCGGTCGCGTGCAGCGCTCCATGACAGCCGTTCCCGTCTGGTCGTTCGGCCCCAGCCGACTCAGGGTCGCGCTCTCCTCGCCATTGCGATTCGCCGTCCACCATTCGACGCCTTCGCCCACATAGCGCGCCCCGCTGGCCGCCACGGCCGAGCGCAGGGCCAGCGTCTGGTCGCGATAGACCAGCTCCGCCGTCTCGCTGTCGGGGTAGCGGGCCTGGATCGTCACCCCGCTCTCGCAGGCGTAGCCGATGGTCGGCGCCGTGCTTGGCGCCAGTTCGACCGGCGGCGCGGGCGCGGGCGCGTCATCCGGCGCGGGCTGCTGGCAGGCGGCCAGTCCGGTCAGGCAGGCCAGGGCGGCGACGGCGAGACGGCGGGTCATGAGAAGGCTCCTTGTCCTGCGCCTCAACGGCCCAGCCCGCCAAAAGGCTCCGCTTAGTGAGCGCCTTTCGGCGTCTCCATCAGCTCGATCAGCACTCCGCCCATGTGGCGCGGGTGCAGGAACACCACCGGCGTCCCATGCGCGCCGATCCTCGGCTCGCCGGTTCCCAGGATCGTCACGCCCTTGGCCCGCATCTCGGCCAGGGCGGCGTGGATGTCCGCGACCTCGAAACAGACGTGGTGCTGCCCGCCCTTGGGATTCTTGGCCAGGAAGCCCACGATGGGGCTGGTCTCGTCATAGGGTTCGATCAGTTCGATCTGGGCCGTCGGCGTGTCGATGAAACACACCTTCACCCCCTGGGCCGGCAGGTCGAAGGGTTCGCCGATCTTCGTGGCGCCCAGCACGTCGCGATAGAGCTTGATGGACTCGGCGATGGAGGGCGTGGCGACCCCGACATGGTTCAGGGCGCCGATCATGGCTTGTCCTTGTTCGGTTCGGGTTGGGCATAGCCCAGCCGCTGGTTCAGTTTCTCGATCAGGTCGATGGCGGTGTCGGCGATGACCGATCCGGGCGGATAGACCGCCGCCGCCCCCATATCCAGCAGGGGCTGCACGTCCGAAGGCGGGATCACGCCCCCGACCACGATCATGATGTCTGGACGCCCCAGCTTCTCCAGCTCGGCTTTCAATTCCGGCACGAGCGTCAGGTGCCCGGCCGCCAGCGAGGAGGCGCCCACGGCATGGACGCCTTTTTCCACCGCGTCCTTCGCCGCCTCGGCCGGTGTCTGGAACAGGGCGCCGGCGGTGACGTCGAAGCCCAGGTCGCCGTAACCGGTGGCGACCACCTTCTGGCCGCGGTCGTGCCCGTCCTGCCCCAGCTTGGCGATCAGGATGCGCGGCGGCCCGCCGTCGTTCTCGACGAAGGCGGCGACCATGTCGCGGGCGCGGGCGAAGCGCGCGTCGGCGCCCGCCTCCTTGGCGTAGACGCCGGACACCGTCTTCACCGTCGCCACGTGCCGGCCAAACGCGGCGCCCAGCGCGTCCGAGATTTCCCCCACGGTCGCCTTGGCGCGCGCCGCCCGCACCGAAAGCTCCAGCAGATTGGCCTTCCCGCGCGCGCCGTTGGTCAGTTCGGTCAGGGCGGCCTGGGTCGCCGCCTCGTCCCGCTCGACGCGCAGCCGTTCCAGCTTCTCGATCTGGCGGGCGCGGACCTCGGCGTTGTCGACCTTCAGCATCGGAATGTCGTCCACGACGGGGTTCAGATACTTGTTCACCCCCACGACCGTCTGCTGGCCCGTGTCGATCCGCGCCTGGGTCCTGGCGGCGGATTCCTCGATCCGCAGCTTGGGAATGCCGGCCTCGATGGCCTTGGCCATGCCGCCCAGCGCTTCGACCTCGGCCATGTGGGCGCGCGCTCGGTCCGCCAATTCCTGGGTCAGCCGCTCGACATAGTAGCTGCCGCCCCACGGGTCGATCACCCGCGTCAGCCCCGTCTCCTGCTGCAGCAGGATCTGGGTGTTACGCGCGATCCGGGCCGAGAAGTCGGTCGGCAGGGCCAGGGCCTCGTCCAGCGCATTGGTGTGCAGGCTCTGCGTCTGGCCGCCGGCCGCCGCCATCGCCTCCACCATCGTCCGGCTGACGTTGTTGAACACGTCCTGCGCCGCCAGCGACCAGCCCGAGGTCTGACAGTGGGTCCGCAGCGACAGCGACTTGGGGTTCTCGCCCCCCTCGCGCCGCACGGCCTCGGCCCACAGCAGGCGGCCGGCCCGCATCTTGGCCACCTCCATGAAGTAGTTCATCCCGATGGCCCAGAAGAAGCTGAGGCGCGGCGCGAACCGGTCGATCGACATGCCCGCCGCCGCACCGCAGCGCAGATATTCGATCCCGTCCGACAGGGTGTAGGCCAGCTCGATGTCCGCCGAGGCCCCCGCCTCCTGCATGTGATAGCCGGAGATGGAGATGCTGTTGAACTTGGGCGCTTCCTGCGCCGTCCAGGCGAAGATGTCGGCGATGATCCGCATCGAGGGTTCGGGCGGATAGATGTATGTATTGCGGACCATGAACTCCTTCAGAATGTCGTTCTGAATGGTCCCGGTCAGCTTGGCGTGGTCGACGCCCTGCTCCTCGCCCGCCACGACATAGAGGGCCAGGATCGGCAGCACCGCCCCGTTCATCGTCATGGACACCGACATCTGGTCCAGCGGAATGCCGTCGAACAGCGTCCGCATGTCGTAGATGCTGTCGATGGCGACGCCCGCCATGCCGACGTCGCCCTTCACCCGTGGGTGGTCGCTGTCATAGCCCCGGTGGGTGGCCAGGTCGAAGGCGACCGACAGGCCCTTCTGGCCCGCCGCCAGGTTGCGGCGATAGAAGGCGTTGGACTCCTCGGCGGTCGAGAAGCCGGCGTACTGCCGGATCGTCCACGGCGCGCCCGCATACATGGTCGGATAGGGACCGCGCACGAAGGGGGCGAAGCCCGGCAGGCCGTGCAGATGCTCCAGCCCTTGCGCATCGGCCGCGCCGTAAGCCGTCTTGACCGTCAAACCCTCGGGCGTGATCCAGGGCTCGCGCGCCGGCCCCGCCCCGGTCGGCGCCATATCGAGGGCGATCTTGCTGAAGTCGGGAAAGCTCATTGCGCCGCCTCCTCGAACGGGGCCGCGAAACGGATCGGCCTCAGGGCCAGGTCGGCGTTCGTCGCCGCGCGCGGCGGGGCCGCCGCCTCGACCGGCGCCGGACGCGGTTCCGGGTCGACGTATTTGGTCACGCCCACGATCTGGGCGGCGCCGTCGGCGATGGCGGCCTCACGCGTCTGACGCGCCCGCGCGATACGTCCCTGGACGATCCCGCCCTTCAGGGCCTCGACCAGGCCGCCTTCGGCCTCGATGGCCTGGAACTCGGCCCAGCCCGCCTCGGCCAGTTCGCGCGTGCGGGCGTCCAGATACCAGGAGCCTGACGCCGGATCGTCCACCCGGCCCAGGCTGGCCTCCTCCATCAGGACCAGCTGGGTGTTGCGCGCCTGGCGCCGGGCGAAGGCGTCGGCCAGGCCCTCGGCGCGGGTGAAGCCGTCCAGCACCACCACGTCCGCGCCCCCGACCGCGCCGGCGAAACCGGCCGCGGTCAGCCGCAGCAGATTCGGCCACGGGTCGCGCGCCGAGAGCATCCGCCGCGACGAACGCGCCTCGATCACAGCCGGGGCGTCCACGCCGAACGCCTGGACCAGGCTGTTCCAGATCAGGCGCATGGCCCGGACCTTGGCCAGGCCGTCGAAATACTCCTGATCGACCGACAGGCCCAGCGTCACGCCGCGCAGCGCCGTCTCGGCCGTCAGGCCCGCCGCGACGCCCGCCTTGACGTAGGCGACCGCGGCGCCGGCCGCGAAGGCCAGCTCCTGGGCGATGGACCCGCCCGCCTCGTGCCCGACCCGGCCGCTGGCCAGAAACAGGCTCGCCTCGGGATAGGGCGCCGCGTGGCGCGCCGCCGCCTGCGCCGCCTCGGCCAGATGATCCTCGATCGGGCGCGGCGATCCACCCGCCTCGGCGAAGGCCGAGATCGGATCCAGATGAAACCGCAGCTGCGCGCGCGGCGCCCCCTTGGCCAGGGTCGCCAGGGCGTCCGCCGCCTCCGGCCCGTCGAAGCCCGCGTCCAGCGCCGCCGGGGCCAGGTCCAGCGCCACGCCGTCCAGCGCCCGGCCCAGCCACGCGCCGTCCGACAGCGACGCGCCCGCCAGCAGGACCGAGGCCGCCCCGTTCTCCAGATCGGTCAGGACGGCGGCGTTCACCGCCTCGGCGTCGTCGCCCTCGACCAGTGTGCGCAGATCCCAGGCCCGCCCTTCCGCATCGGACGCGCGCGGGGCGAAGACCGGCGCGCCCCCTGTCGCCTCGGCGTAGAGGGGCCGCGTGATCAGGCGGTCCGCGTCCAGATGCAGCAGCGTTTCCAGCGGCCGGTCCTTCAGCGCCTTCTCGGCCGCCTCGCGCCATTCCAGGGGCGTGGGGATGGGGAAGGCCCCCATCATCCGAACTCCACCAGCACGTCGTCCGCCGCAACCGGATCGCCGGCCTTGGCCGAGACCGCCTTCACCACGCCGTCGCGCTCGGCCTTGAGGATGTTCTGCATCTTCATGGCCTCGATGATGGCGACCGTCTCGCCGGTCTTGACCTCCTGGCCGACCGCCACGGGAATATCGACGACCAGGCCCGGCATCGGCGACAGCACCAGCTTGGACGTATCGGCCGCCTGCTTCTCGGGCAGGCGCGCATACATCTCCGCGACGTGCGGGCGCAGCACCCGCACCCGCGCCCTGGCCGCGCGGTGGCGGATGTCGAAGCCGTCGGCGGCGCGCCTGACCTCGGCGGTGAAGGGTTCGCCGTCCAGCGTCGCCCTGAACTGCGCCAGGCCCGGGCGCCAGTCGATGTCCGACAGCCGGATGTCGCCCCCGCCGGTGAGGGTCAGCAGCAGGGCCTCGTCCTCGTCGTAGGACAGGCCGACGCCGTGCATCTCGCGGTCCAGCGTGACGATCCAGTCGGTGCGGTCCGACGGATCGCCGTCCTGTTCGGCGATGATCTCGTGCATCGCCATGCCTGCCGCGATCAGGACGCGCTGCTGGGCGACCGTCGGCCTCAGGCCGTGGAAGCCGTCCGGGAACTCGTCCTTGATGTAGCTGGTCGACAGCTGACCCGACCGGAACCGCTCCTGATCCATGACGGCGGCCAGGAAGGGGACGTTGTGGCCCAGGCCTGACAAATGGGTGTCCTCCAGCGCGCGGGCCATGCCCTCGACCGCCGCCTCGCGCGTCTCGCCCCAGGCGCACAGTTTGGCGATCATGGGGTCGTAGAACATGCTGATCTCGTCGCCCTCGCGGACGCCGGAATCGTTTCTGACGGTGTAGTCGCCTTGGTCGCCCTCTTCCGGCTGCTCGTATCGGACCAGCCGCCCGATCGAGGGCAGGAAGCCGCGATAGGGGTCCTCGGCGTAGATCCGGCTCTCGATGGCCCAGCCGTCGATCTTCAGGTCCTTCTGCTCGAAGGCCAGCCTCTCGCCCCAGGCCGACCGGATCATCTGTTCGACCAGATCGACCCCGGTGATTAGCTCCGTCACCGGATGCTCGACCTGAAGACGGGTGTTCATCTCCAGGAAGTAGAAGCTCTTGTCCTGACCGGCGACGAACTCGACCGTGCCGGCCGAGTCATAGTTCACGGCCTGGGCCAGGGCGACGGCCTGCGCCCCCATGGCGGCGCGGGTGGCCTCGTCCAGCAGGGGCGACGGCGCCTCCTCGATGACCTTCTGATTGCGGCGCTGGATCGAACATTCGCGCTCGAACAGATGGACGACATGGCCGTGCTTGTCGCCCAGCACCTGGATCTCGATGTGGCGCGGATCGACGATGAACTTCTCCAGGAAGACCCGGTCGTCGCCGAAGGCGTTCAGCGCCTCGGCCTTCACCGCTGCGAACCCCTCGGCCATGTCGGCGTCCGAATGGGCCACGCGGATGCCCTTGCCGCCTCCGCCGGCCGAAGCCTTGATCATGACCGGATAGCCGATCTCGCGCGCGATCCTGACCGCCTCGTCCGGCGTCTCGATCAGACCCATATGGCCCGGCACGGTCGAAACCCCCGCCTCGGCCGCCAGCTTCTTGGAGCTGATCTTGTCGCCCATGGCCTCGATGGCCTCGGGGTTCGGCCCGATGAAGGCGATCCCCTCGTCCCTCAGCCGCCGCGCGAAGCCGGCGTTCTCGCTCAGGAAGCCAAAGCCCGGATGCACGGCCTGCGCCCCCGTCTGGCGCACCGCCTCGACGATCTTGTCCGCCAGCAGATAGGACTGCGCCGCCGGCGCCGGCCCGATCAGCACCGCCTCGTCGGCCATCTCGACCGCCAACGACCCGGCGTCGGCCTCCGAATAGACCTGCACCGTCTTGATGCCCATCTTGCGGCAGGTCTTGATGATCCGAACCGCGATCTCGCCCCGGTTGGCGATGAGGATTTTGGAGAACATGGTCAGTTCCTGCGGACGTTTACTTTCGTCATCCTAGGCCCTGTGCCTAGGATCCATACGCTCGGTTTCGAACGGTGCGCCTCGGTCGAGAGCGCGGAGTATGGATCCTCGCCACAAGGGCGAGGATGACGGTTGAGGGGATTAGGATGGTCGGTGTCGAAAGCTTGATCGGCTGCTACATGATGGCCAATCGGAAGCACGGCGTGATCTATATCGGCGTCAGCAGCCAACTTGTCGGCCGTGTCGCGCAGCATCGCGAAGGCCTCATCGAAGGCTTCACCAAACAACACGGCCTGAAACGCCTCGTCTGGTACGAGTTCCACGAAACCATTGTCGGCGCGATCCAGCGGGAGAAGTCGCTGAAACGCTGGCCGCGAGACTGGAAGGCCAACCTGATCGAGCGAACAAATCCGCACTGGGACGATCTGTTCGACGGGTTGGCACATAACAGGATTGAGGTCGCGCCCGATCCCGAGACGTACCGCAACTGGACGCCCAAAGAGGAGTGACGCCCTCCTCCCCCATCCCGTCATCCTAGGCCTCTTGCCTCGGATCAATAGAATCCGGCGAGGCCGGTGAACACCGGCCCCTATCGAGCTTATGGATCCTCGGGACAAGCCCGAGGATGACGAACTCTGCTGAAGCATCGAAACCGACATCACAGCGGAATATTGTCGTGCTTCTTCCAGGGGTTCTCCTGGGCCTTGTTCTTCAGCGTCCGCAGCGCCTTCACCAGCCGCCGCCGCGTCCCGTGCGGCATGATGACGTCCTCGATATAGCCCAGCCCCGCCGCCACGAACGGATTGGCGAAACGGTCCTTGTATTCGGTCTCGCGCGCCGCCAGGGCCTCGGGATCGCCGGCCTCCTTGCGGAAGATGATCTCGACCGCCCCCTTGGCGCCCATGACGGCGATCTCGGCCGAGGGCCAGGCGTAGTTGACGTCGCCGCGCAGGTGTTTGGAGCTCATCACGTCATAGGCGCCGCCATAGGCCTTGCGCGTGATCAGGGTCAGTTTCGGCACCGTCGCCTCGGCATAGGCGAACAGCAGCTTGGCCCCGTGCTTGATCAGGCCGCCGTACTCCTGCTTGGTCCCCGGCATGAAGCCCGGCACGTCCACCAGCGTCACCAGAGGAATGTCGAAGGCGTCGCAGAAGCGCACGAACCGCGCGGCCTTGCGGCTTGAATCGATGTCCAGCACGCCGGCCAGCACCTGGGGCTGGTTGGCGACGATCCCGACCGTCTGGCCGTCCAGCCGCCCGAAGCCGCAGATGATGTTCTTGGCGAAGTCGGCCCCGATCTCGAAGAAGTCGGCCTCGTCGACCACCTTCAGGATCAACTCCTTCATGTCATAGGGCTGGTTCGGATTGGCCGGGATCAGGGTGTCCAGGCTCGGCTCGTCACGCTCCGGCTCGTCATAGCTTTCGCGCACCGGCGGCTTTTCGCGGTTCGACAGGGGCAGAAAGCCGATCAGGCGCCGCACCTCCGACAGGGCCTCAAGATCGTTTTCGAACGCCCCGTCCGCCACGCCCGACTTGGCCGAATGGACGCGGGCGCCGCCCAGGTCCTCATGGCTGACCACCTCATTGGTGACCGTCTTCACCACATCGGGGCCGGTGACGTACATATAGCTCGTGTCCTTCACCATGAAGATGAAGTCGGTGATGGCAGGCGAATAGACGTCGCCGCCCGCGCACGGCCCCATGATCACGCTGATCTGGGGAATGACGCCGCTGGCCAGGGTGTTCTGCAGGAAGATGTCGGCGTAACCGGCCAGGCTCTCCACCCCCTCCTGGATGCGCGCGCCGCCCGCGTCGAACAGGCCGATGATCGGGGCGCCCGTGGTCAGGGCCATCTTCTGCAGCTTGACGATCTTGGCCGCATGGGCGCCCGACAGCGATCCGCCGAAGACGGTGAAGTCCTTGGAGAAGACATAGACCAGCCGCCCGCCGATGGTGCCGCGCCCCGTCACCACCCCGTCGCCGGGGATGCGTTGGTCCTGCATCCCGAAGTCGTGGCTGCGATGCTCGACGAACATGTCGGTCTCCTCGAAGGAGCCTTCGTCCAGCAGGACGTCGATGCGTTCACGCGCCGTCAGCTTGCCCTTGGCGTGCTGGGCGGCGATACGCTTTTCCCCGCCGCCCAGCTTGGCGGCGGCGCGGCGGCGCTCCAGTTCCTCCAGGATGACTTGGGTCATTTCGGTGTCGGACCTCCCGTTCGTTGCGCTATGGGTGGCGGCTTCATCGCAAATACGCAAACGCAACTTCGCAAAAAGTGCGGAACTGCGGGGCTTTGCAAAGGATGTTGGGTTGATCTGCGAAGTTGCGAATGGCTGAGAAGCTGTTTCTGGGCGCCAAGCTGAGGAAGCTGCGCGAGGCGCGGGGCTGGACGCTGGAGGCGTGCGCCGAGCGATTGGGCCTGTCGCCCTCCTATCTGTCGCAGTTGGAGACCAATCAGCGGCCCGCCACCGCGCGGGTGCTGATCGCCCTGACCCGCGCCTTTCACGTCGACGCCAGCCTGTTCGACCTGGAGGGCGACGCGCGCCTGCTGGCGGACCTGCGCGAGGCCACCACCGACATCGCCGGCCAGGCCGAGCCGCCGACCGCCGCGGAGTTGAAACAGGCCGTGGTCAATGCGCCCAAGCTGGCGCGCCAGTTCCTGGCCCTGCACCAGACCTTCCGCCGGCTGGACGAGCGGGTGAAGGCGTTGGACGACACCCTGGGGCGCGACGAACGCGGCGCCGGGGTGACCGTGCTGCCGTTCGAGGAAGTGCGCGACTTTTTCCACTACCGCGACAACTACATCGACAGCCTGGACACGGCGGCCGAGGCCCTGGCCGCCGACCTGCCGCAAGAGGGGCAGGCGGAGCGTTCGCTGGAGGCGGCGCTGGGCGACCTGCACGGCGTCCGGGTCGTCACCGTGGGCGGACAGGAGGCGCTGCGCCGCTACGACCCCGCCAGCCGCGTGCTGACGCTCGACGCCTGGCAACCGGGCGCGACGCGGACCTTTCAGATGGCGCACCAACTGGCTTTGCTGTCCTTTCGCGACCGGATCGAAGCCGAACTGGATCAGGCCGCCTTTCGCACGGACGCGGCGCGCGACGTCGCCCGGGTGGGCCTGGCCAACTACGCCGCCGGGGCGACCCTTTTGCCCTACCGCGCCTTCCTGGAAGCGGCGCGCGAGGAACGGCACGACGTGGACCGACTGCGGACGCGGTTCCAGGTCAGTTTCGAACAGGTCTGCCACCGGCTGTCGAACCTGCAACGGCCCGGCTGGCGCGGCGTGCCCTTTTACTTCGCCCGCGTGGACATGGCGGGCAACATCACCAAGCGGCACAGCGCGACGCGCTTCCAGTTCGCCCGCTTCGGCGGCGCATGCCCGCTGTGGAACGTGCATGAGGCCTTCGCCGCCCCCGACCGTATCGATGTGCAGCTGGCCGAGATGCCGGACGGGTCCCGCTACGTCTCCATTGCGAAAAGCGTGTCCAAGCCCAGCGGCTCCTATCTGGCCAATGACCGGCGCTACGCCCTGTCGCTGGGGTGCGAGGTCGAGCATGCATCCTCGCTGGTCTATGCCGCCGGGCTGGACCTGAACGGTCCGGCGACCAAGATCGGCGTCAGCTGCCGCATCTGCGAGAGGACCGACTGCACTCAGCGCGCCTTCCCGCCCATCGACCGCCCGCTGGAAGTGCCCGAGAACGAGCGCGGCGTGGTGCCCTACCGCCTGGGAAGCGCGCTCAATCTGCGCTTTGACAGGTGAGCGGCTTCAAGTAACACTGGTTTGGTCAAGCCTCATCCCTATGAGTCGCCTGGACGAAGTCGATTACCGACACTGTTCAACCCTAGCCGCGGCATCCGCGCCGGGCTTGATCGCGTATTGCGCCCTATGTCGTTTCGCACCTTGCTGATCCTGCATGTCGACGATGACGCCGAGATGCGCCACCTGATCGCCGTTTGCCTGGCCGCAGCCGAGGACATGACCTTGACCTCGCTGGATTCGGGACATGCGGCGCTCGAGCACCTCAAGGCCGCGCCGCCGCCCCACCTGATCCTGCTGGATGTCTGCATGCCGGATATGGACGGCCCCACGACGCTGGCCGCCCTGCGACGCCTGGACGGCCTGGCCGACACGCCGGTCGTGTTTCTGACCGGTCGTGCGGCCGAGCATGAACGCGCCCGCTATCGCGCGCTGGGTGCCGCCGACGTGATCGCCAAGCCTTTCGACCCGGCGCGACTGGCCGACGACCTTCGTCGTCACGCCGCCTAGGTCCTCCCGCCCCCAGGACGGTCAGACCATTTCCACCGTCATGGCCGTGGCCTCGCCGCCGCCGATGCACAGGGCGGCCGCGCCCCTGGTCTTGCCGCGCGCCTTCAGCGCCGAAAGCAGGGTCGTCAGCACCCGCGCGCCCGAGGCGCCCAGCGGATGGCCCAGGGCGCAGGCGCCGCCGTTCACATTGATCTTGTCGTGGGGGACGCCCAGCTCCTGCATGGCGATCATCGGCACCACGGCGAAGGCCTCGTTGACCTCCCACAGGTCCACGTCCTCGGCCGACCAGCCCGCCTTCTCCAGCGCCTTGCGCAGCGCGAACACCGGCGCGGTGGTGAACAGGCTGGGCTCGTGGGCGTGGGCGGCCTGGCTGACCACGCGGGCGACGGGCGTCAGGCCCAGCGCGCCGGCCGTCGATTGACGCATCATGACCAGGGCGGCGGCGCCGTCCGAGATGGAGGCGGCCGAGGCGGCGGTGATGGTGCCGTCCTTGCCGAAGGCGGGCTTCAGGTTCGGGATCTTGGACGGGTCGGACTTGGTCGGTTGTTCGTCGCGATCGACCGTCACCACGCCCTTTCGCGTCTTGACCTCGACCGGAACGATCTCGGCGTCGAAGCCGCCGGACTCCTGCGCCGCCTTGGCGCGCGCGGCGCTGGCGGTCGCATAGGCGTCCTGCTGCTCGCGCGTGAACTGATAGGCCTGGGCCGTGTCCTCGGCGAACTGGCCCATCAGCTTGCCGGGATTGTAGGCGTCCTCCAGCCCGTCCAGATACATGCTGTCGGAGATGACGTCGTGGCCGATGCGGGCCCCGCCGCGGTGCTTCTGCATCAGGTACGGCGCATTGGTCATGGACTCCATGCCCCCCGCCACGATGACCTCGGTCGAACCGGCCAGCAGGGCGTCGCGCGCCATCATCGCCGCCTGCATGCCCGAGCCGCACATCTTGTTGACCGTGGTGGCCTCGGTCGAGACCGGCAGGCCCGCGCCCATGCCCGCTTGGCGCGCCGGCGCCTGGCCCAGGCCCGCCGGCAGGACGCAGCCCATGATGATCTGCTCGACCTTCTCGGGCGCCAGGCCTGCGCGATCCAGCGCCGCCTTCACCGCCGCCGCGCCCAGGTCGGTGGCCTTGGCGTCCGACAGCGCGCCCTGAAAGCCGCCCATCGGCGTGCGGGCGTAGGAGACGATGACGACGGGATCGGACGCGGACATGACAGTTTCCTCTTGATCTTCGGCGGACAGATAGGACGCGCGTGGCGTCGTGAACAGGGCGCTCAGGCGAAGTGCAGCCGACGATACTTGCCCCGGAAGAACAGCAGCGGATCGCGACGCGGCTCGAACCGCGCCCGCAGCACCCGGCCGATGAAGACCAGATGGTCGCCGGCCTCGACCACCTGATGGGTGGCGCATTCGAAACTGGCCAGGGCGCCCGACAGGATCGGCGCGCCGGTGTCCCACGCCTCCCAGGCCACGTCCTGAAAACGATCTTCTGTCGAACGGGCGAAAACGCCCGAGGTCGGCTGCTGGCCGATGTGCAGCACATTGATGGCGAAGTGTTCGGCGGCGCGGAACCGGTCCAGGTTGCTGGAACTCCTGGCCAGGCAGAACAGGATCAGCGGCGGATCCAGCGACACCGCGCTGAACGAGTTGGCCGTCAGGCCGACGGGCAGACCCGCCCCGTCGCGCGTCGTCACCACCGTCACCCCGGTGGCGAAACAGCCCAGGGCGTCGCGCAGCGTCCGCGCATCCGATCCCGAGTGATAGACCAGGGCCTCGCGCGGGGCGGTCTCCTCCAGAAAGGCGACCAGGGCGGTGTCGAACGCCTCCCCCTGCCCCCGGGCCAGGGCCAGCACCGGCGCGCCGAACGCGGCGGCCTCTACGGAAACCTCGCCCGCGACGATGACCGCCGCCGCCGGCGACGGGCCTGAGCCCGACAGGGCCTGGGCGATCAGATCGCAGCTCTCGGCCGTGGACAGGATCGACGGCCGCGACGACATCTCCGTCAGCAGGCGACGCAGCGCCGCGACTGCGAAAGGCGGCTCCAACCTATCGAGGTCGGGCGCGACCACGCGACGTCCTGCCTCGACCAGGGCCCGGACCGAAGCGCGCCAATCCGCCGAAATTCGTTCGCGCGGGCCGACCAGAACAACCACGGGATCGTCGGCCTCACCCCAGGACTCCAGGTCCGGTTCGTCGATGGCGAAGGGCGAGGACATGAAGGCGAGGCGATCCTGGGTCGTTGAAGGGTTCGCCCTATTAAGGCGTCGCGGCGGCGCGGCGCCAGCCGCGCGCGGGCATCAACGCCCCTTGAAGTCCGGTTTCCGCTTCTCAACGAAGGCGGACATGCCCTCTTTCTGGTCCTCGAAGGCGAACAGGCTGTGGAACAGGCGGCGCTCGAAGCGCACGCCCTCGGTCAGGGTCGTCTCCAGGGCGACATTGACCATTTCCTTGTTCATCATCACCGCCAGCGGGCTCTGCGAGGCGATCTTCGCCGCCGCCGCTCGCGCCTCGTCCAGCAGCGCGTCGGGGGCCACCACGCGGCTGACCAGGCCAGCGCGTTCCGCCTCGGCCGCATCCATCATCCGCGCGGTCAGGATCATGTCCATCGCCTTGGACTTGCCGACCAGCCGCGTCAGCCGTTGCGATCCGCCGATCCCCGGCGCCACGCCCAGGTTGATCTCCGGCTGGCCGAACTTGGCCGTTTCGGACGCGATGATGAAGTCGCACAGCATCGCCAGTTCGCACCCGCCGCCCAGGGCGTAGCCCGACACCGCCGCGATGATCGGCTTCCTGAACCGCGAGATGCGGTCATGGCCCAGGGCGAAGAAGTTGCCCTTGAACATGTCGGCGTAGGACTGGTCCGCCATCTCCTTGATGTCGGCGCCGGCGGCGAAAGCCTTGGCCGATCCGGTCAGGATCAGGCAGCGCACGCTGTCGTCCGTCTCGACGGCATCCAAGAAGGCCGCCAATTCGCCGAACAGGGTCGAGTTCAGCGCATTCAGCGCCTCGGGCCGGTTCAGGGTGACGACCGCATAGCCGTCCGCATGGCGTTCGATCAGCAGCGTCGAATAGGCGTCGGCCATCTCAGGTCTCCAGTTCGGAAAGGCGGCCGCGCAGCAATTGCAGCATGGCCGAGAAGTCGCGACCGCCATGTCCCAGGCGGTCGAACAGGGCGTACATGGCCTCGGCCTGGGCGCCCAGGGGGGTGGAGGCGCCGCTCTTGGCCGCCGCGTCCTGCGCCAGCTTGAGATCCTTCAGCATCATGGCCGTGGCGAACCCGCCCTGGTAGTCGCGGTTCGACGGTGCTGTCGGCACCGGACCGGGCCAGGGGTAATAACTGCTGACGCTCCAGCACTGTCCCGACGACTTGGAGGCGATCTCGAAGAAGCGCTCGGGGTCCAGGCCCAGCTTCTCGGCCAAGGCGATGGCCTCGCAGGTCCCCATCATGCTGACGCCCAGCAGCATGTTGTTGCAGATCTTGGCCGCCTGCCCTGCGCCGTGGTCGCCGGCGCGGATGGTGATGCGGCTCATGGGATCCAGCGCCGCCTCGACCCGCCCGAAGTCGCCCTCGTCGCAGCCGACCATGAAGGCCAGCGTGCCGGCCTCGGCCGCCGCCGTGCCGCCCGACACCGGCGCGTCGGCGAAGGCGTAGCCGGCGTCTCGCGCCAGACCCGCGACCCTGCGCGCCGTCTCCACGTCAATGGTCGAACAGTCCAGCAGCAGGGCGCTGGACGGCGCGGCGCCCAGGATCTGCTCCGAATAGACCTTCAGCACGTGCGGCCCGGCCGGCAGCATGGTGATGACGACCTCGGCGTCCTTGACGGCCTCGGCGACCGATCCGGCCGGCGTGCAGCCCGCCGCGCCCGCCCGCTCCAGCGCCTCGGCCGACAGGTCGAAGGCCGCGACCGCATGGCCGGCCTTGGCCTGGTTCGCGGCCATGCCGCCGCCCATGTTGCCCAGGCCGATGAAGGCGATCTTGGTCATGGTCTCTCTCCCTTATTGTTGTCCGCTCACCCCCGCGAAAGCGGCGACGCGGTCAGGCCAGCGGCGTCCATTTTTCATTTTCCGGCAGCGGCGCGAACAGCGCGTCCAGCGTCTCGTCCGTCACGCCCGACACCTCCGCCGGGGACCATTTCGGCGCATTGTCCTTGTCCACGATCACGGCGCGGACGCCTTCCTGGAAGTCGTGGGTCCGCACCACGCGCCCGCCCAGGGCGTATTCCATCGCCATGTTGTCGCCGAAGCTGTTCAGCGTCGCCCCGGTCCGCAACTGGCGCAGGGTGACCTTCAGCGACTGCGGCGACTTGGTCTTCAGCGTCGCCAGCTGCGCCATCGCCCAGTCGGAACCGTCCGCCGCCAGCGCCGCGAAAATTTCCTCGACCGTGTCGAAGGCGAACAGCCGGTCGATCGCCTCGCGATGCGACGCCAAGGGCGCGGGTCCGGCGTCGCCCGACACGCGATCGGCCACGCATTGCGGATCGGCCGGGGCCGCCAGCAGTTCGCCGGTCAGGGTCGCGACCGCGCCGCTGTCGATGAAATGAGTGTGGACGCCCAGCGCCACCGTGTCCGCCGCCTTCAGCCGCGCGCCCGTCAGCGCCAGCCAGACGCCCGTCTGCCCCGGCAGGCGCGGCAGGAACCAGCCCCCGCCCACGTCGGGAAACAGGCCGATGCCCGTTTCCGGCATGGCGTAGGTCGTCCGCTCAGTCGCGATCCGCACCTTCGCCGGCTCCGAGATGCCGACCCCGCCGCCCATGACGATGCCGTCCACGATGGCCGTGATCGGCTTTGGATAGTCGAACATCAGGTGGTTCAGCCGGTACTCGGCCAGGAAGAAGGCCTTGGCCTCCGACGCATCGCCCGCACCGCTTTCGGCGATCATGCGAATGTCGCCCCCCGCGCAAAAACCTCGCTCGCCGGCGTGGTCGATCAGGATGGAGGAGACGGCAGGGTCCGTGCGCCAGGCCAGCAGGGCTTCGGTCATCATCTCGCACATCGACCGGTTCAGCGCATGGATCGCCTTGGGCCGGTTCAGCGTCATGCGGCCGACGCCGTTCTCGATGCGGGTCAGGACTTCGGGTTCGGTCATCCTCGGGCCATCTCCCGCGCCACGATCACCCGCATGATCTCGTTGGTCCCTTCCAGGATGCGGTGGACCCGCAGATCGCGCACGATCCGCTCCAGCGGATAGTCCTTTAGATAGCCGTAGCCGCCGTGCAACTGCAGCGCCTCGTCGGCGATGTGGAAACAGGCGTCGGTGGCCAGCCGCTTGGCCATGGCGCACCATTTGGTCTTTTCCGGGTGGTCGGTGTCGATGGCCCAGGCGCCGCGCAGCACCATCAGCCGCGCCGCCTCCAGGTCCGTGGCCATGTCCGCCAGCCGGAACTGCAGCGCCTGGAACTCGCCGATCGGACGGCCGAACTGTTTGCGGGTGGCGACGTATTCCTGCGCTGTCTCCAGCGCCAGCCGCGCCCCGCCCAGCGAACAGGCGGCGATGTTCAGACGTCCGCCGTCCAGACCGGCCATCGCATAACGGAACCCCGCCCCTTCGTCGCCCAGCAGATTGGCGACCGGCACGCGGCAGTCGTCGAACTGGACAATGGCGGTAGGCTGGGCGTTCCAGCCCATCTTCCGCTCCTGCGCCCCGAACGACAGGCCGGGCGTGCCGGCTTCGACGACAATGGCGCTGACGCCTTTCGGCCCCTCGGCGCCCGTGCGGACCATGACGACATAGACGTCCGACGTGCCAGCGCCGGAGATGAAGGCCTTCGACCCGTTCAGCACATAGTGGTCGCCGTCGCGCACGGCCGCGGTCCGCAGCGCCGCCGCATCCGATCCCGAGCCCGGCTCGGTCAGGCAATAGGAAGCGATCTTCTCCATCCCGACCAGCGACGGCACGAACCGTACGCGCAGATCGTCCGACCCGAACCGGTCGATCATCCACGTCGCCATGTTGTGGATCGAGATGAAGGCCGCCGTCGCCACGTCGCCGCGCGACAGCTCCTCGAAGATCACCGCCGCCTCGACCCGGCCCAGGGCCATGCCGCCATGCTCCTCGCCGGTGTAGATGCCGCAGAAGCCCATCTCGGCCGCCCGTTTCATCACCTTGACGGGGAAATGCTTGTCCTCGTCCCAGCGGGCCGAATGGGGCGCCAGTTCGGCCTCGGCGAAGGCGCGGGCGGCGTCCTGAATGGCGCGCTGATCGTCGTTGAGAGCGAAATCCATGACCGCCTCAGCGCATCGTCGGAATGACGAACGAACTGTCCGAATGCTCCAGCGCCGAGTCCGGCCAGCGGGCCGTCACGGTCTTGGTCTTGGTCCAGAAGCGGACGCCCTCCATGCCGTGCTGGTTGATGTCGCCGAAGGCCGACCGCTTCCAGCCGCCGAAGGTGTGATAGGCGACCGGCACCGGGATCGGCACGTTTATCCCGACCATGCCGACGTTGACCCGGGCGGCGAAGTCGCGCGCCGCGCGGCCATTTTGAGTGAAGATGGCGACACCGTTGCCGTACTGGTGGTTCGACGGCAGGGCCAGCGCCTCCTCGAACGTCTCGGCGCGCACGATCTGTAGCACCGGTCCGAAGATTTCCTCCTGGTAGGACGACATCTCGGGCTTCACATGGTCGAACAGCGACGGGCCGATGAAATAGCCCTTCTCATGGCCTTGCAGACTGAAGTCGCGACCATCGACGACCAGTTCGGCGCCTTCCTGCACGCCCTTCTCGATCCAGCCGGCGATGCGGTCGCGGTGCTGGGCGGTGACGACGGGCCCATAATGGGCGCCCGCGTCGGTCGAGACGCCGACCCGCATCGAGGGGATTTCGGCGACCATCCGCTCGCGCAGTTCGTCCGCCGTCTTCTTCCCGACCGGGACCACCACCGGCAGGGCCATGCAGCGTTCGCCGGCCGAACCGTAGGCCGCGCCGGACAGATCCTTAATGACCTGATCCATGTCGGCGTCGGGCAGGACGATCCCGTGGTTCTTGGCGCCGCCCATCGCCTGGACCCGCTTATGGTTGGCCGCGCCCGTCTGATAGACATAGTGGGCGATGTCGGACGAGCCGACGAAGCTGACGGCGTGGATCAGCGGATGGGTCAGGATGGCGTCCACCGCCGTCTTGTCGCCGTGCACGACGTTCAGCACGCCGTTGGGCGCTCCGGCCTCCAGCATCAGTTCGGCCAGGCGCACCGGCACAGACGGATCGCGCTCGGACGGCTTCAGCACGAAGGTGTTGCCCACCGCGATGGCCACGCCGAACATCCACATCGGGATCATGGCCGGGAAGTTGAACGGGGTGATGCCCGCCACCACGCCCAGCGGTTGGCGCATCGAATAGACGTCGATGCCGGGCCCGGCGCCCTGGGTGTATTCGCCCTTCAGGGCGTGGGGGATGCCGCAGGCGAATTCGATCACCTCCAGCCCGCGCTGGATGTCGCCCTTGGAGTCGGCGATGACCTTGCCGTGCTCGCTGGACAGCAGTTCGGCCAGTTCGTCCATCCGCGCCTCGACCAGGCGCTTGAACTCAAACATCACCCGCGCGCGACGCTGGGGATTGGTGCTGGCCCAGCCGTCGAAGGCGTTCTGGGCGGCCTGCACCGCGCGATCGACCTCGGCCGTCGTGGCCAGTTGCACGCGCGCCTGCACCTCGCCGGTGTTGGGGTCGAAGACGTCGCCGAACCGGCCCGAGGCGCCCTCGAAGGCCGCGCCGTCGATGAAGTGGCGGATGTCGCGCATGGTTTCCTCCTTGTTTTGCGCGTGTCTAGCAGTCCTGTCGCCGTCAACAAAAGCTGCGCGCCAAGAAATTCGCTTCAACCTGCGTCAATCGGCCTGATCTTCCCAAGGCGGAAGATCGCCGTAGATCTCCGCAAGATAGGCGATGAAGGCGACGACCGAGGCCGGAACCAGGTCTGAGCGCGGATGAACGGCGTATAGTCCCACCGACTGTGCGCCTTCGTGATCGGGCAGCACGACCCGCAGTCGGCCCGCGGCCAGATCCTGGTGGATGTCCCAGGTGGAGCGCAGGGCGATGCCCGCGCCGGCGATGGCCAACTCGCGCACCACCTCGCTGGAGTTGGTGGCCACCCGGCTGTCGACCGTGACCGACACCGCGCCGTTCGGCCCTTGCAGCCGCCACGGAGATTGGCCCGCCGCCGCTAGAAGTCGATGGCCTGAGAGGTCTCGCAGCGTCCGGGGCTCGCCGTGTTCCGCGACATACGCGGGACTGGCGCACAGCACCCGTCGGTTGGACGCCAGCCGCACCCCGACCATCGACGCCTCCACCCGCTGGCCGATGCGGATCGCCAGGTCGTAGCGTTCTCCCACCACATCGACATAGGCGTCCGACAGATCCAGCCGCAGCGTCACCCGCGGGTGACGGTCCAGGAAACCTTTCACATAGGGCGCCACGTGCATACGCCCGAAGGAGGTGGGTGCGCTGATCCTCAGCGGCCCGGCCGCCGTCCGCGCGCCGCCCGCGACCAGGGCCTCGGCCTCCCGCGAGGCCGCCAGTATCTCCACCACCCGACGATAGAAGGCCGCTCCCGCCTCGGTCGGGCTCTGGCGGCGGGTGGTGCGGTTCAAGAGTCGGACGCCCAACCGGTCCTCCAGTCGCGCCAAGCGACGCGACGCCATCGCCGGCGACAGGCGCATCGCCCGCGCCGCGGCCGACAGGCTGCCGTGCTCCACCACGGCGGCGAACAGGGCGTATTCGTCGTCCACGGCCGATATTTGCATAATCCGCACAACAGATCACCCATCTTTGCGTCTGGTATGTGGGCGGCGGGCGCGTAGGATAATCGCGAAAGAGAGAACGCCAATGAGCATCGTCGATCGCGCCGGCCTGTCCGTCGCCGGGGAACTGGCCGCCTTCGTGGAAACCGAGGCCCTGCCCGGCCTGGGACTGAATGCGGAAACCTTCTGGCGCGTGTTCGCCGACCTGCTGGCCCGTTTCGCGCCCGAAAACCTGGCCCTGCTGGCCGAACGCGACCGGATGCAGGCGCGGATCGACGCCTGGCACGACGCCCACCCTGGCGCCGTCGACGGCGCGACGTACAGGGATTTTCTGACCGAGATCGGCTACCTGGCCGCCGAGCCGGCGCCCTTCCGCGTCGAAAGCGAAAAGGTCGACGCCGAACTGATCGCGGCGGGACCGCAGTTGGTGGTGCCGGTGCTGAACGCCCGCTTCCTGCTGAACGCGGCCAACGCCCGCTGGGGCAGCCTGTATGACGCGCTGTACGGCACGGACGCCATCGCGCCGATCCCGGCGGCGGGCGGCGGCTACGATCCCGAACGCGGCGGCCAGGTCATCGCCTGGGCCAAGGCCTTCCTGGACCAGGCCGTTCCGCTGGCCGAAGGGTCGCACGCCGACGCATCCGGCTGGTCGGTCCGTGACGGCGCCCTGTCGCCGGCGCTGGCGGACCCGTCGGCCTTCGTCGGCTATCGCGGCGATCCCGCGGCGCCGGAGGCCGTGCTGCTGCGCCACCACGGCCTGCACATCGAACTGGTCATCGACCGCGCCCATCCGATCGGAGCGACCGATCCGGCGGGCCTGGCCGACGTGGTGCTGGAATCGGCCCTGTCCACCATCGTCGATCTGGAGGACTCGGTCGCGGCCGTGGATGCGGCCGACAAGGTCGCGGCCTATCGCAACTGGCTGGGCCTGATGAAGGGCGACCTGTCGGCCGACTTCCAGAAGGGCGGCAAGACCCTGACCCGGCGGCTGGCGGACGACCGCGCCTATGTCGCCCCGGACGGCGCATCATTCACCCTGCCCGGCCGCAGCCTGCTGTTCGTCCGCAACGTCGGCCACCTGATGACCACGCCCGCCATATGCCTGGCGGACGGGTCAGAGGCGCCCGAGGGTCTGGTCGACGCCGTCCTGACCACGCTGATCGCCAAGCACGACCTGAATGGTACGGGCCGGTTCCGCAACAGCCGCGAAGGCTCGGTCTATATCGTCAAGCCCAAGATGCACGGGCCGGCGGAGGCCGCCTTCACGAACCGGGTCTTCGACGCAGTGGAGGACCTGCTGGGCCTGGCGCGCCACACGATCAAGGTCGGGGTGATGGACGAGGAGCGCCGCACCTCCGCCAATCTGGCCGCCGTGATGGCCGAGGTCCGGGGCCGGATCGTCTTCGTCAACACCGGCTTCCTGGACCGCACAGGGGACGAGATTCACACATCCATGCGCGCGGGCCCCATGGTGCGAAAGGCCGAGATGAAGGCCTCGGCCTGGATTCAGGCCTATGAGGCCCGCAACGTCGCCATCGCCCTGGCCGCCGGCCTGGCCGGGCGTGGCCAGATCGGCAAGGGCATGTGGGCCGCGCCCGACCGCATGGCCGCCATGCTGAAGGAAAAGATCGCCCATCCCCAGGCCGGCGCAAACACCGCCTGGACGCCCAGCCCGACGGCGGCGACCCTGCATGCGGTCCACTATCATCAGGTCGACGTCGCCGCGCGCCAGCAGGAACTCACGGGCCAGGCGCCGCCGCCCCTGTCGGACCTGCTGACGATCCCGCTGGCCAAGAACACCAACTGGTCGCCGGACGAGGTCGCGCGGGAACTGGACAACAACTGCCAGGGCATCCTGGGCTATGTCGTCCGCTGGATCGACCAGGGCGTCGGCTGCTCCAAGGTGCCCGACATCGACGACGTGGGCCTGATGGAGGACCGGGCGACGCTGCGCATCTCGGCCCAACACCTGGCCAACTGGCTGATGCACGGCGTCTGCACCCCGGAGCAGGTCGATGACGCCCTGATCCGCATGGCCGCCAAGGTCGACGCCCAGAACGCCGGCGACCCCGCCTATCGCCCGATGGCGCCCGCGCCGGACGACAGCCTGGCCTTCCAGGCCGCGCGCGCCCTGATCTTCGAAGGCGCGGCCCAGCCGAACGGCTATACCGAGCCTCTGCTGCACGCCTTCCGCGCCCATGCGAAGGAACAGCAGGCGAAGGCGGAGGCGTGACCTCGTGCTAGACAGGCGGCGGAATCGTCCCGCCGCCCGAAGGCTTCGCCCATGTCCGTTCCCGTCCGTCTCAACCGCTCACAGCTTTCGGTCCCCGCCTCTTCGATGCGGTTCATCGAGAAGGCGGCAGCCAGCGATGCGGACGTTGTTTTCCTGGACTTGGAAGACTCGATCGCCGCTGGCGACAAGGCCGAGGCGCGCGCGAACGCCGCGCGCGCGCCTTCGTCATTCGACTGGGGCGCCAAGACGCTGTCGATCCGCGTCAACGCCTGGGACACCCCCTGGACCGTGCGCGATATCATCTCGGCGCTGGAGGGTGAGGGCGATCGGCTGGACCTCATCATGCTGCCCAAGGTCCATTGTCCGGCCGATGTTCACGCCCTTGAGGCCCTAATCGGCCAGGTCGAGCGCGAGCAGGGCCGGACGAAACCCGTCGGACTCGAGCTCATTATCGAGAGCGCCCAGGGCGTGGCGAACGTCGACGCCATCGCCGCCGCTTCGCCCCGCATCGAGGCGCTGCACTATGGCCCCGGCGACTACGCCGCCTCGACCGGCGCGCGCACCACCGCGATCGGCGAACAGGACCCCGCCTATCCCGGCGACCTTTGGCACTACCCGATGTCGCGCATCCTGGTCGCCGCGCGCGCCAACGGCCTGCGCGCCCTGGACGGCCCGTGGTCGCGTCACGCCGACCTCGACGGGCTCGAGACCGCCGCCCGGCGCACCGCCGCGATGGGCTTCGACGGCAAATGGGCCATCCATCCCGGCCAGATCGAGACCATCAACGCCGTCTTCACCCCGCCCCAGGACGAGATCGCCCACGCCCGCCGCATCCTGGCGGCGCTGGACGAGGCGGCGGCCCAGGGGCGGGGCGCCGCCACGCTGGAAGGCCGCATGATCGACGTCGCCTCCATCCGCCAGGCCCAGGGCCTGCTTGCCAAGGCCGACCGCATCACCGCCGCCTGATCTGCCGGCTTCATCACCAAAGCTTTCGTTTTGTAGGCAAAGTGAAAACGGCTATGTTGAATCGCGCGGCTTGGACGCCGCTTTCTGGTTGAGGAGATGCGGGTCGTGGCCGACGGTTCCCGAGTGATTTCACGCGACACGTCCGAGCGGCGGCGCGAGATCACGACCATGATCCGTGCGCGGGGCAGCGTTCAGGTCGCGGCCCTGTCGGAGATGTTCAACGTCTCCATGCAGACCATCCGCAAGGATCTGCACTATCTGGAAGAGCGCGGCGTGGCCACGCGCGCCTATGGCGGCGCGATCAGCACCGAAGTGGTCAACGCCCCGGTCGAGCCGGCGCTTGAGACAAAGCGCGCCAGCCATACCGAAGCCAAGGAAAGGGTGGGCCGCCTGGCCGCCGGCATGGTGAAGCCTGGCGAGTCCATCATGCTGGACTCGGGCACCACCACCATGCAGATCGCCCGCTTCCTGCCAGACGACGAAGACCTGACGGTCGTGACCAACGACTTCGACATCCTGTCGGTCCTGGCCCAGAAACGAAAGATCAAGATCGTCATGCTGGGAGGCGAACTGCGCCGGCGCAACATGGCCTTCTATGGCGCGCAGACGGTGGCGGCTCTGGACGACATGTCCCTGGACAAGGTTTTCCTGGGGGTCGACGGCCTGGACATCGATCGGGGCGTGACCACCCACCATGAGCCCGAGGCCCAGTTGAACCGCCGCATGGTCGAGACCGCGCGCGAGGTCATCGCCGTGACCGACGCTTCGAAGTTCGGCAAGATCTGCCTGCATCGCATCATCGGCCTGGCCGACCTGGACGCCCTGGTCACCGATGCGGACGCGCCGGCCTATATCGACGAGGCGGCGACGCGGCTGGGCTTTCACCTGCATCGGGCCTGATCAGGTCTCAGCGGCGCAAGGCCGCCTCTCCCCAGACGGCCACCAGCGGCAGGTCGCTGGTAAGGGCGTCGGAACGGGCCACAATCTCGACCAGACGGACCCCGGCGACGTCGGCGCTGAGCAAGGCGGGCGCCTGGCCGAACCGCATCGGCCCGCTTTCGGCCAGCAGCCGGCCGTCGCCATAAACGACGAAGCGGACCGCATCGCGGGTATTGCGGGTGGAATCGTCGACGCCGACCTTGGCCTGGAAGCGGGCGAAGCCGTCATTTCGGATTTCCAGGCGTGAGTTGGTCAACACGCCGACGCCGGTGTCGAAACCCTGACCGTCGATCTTCAGCGCCTCATCATAGGGGCTGGAATCGGCCCGCGCTCCGCCCCATCCCGCGTAGGTCGGCCGCTCGCCCGATCCGCGCGTCTCGCCCCAGGCGTTTCTCATTCGGTGGATCACAGGATCAGGCTCGGGCGTCACGACCCCATCCACCGCCACGTTCACGGCCCCCGGAATCTCCGACACGTAAAGGCCGTCGGTCAGGACACGCGTCCCGCTGGCGGCGAACACCAAGGTCTGGCGCGGCGCCAGTGTGAAGGCGGTTTCGCCGGTGAAGGCGCTCTCGGTCCCGTCCCACAGGTCGCGCAGCCGCACCGGGGCGTCGGGCGCGAACTTCAGCTGGGCCGCCGTCAGCGTCACCTCGGTCTCGCCGAGGCCCCGGTTGAACAGGGCCGCCGCCTTGCGGCCATCGGCCAGGGTCTTGACGATGATCTGCACATCGTCCGAGGCATAGGCGATGATCCCCTGGTGCCCACCGGGGTCCTGATTCAACGCCACGACGTCGGCGTTACCCCAGATGTCCATCAAACTCTGCGGCGCCTGGCGCAGATCGTAGCTGATCAGCAGCGGCGCGTTGATCATGGCCCACAGGCTGAAGTGCGACCGCGCCTCCGTCAGGTGGGCCTCGTCGAATTCGCCGTGGCCGATGAACAGGATGTCCGGGTCGTTCCAGGCGCCGGGCTGGGCATAGAGGGCGCGGGTCGAGGCGCTGTCGAAATTGTGCAGCATCCGGGTCCAGGTGGGGGTGATGTCGCCGCTGGTGCGCCACATGTGACCCACGTCCTTGCCCCAGGCGCGCACGTCGGCCGAGCCCCAGTTGCAGATGGCCAGGATGTAGTCGCCGTCCGGGTTATGATGCTCCAGCGCCTCGGCCACAGACTCATAGAGCCCCTTGACCGCGGCCACGTCGGTACGGGCGATCGACGCCTGGTCGATCAGGGGCGGCACGGGGGTGTAGCCCTGCGCGGCCACCAGCGGGTTGTCCGGTCCGTAGACATTCACACCGCAGGCGTCGACCTTGATGTAGTCAAAGCCCCACTCCTGGAAATACAGGCCGATGTCCTGGTCGACATGGCCCGCCAGGCCGACTTCGCGCTCGGCCGTGGAGCCCTCGGGCAGGTTCGGCGAATGCAGGTCATAGGCCTGCGAACAGGCGTTGCGGCCGATATCGGTGTAGATGCCAGCCTTCAGCCTCAGGCGGTGCAGGGCGTCGGTGAAGGGCCGAAAACTGGAAGCGCCGCCTTCGATTTGCGCCGAGGGGAAGATCGCCGTGCGGATTTCCAGCCGTCCGTCGGGCTGACGCCGTCGCAGCCACCAGCCGTCATCGATGTTGACGTATGTGTAGCCGAGGTTCGACAGGCCGCTGTCGACCATAGCCTGAGCCGCGCCCAAGACCTTGGCCTCGTCCACCTCGGTGCGAAAGGCGTTCCACGAGTTCCATCCCATCGGCGGCGTGCGCGCCTGCGCGCGTTCAGGGATCGACCAACGCCCTGTGGGCGCCAGCGGATCGGCGGCCGACAGGGCGGAAGCGGGTTGAGCGAAGGCGACCACGCCAATGGCGGCGGACGCCAGCAGAGCGCGAATGAGCATGGAACCCCCGGGGTCAGGGGCGGGAGAAGAACTCCCGCCGGGCGTTGGCGTAATAGATCTTGTCGATGACCGAACGCGGCAGGGCCAGGCCCTTCACCTCGGCGCCGATGTCCTCGACATGCTGCGTGTCGCCGGTGACCAGATAGGCCCAGTCCGAGGTCCAATAGTCGTGCGCCGCCTGCCGGAACGTCGCGGGGTCCTCGCCGGGATTAAGCGTCAGGTCCGTTCCGTACAGGATGCGGTCCTGGTACCGGATGAAGAAGTCGCGCACCTTTCGATAGTCGCGCACCGATTGGTACTGGATCTGGGCCATGCGGGCGGCGGTCTCGATGACCGCGTTGGGATGGGCGTCCAGGAATTTGGCGGCTTCGTCGACGCTCCATTCCAGGCTGGCCATGTGCGCCCCGACGAACGGCAGATCGGGGTGACGGGCGACCATGGCGTCGCGCCGGGCCATCAGGTCCTGATAACGCGGCATCTCCGGGTGGAGGTACATGTGGTATTCGGGATGGGCGCTGAAATAGAGCCGGTCGTTCCGGGTCGTCATCTGATCCAGCGGCAGCCAGCAGTTATAGGGCTCGGCCTGATGGGCGATCAGGGGAATGCCTGTCGCCGCCAGATGGTCGAAGACCGGATCGAAGCCGGCGTCGTCGATGAAGATCAGATCGCCGGCGGCGTCGCGTTCGACCATGCCGACATTCTTCCACACCTTGACGGCCACGGCGCCGCGCCGGACCTCGGCGTCGATATGGGCCTTGGTCCGATCCGCCCAGCCCGCCTCGCCGAAGCCCTGCATCGAGAAGGTCGTCGCATAGTGGAACCGCTCCGGCTCCGCCTTGGCGTAGTGGTGCGCGACCTCGGCCTGGTCGGCCAGGGAGGGAAAGGCCGGATAGTCGACGTTGATCGACAGCACTTCGAAATTGTCCGCCGTCGCCTGGTCCAGGAACGCGTCATCGGCGACGTTGACATGGACGTGGGCGTCGATCTTGCGGATCGCCGCGAAATCGGACGCGGCGTAGGTCGCGGGGAGCGTGGTTGCGCAGGCGGATAGCGCCAGGGCCGACAATCCGCTCGCCGCAAGCATCAGCGATCGGCGCGTGTTGAAGATCATGACAGCCCTCCATCCGACATTCTGTGACGAAACAGCGCATGTTTCGTTGTGCGTCTTTTTGTTTGCATGTGGAAAGAGGCCCATGCAAGGTTATTCGACGCCGATCGCCAGACGAGGGTTAAGACGATGCTGACAAGACCCCTTCTTCACCGCCGCGGCCTGCTGTCCCTGATGGGCGGAACGGTCCTTGCCACGGGTGCGATGGGCGCCGGGCGCGCCTGGGCCGGTCCAGCCGTGGCGCAGGCGGGCGACGAAATGCTGACGGTCGCATTCGATTCGTCAATGAACAGCCGGCTGATCTCGCGGCTGGGCGGTCGGACCGCCGCCCTGACCGACTTCGCGCCGTCCGAGACGGTGACCCTGGCCGACGATCGGATCATCGACCGCTTCGCCTTCGTCGATCAGGACCGCCAGGCGGTGAATGACGTCCACGGCGCGGGCGTGCGCCACACCGTGCGCGGCGTTTCGCCCGAGGGGCTGGAAAAGACCGTCGCCCTCACCTTCTACGACCGCTACCCCGGCTTTGGGCTTATGAAGGTTTCCTGGCGCGCCACCCGCGGCGAGCCGCTGGCCATCAAGAGCTGGCGCGTGGGCGGCCATACGCTGAAATCGTCGGGCGCCGGTTTCTGGTCCTGGTCCGGCTCGACCCACGAGGACCGCCGAGACTGGGTCCAGCCGGTCGGCGAAGACTTCGACCAAGCCAATTTCATGGGCATGAACGCGTCGGACTACGGCTCGGGCACGCCTGTGGCCGACGTCTGGCGGCCAGACGCGGGCCTGGCCGTCGGGCACGTCGAACTGACGCCCAAGCTGATCGCCCTGCCGATCGTGGCCACTCCCGCCGGAGCCTCGGTGGCGCTGGAAGAGGCGCGGCCGGTGACGCTGAACCCCGGCGAGACTCTGACCTCGCTGGACACCTTCGTCACGACGCACCGGCGCGACTACTACGCGACGCTGGACGCCTATCGCCGCGTGATGGCCGACCGCGGCCTGGCGGCGCCCAAGGCGCCCGATGGCTCCTACGAGGCGATCTGGTGCGCCTGGGGCTACGACCGCGACTTCACCGTCGCCGAAATCGAGGGCACCTACGCCAAGGTCCGCGACCTGGGCTTCAAGTGGGCCGTGCTGGACGACGGCTGGCAGACGAACGAGGGCGACTGGGCGCTGGATCCGCGCAAGTTCCACACCGAAGCGGACATGATCGCCTTCGCCCGCAACATCCGCGCGGCGGGGCTGAAGCCGAAGCTTTGGCTGGCCCCGCTGGCGGTCGATCCGGGCTCCGACCTGCTGCACGATCACACCGACATGCTGCTGCTGGACGAGAACGGCGCGGTGCAGGATGTCACCTGGTGGAACGCCTTCACCCTGTGCCCCGCCTATGAGCCGACGCGCGACTACACCCGCAAGCTGGTCCACAAGATCATCGGCGAATGGGGTTTCCAGGGCCTGAAACTTGACGGCCAGCACATGAATGGCGTGGCGCCCTGCTACAACCCGGCCCACAACCACGCCCGCCCGGAAGAGTCCGTCGAGAAGCTCCAGGACTTCTGGAAGATGGTCTACGACACGGCGCGCGAGGCCGATCCCGAGGCGGTGGTCGAATTCTGTCCCTGCGGCACCGCCTACGCCTTCCACAATCTGCCGTACACAAACCAGGTCCCTGCTTCGGACCCGCTGTCGTCGTGGCAGGTACGGCTGAAGGGCAAGTCGCTGAAGGCGCTGATGGGGCGCGACGCCGCCTATGCCGGCGACCACGTGGAACTGAGCGACGGCGGGAACGACTTCGCCTCGTCGGTCGGCATCGGCGCCGTCATCTCGACCAAGTTCACCTGGCCCCACGAAGGGCGCGGCAAGGATGCGAACTTCCTGCTGACGCCGGAGCGCGAGGCGCTTTGGCGCAAGTGGGCCGACATCTACAACGCGCGAATGCTGCCCAAGGGCCAGTATCTGGGCGAGCTTTACGACATCGGCTTCGACAGGCCCGAGGCCCACGCCGTGGCCAAGGGCGGTCGGCTCTATTACGCCTTCTACGCCCCGGAATGGGACGGCCCGGTCGAGCTGCGCGGCCTGGGCGAGGGCGCCTGGCGCCTGACCGATTATTTCAACGGCGTGGACCTGGGCTCCGCCAGCGCCGAGGCGCCGCGAATTCCGGCCCGGTTCGAGAAATTCCTGCTGATCGAGGCGACCCCGATGCAAGGTGACCCCGCGTGACCGATACAACCGCCTCCCCCGCTGCTGTCGCGTCGCGGCGCTGGCTGTGGTTCGCCCTGATGACGGTCGGCCTGTGGGGTGTCTGGGGCGCCTTCGCGGGCATCTCGGCCCAGCGCGGCTTTCCCGAAACCCTGGTCTATTGCGTGTGGGCGCTGACCATGATCGTGCCGGCGGTGGTGGTCATGCAGCGCGAGAAGTGGAAGCTGGACCGCGACCCGCGCTCGATCCTCTACGGCCTGCTGATCGGCCTGACGGGCGCAGGCGGGCAGATGATCCTGTTCTACGCGGTGTCGACCGGCCCGGCCTATCTGATCTTCCCGATCATCTCGCTGTCGCCGCTGGTGACGATCCTGATGTCGCTGCTGGTGTTGAGGGAACGCACGTCGCGACTGGGCGCGCTGGGCGTGGCCCTGGCGCTGATCGCCCTGCCGCTGTTCGACTTCTCGCCCCAGGGCTTTTCGTTCGCCAACGGCTCAACCTGGTTTCCGCTGGCCCTGGTCATCATGCTGTGCTGGGGCGTGCAGGCCTTCTTCATGAAGCTGGCCAACAACCGGATGAGCGCCGAGAGCATCTTCTTCTACATGATGCTGACCGGCCTGATACTGACGCCCGTCGCCTTCGCCATGACGGACTTCTCCAGGCCGATCAACTGGGGCTGGGACGGGCCGTGGCTGGCCGGCGCGATCCAGATGCTGAACGCCATCGGCGCCCTGTTCCTGGTCTATGCCTTCCGGCACGGCAAGGCGATCGTGGTCGCGCCCCTGACCAATGCGGGCGCTCCCCTGGCCACGGCCGTGATCGCCCTGATCGTGGCCGGCGTCATGCCGGGCGAGCTGAAAATGGTCGGCCTGGCCTTGGCCTTTGTGGCGGCGGCGCTGCTGGCCACCGCCGCATAGCGACCCATGAAACAACGTTTGTAAGTTTCGGTTTCATTGTTTTGATTGCGCTTCGGTCCGAGTCGGCTAGGCTGAGCCGGCTACCGAAAGGATTTCGCTCATGAAGGCGATGCTCGATCTCGTCGCCCGGCACAAGACCGGACAAGCCTGCGGCATCTATTCCGTCTGTTCGGCCCATCCGCTGGTCATCGAGGCGGCCTGCGTCCATGCGCTGCAAGGCGGCGTCGAGGTGCTGCTGGTCGAGGCGACCTGCAACCAGGTCAACCAGGACGGCGGCTACACCGGCATGACGCCGGCCGATTTCCGCGACTTCGTCCACGCCATCGCCGCGAAGGTCGGCCTGCCCGTCGAACGGGTCTTGCTGGGTGGCGATCACCTGGGCCCCAATCCCTGGACGGATCTGCCCGCCGAGGCGGCGATGAAGAAGGCCGAAGTGCTGATCGAACAGTATGTGGCGGCGGGTTTCCGCAAGATCCACGCGGACTGCTCCATGTCGTGCGCCGACGATCCGACGCCCCTGCCCGAGGCGACGATCGCCCGCCGCGCCGCGCGCCTGATCGCGGTCGCCGAGGCCGCCCAGGCCCGCGTCGGCGGCGAGCCGTGCGTCTATGTGATCGGCACCGAAGTGCCCGTGCCGGGCGGCGCCGCCGAGGACCTGCCCGAACTGGAGCCGACGACGCCCGAGGCCGCGCTGGCCACCCTGGAAGCGCACCGCGCCCTCTTCGCTGAGGAAGGTCTGTCGGACGCCTGGCCCCGCGTCATCGCCATCGTGGTCCAGCCCGGCGTGGAGTTCGATCACCACAAGGTCATCGACTACGACCGCGCCAAGGCCGCCGCGCTGAGCCATGCAATGGACGGCCAGCCCCACGTCGTCTTCGAGGCTCATTCGACGGACTATCAGACGCCCCGGGCGCTGAAGGCCCTGGTCGAGGACCACTTCGCCATCCTGAAGGTCGGGCCGGGCGTGACCTTCGCCCTGCGCGAGGCGCTGTGGGCGCTGGACGCCATCGAGCGCGAATGGCTGGGCGAGGACCGGGCGTCCGGCTTCCGCGAGACCGCCATCGCGCGGATGCAGGCCGAGCCGAAGAACTGGGCCAAATATTATCATGCGGCCGGCGAGGCGCTGCGTTTCGACCTGCAGTACAGCCTGTCTGACCGCATCCGCTACTACTGGCCGGACCCGCAGATCGCGGCGGCTCAGACGCGGATGTTCGCCAATCTGACCGACAATCCGCCGCCGATGGCGCTGGTCAGCCAGCATCTGCCGCAGGCCCATGCCATCCTGCGCGACGCCGGCCGCCCGTTCGCCCCCGCTGACCTCGTGATCGCCCATGTCGGCGTCACGCTAGAGACCTATCGCGCGGCCTGTACGCCGCAACCGGAGCCCGCCCATGTCTGAGACCGTTCACCTGGGGCTGGCCGAGAGCGAGTTGGAACGGCTGGGCGGTCTGTGGACCGCGCGCGAGATCGCCCAGCAGCCCGCCATGCTGCGCGAGACGCAGGATCTGCTGATGCGGCGCCGCGCCGAGATCGAGGCCTTCCTGACGCCGTTGGTCGCCCAGCCGAACCTGCGCGTCATCCTGACCGGCGCTGGCACCTCCGCCTTCGCCGGCGAATGCCTGGCCCCGGTGCTGTCCCGGCGCCTGGGGCGTCGGGTCGAGGCCATCGCCACCACCGACCTGGTCTGCGCGCCCCACCTCTACTTCGAGGCCGACACCCCGACGCTGCTGGTTTCCTTCGGCCGTTCCGGGAACAGCCCCGAAAGCGTGGCGGCCATCGAACTGGCGGACCGGCTGGTCAAGTCGCCGAGCCATCTGGTCATCACCTGCAACGCCGACGGCGCCCTGGCCAGATACGGCAAGGGGCCGCGCGGCTTTACGGTGCAGCTGCCCGAGGCCACCCACGATCGCAGCTTCGCGATGACGTCCAGCTTCTCGTGCATGACCTATGCCGCGCTGGCGGTGTTCAGCGGCATCGCGTCGATGGAGAGCCGCATCGACGGCATCGCCCGCGCCACCGAAGCGGTGATCGCGCAGTACGCCGCGGTCATGAAGGCGGCCGCGGACGCGGGCTATCAGCGCGTCGTCTATCTGGGCAGCGCCATCTTCAAGGGCCTGGCGCGCGAGGCCGGGCTGAAGCTGCTGGAACTGACCAACGGCGACCTGGTGACCATGTTCGATTCGCCGCTGGGCTTTCGTCACGGCCCCAAGACCATCGTCAACGACCGGACCCTGATCGTCGTCTTCTTCTCCAACAACGCCTACACCCGCAGCTACGATGGGGACCTGCTGGAGGAACTGCGCCGGGACAACGACGCCGCGCGCGTGATCGCCGTCACCGCCCAGGACGGGGTGGGCCTGCCCGAACGGGACGAGGTGCGCGTGCCGGGCCTGGCGGTGGCCGAGGACGTCGACCTGCTGTTCGCCTATATCGTCGCGCCGCAAATCCTGGCCTTCTTCGAATCCCTGCGCCGGGGCCTGACCCCGGACAATCCGAACACCTCCGGCACCGTCAATCGCGTGGTGCAGGGCGTGCGTATCCACGAGTTGAGCTGAGGGCGGCCGGCGTGGGATCAGGGGGCATGGACCGGACGGGCGGATACTATCTCGGTGTCGACGGCGGGGGCACCAAGACGGCCTTCGTGCTGATGGACCGCGACGGGCGCGAGCGCGCCCGCCACGAAGGCGGCTCCAGCTATCATGTCGAGATCGGCGTCGAACGCCTGCACCTGGTGCTGCAGGAAGGCGTACGCGCGGTTCTGGAACAGGCCAAGGCCTCGGCCGACGAGGTTCGATTCGCCTTCTTCGGCCTGCCCGCCCACGGGGAGGATTCGCAGGTCCAGCCGGTTCTGGACGTGATCCCAGAGGCTCTGCTGGGCCACCATCGCTACGCCTGCGGCAACGACATGATCTGCGGCTGGGCCGGATCGCTGGGCGGCGAGGACGGCATCAACATCGTCGCCGGCACCGGCTCGATCGGTTATGGCGAGCGCCAGGGCCTGGCGGCGCGCGGCGGCGGCTGGGGCGAGGTCTTTTCGGACGAGGGCTCGGCCTACTGGATCGCCGCCCAGGGCCTGAACGCCTTTTCCCGCATGGCCGACGGCCGACTGCCGACGGGGCCTCTCCACGCCTTGCTGAGGCGCGAGTTCGCACTGGCCAGCGACCTGGATCTGTGCGGGCGCATCTACGCCAAGGACACGCCGCAGCGCGACCGGATCGCCGCACTGTCGCGCCTGGTGGCCCAGGCGGCGATCGAGGGCGATCACGCCGCCCGGCGCATCTTCGATCAGGCCGGCCGAGAGTTGGCCGAGATCGTGGACGGCATACGCCGCCGACTGGCCTATCCGCCGGGAGAGCGCGTCGCCCTGTCGTACTCCGGCGGGGTGTTCCAGAGCGGCGACTTGATCCTTGAGCCGTTCCGCCGGGGCCTCGCCGCCTGTTCGCCGGACTACGAGATCATCGCGCCACGGTGCAGCCCGGCGACCGGCGCCGCGCTTTACGCCGCCCGTCTGGCTGGCGAGACCCTGCCCGTCACAGCCGCAGCCTGATTTTCGCAGGCGAGCCATGGCCTGACGGCAATGCTTCCAACCAATACGAAAGTTTCGTTACGTATCTATTTGACAGTTTCGCGAAACCGTAGTTCCTTTTTGTAGCGTTTTCCTGGCGGCAACCAAAGCGTCGGATCAGCCAGGCGACCTTCGTCGATCATGCGAGCAAAGGGGATCGCAATGTCACGTCGTCCATCTCTCCGTACGGCCTGTATGGCCGGCGTCGGCATCGCCGCCTTGTTCGCCGCGGGGGCGGCGCAGGCGCAGTCCGCGGAAACCGAAGCGATAGAACCGGCATCCGCCGACGCCCAGACGGTCGAGGAAATCGTCGTCGTCGGCACGCGCGCCAGCATCGCCCGCGCCGTGGGACTGAAGCGGGAGTCGGGCACGGTCCAGGATTCCATCAGCGCGCTGGAACTTGGCATGTTTCCCGACGACAACGTGGCCGACTCCCTCAGCCACATCACCGGCGTCTCGATCTCACGCACGGCGGGAGGCGAAGGCCAGAGCGTCAGCGTGCGCGGCCTGGGTCCGGAATACACGCTGTCGACCTTCAACGGCCGCATCCTGGCCACCGACGGCGCGGGGCGCGACTTCGCCTATGACGTCCTGCCGTCCGACGTCATATCGGGCGCCGACGTCATCAAGGGCGCCGAGGCGGCCAACACCGAAGGCGCCATCGGCGGCCTGATCAACCTGCGCTCGGCCAGCCCTTTCGATCAGCGCGGTCAGCACGGCATCATCCGTGTCGAGGGCGACCGCAACCTGATGTCCGAACTGGACGGGACCAAGCTGTCGGGCGTGTACAGCAACACCTTCCTCAATGACACCTTCGGTGTGATCCTGGGCGTGGTGGCTGAACGTCGCGACGACCGCACGGACATCGCGGGCAACGACGGCGGCTGGACCCGCAACCCCGATCCCACGGACGAAAGCTGGCTGTGGGGCAACGCCTGGGGCGGAAACATCGACCCGAACGGCAACGGCGAGTTGGATCCGGAAGAATACGGCCTGATCGGACCGGGCCAGTTCCGCGTCGGCTCCATCTTGGAAACCAAGAAGCGCAACGCCTACACGGCCAAGCTGGAATGGCGCCCCACCGACACCTTCCGCCTGGTGGTCGACGGCCTGAAGACCAAGCTGGATTCCCCGCAGGTCGGCTATCAGCAGTCCTTCTATCCGCTGTACGCGCCCGGCCGCTGGTCGAACATGGTGATCACCGACGGCATCGTCACCAGTTTCGACATGGACAATCCCGATCCGGAGATGCGGCTGAATCCGGAACTGCTGAACCAGACCTCCTACCGCGTGGTCGAGACCGAACTGTACGGCGTCAACGCCGAATGGCAGGTCACCGACAGCCTGACCGTGACCGGCGACGTCTATCGCTCGACGTCCAGCCGTCACTCGGGCGGACAGGACAGCTATGTCGTGTTGCGGATGAACCAGCCCAACACCGCCCACATCGAACTGACGGGCGATTACGTGCCCAATGTCGTGGTGGACTTCGATGACGGACGGGATCTGGCGACCGGGTTGGCCAATGGGGCCTTCGGCGACGCCGACTTCAACACCCACTACTTCTCGCTGGCGGGCGACAACATCGACGACGAGATCACGGGCGCCGCATTCAGCGGACGCTGGGCGGCCCAGCGCGGTTGGCTCGACAATGTGCAGTTCGGCGTCAACTACACCGACCGCAAGAAGTCGCGCGACCTGATCAACAACGCCCTCACCGGCGGCGCCGACTACTATTCCGGCGACTATGCGATCAACGTCGGCGCCCTGGGCGGCGGCGTCATCTCCAACAGCTTCGCCCTGCCCAACTTCATGAGCGAGGTCAGCGGAAACTTCCCCCGCACCTTCCTGGCCTTTGACATCGCCTCTTATCAGGCCGCCCTGCAGGCCTACGACGGCACGCCTCGCCCGGGCGGCGGCGTCTACAGCTACGCCGACGCCGCGCCGGTGTGGAACCCGCTGCAAAGCTATCGCGTGACCGAGGAGACCTGGGCCGGCTACGTCCAGGCCAACCTGCGCGCCGATCGCTGGAGCGGCAACGTCGGCGTCCGCGTCGTCCAGACCAACACCAGCGCCCAGGCGTGGGACGCCAAGATTCTGGAGATCATCGAGAACGGTGCCTTCAACTATACGGCCGTCTATGACGATCCGACATCGGTGACCCAGGACAACGACTACACCTATGTCCTGCCGTCGATTAACCTGAACTATCGCATCACAGACGAACTTCGCCTGCGCCTTGGCGCGGCCAAGACCATGGCCCGGCCGTCGGTCGAGACCCTGGCGCCCACCAACACCACCGAGAGCGTCTCCTGGGGCGAGTTCACCCAGATCTACGGCGGCAACGCGGACCTCAAGCCCTATTCGGCCACCCAGTACGACGCTTCGCTGGAATACTATTTCCGGCCCAACTCGATCTTCAACGTCGCAGTGTTCAAAAAGGACATCAAGGACCAGATCACTTCGAGCTGGGAGCCTGGCCAGGACATCGGCGTTCCGGGCTACCTCTTCAACATCAGCCGGCCGATCAACGGCGATACGGCCGAAGTGCA
Source organism: Brevundimonas sp. UBA7534 (assembly GCF_002479325.1). Classification (GTDB taxonomy): domain Bacteria; phylum Pseudomonadota; class Alphaproteobacteria; order Caulobacterales; family Caulobacteraceae; genus Brevundimonas. Next base: position 44,179 of record NZ_DLMO01000106.1, read on the forward strand.
CGGCGTCGAGGTGGGCCTGCAGCACTTCCTGGACAACGGCCTGGGCGTGCGCGCGCAATACACTCGCAACTGGTCCAAGAGCTATGTCGGCGACCAGGAACGCCCGTTGGAAGGCATCGCGCCGTCGGTCTATTCGCTGGGCCTGTTCTATGAGCGCGGTCCGCTGTCGATGAGCGTGTCGGGCGACCACACCGACGGCTTCACCACGGCGATCAACGTGCTGGGTGAAGGCTACAATGAGGAAGCCGACCCGATCACCTGGGTCACGGCCCATGTCTCCTACAAGGTCACCGACAGCATCGACATCTCGCTGGAGGGCCAGAACCTTCTGGACGAGGCCAACACCTATTCCATCAACGGCAACCCGCTGCTGCCGCAGGGCTATTACCGCTACGGCGCATCCTACAAGCTGGGCGTCAGCTACCGGTTCTGACGCCGACGCGCCACTCTGCTAAGCCTCGATGCGACGCCTGGATAACGCTGGCGCGTCGCATCGGGGTTCGCCGACCACGACGCCTTCCTTGACCAGGCATGAGCATCGCCAGGCCGAAGGAGACACCGGTATGCCGGGCGAGCCTGAGCCTGGGCCGCGGCAACTCTTCCATGCGACCCTATTGGTGAACGAGCGGACGCTAGCGACTTTAAGCTCCATCACTGCTAGATGTCCGGCATGCCGAAGCGCCTGCGGCACATGATCGAAAGAGCTGGCCTGATGTGTGGGCTGCTTTTGGCGCTGATGTTCGCCGCCCCCGCAGCAGAGGCGCACGTGTGCGTGGACGCCGCCTGCTCCGTGGTCGTGGAGGAGTCCGTTCGCGCGGCCGCAGACGCTGGGCCGCCGTGCGCAGATTGCGGCGCGCCATGCTCGAATGGCTGCTGCCACGCTCAGCACGTCGCCACACCCCCGGATGTTTTGATGCTGCAGGTGGCGCCGGTCCTGCCTGCGCCGCTGTTGTGGAGCCACTCCACTGCGCCCCCTCTGGCGGACGCAGCCGGCCCGCGCCGCCCTCCTCGCGCCTGATCCTCGCCGGGTCTCCTGACCCGGCCTCCCCCGCTCGCGTCGCCCGTTTTCGGGCGCGCGCCCTGCTGTTCGGACCGGTCCTGCGCCGGTCGAGGATCAATCATGAATTTGCAAAGACACTGGCTGATGACCGGCGCCGCCGTCATCGCCGCCTTGGGTGTTGGCTTCGGCGCCGCCCAACTGATGAAGCCCTCAGCCGCCTTCCCGGAGGCCGACCCCGAAGAGGGCCATGAAGAGGCAAGGGGCGCCGTCGTCGCCCTGACGCCCGATAAGGCTGCGGCGGCCGGTGTCTCCGTCGTCGGCCTGCAACGCGGCGGCGGCGCCGAGCTGAAACTGCCCGGCCGGGTCGTCTTCGCGCCGGGGGCAGAGGCCGCCGTCGATGCGCCGCTGGCCGGCGCGGTGACGCGGGTCCACGTGGGCCTGGGCGACCAGGTTGCGGCCGGATCGCCGCTAGTCACCCTGCGCAGTCCCGACGGCGCCGCCTCCCGCGCCGAGGCCGACGCCGCTTCGGCCCAGGTCGACGCCGCGCGCGCCGCCGAGCGCCGCGACCGCACCCTGTTCGAACAGGGCTGGGTCTCGCAGGCGCGGCTCGACGTCACGGCCGCCGAGGCGCGCAGGGCCGAGGCCGACCTGCGCGCCGCTCGCGCCCGCGTCGGCGCTTATGGCGCGCCCGGCTCGAACGGCCTGACCGTGGTCCGCAGCCCCATAGCCGGCGTCGTCACACGCATCAGCGCCGCGCCCGGCCAGGTGCTGCACGAGGAGGTCCTGCAGGTCGCCGCTGTGTCCGATCCCAGCCGCGTCGAACTGGTTTTCGAGGCCCCGCCGGCCGCCGCCGCCCTGCTTAGGGTCGGCGACACGCTGGAAAGCTCCATCGCTGGCGCCAACGCCGTCTCGGGCGTCGTCGTCGCTATCGCCCCGGCTAATGAGGCGGGCGTGGTCATCGTCCGTGCGCGTCCGACCGGCGTCGTGCCGCCCGCCGGCTCGGTCGTCTCGGCTCGCGTCACCGCCGGTGCGGGCGCGGGCGCCATCGTCGTGCCGCTGGACGCCGTCCAGACGCTGGAGGGGGTCGCGTCGGTCTTCGTCGTTGAGGCCGATGGCTTCCGCGCCCGCCCTGTCGTCACCGGACGGACCCTGGACGGCCGCATCGAAATCGTTTCGGGCCTGACTGGGTCCGAACGCATCGCCGGAGCCGGCGCCTTCTTGCTCAAGGCCGAACTGGCCAAGGGCGAAGTGGAGCATGGACACTGATCATGCTCGACCGCATCATCGGCGCCGCCGTGCGCTTCCGCTGGCTGGTCGTCGGACTGGCCCTGATCCTGAGCATCCTGGGCGCGCGCGAGCTATTGCGACTGCCCATCGACGCCGTGCCGGA
>NZ_DLMO01000110.1 GCF_002479325.1 Brevundimonas sp. UBA7534
ATGGCCGAGCGCGAGATCGCCGCCCTGCCGCCTTACGGCCGCTTGGCCGCGATCATCCTGTCCAGCGAGAACGCCGCAGCGGTGGACAGGGTCGCCGCCGATCTGGCCCAGGCCATCCCCAACGCTGAGCGGCTGGAGGTCTATGGTCCCGCCGACGCGCCCCTGGCCCTGGTGCGGGGGCGACGCCGCAAACGCCTGCTGGTGCGGGCCGATCGCGACGTGGATGTCCAGGCCTTCCTGCGCGCCTGGCTGGGCCGCGTGAAGGTCCCCGGTTCGGTGCGTCTGACCGTCGACGTCGACCCCTATTCGTTCCTTTAGACCGCCATCACCGTGCCCAGCAGCACGCGGGCGCCCTGGCGGCCCAGGGTGGCGTTCGCGGCGGCCTGAAGTTCGGCCGCCAGTTGGTCGACGTTGGGCGCCATGCCGGGGCGAAGGCTGTTGGCGAAGCGCTGGGCCGCGGTGTTGAAGGCGGCGCGCAGGCGGGGCTGGGACTGTTGCGCCCGCGTCCGCAGCGCGGCGTCCGGGACGTCCAGTCCGGTCTCGACCGACAGCACGCCGCGCCTCCCATTGGCGAACAGCAGGCTGGCGGTCACGACGGGAAGGCGGAAATAGCTGTCGGACGACGCCGGCGCGCCCCCGGATGACGCCTTCGCAGCGGCGGGGGCCAGGGCGGCGGGGGGCAGGGCGACGGCGACGAGGCCGATGAGGGCGCGACGATCCATCCGCCGACCCTAGCGCGCCGCTGTTAAGAAACGCCTCATGCGGCCTGGACCCAGCCGGCCCGTGTCGCGGGCTTCAGCCTGAAGGCGTCGACCTGGCGCGCCAGGGTCTCGGCCTCGCCGGCCAGCTGGCGGCTGGCGGCCGTTGCCTGCTCGGTCATGGCGGCGTTCTGCTGGGTGATCTCGTCCAGCTGACTCAGCGCCTGGCGGACTTCGGCCAGACGGTCGGCCTGCTGGCGGGCGGCGGCGGCCATCCCCCCGGCCAGGTCGTCCACGGCGGCGACGCGGCCGCCGATGCGGTCCAGGGATTCGCCCGCCCGCTGGACCAGGGCGACGCCACGGGCGACCTGTTCAGCGGAGGTGGCGATCAGGGTGCGGATTTCGCCCGAAGCCTCCGCCGAGCGCTGGGCCAGGGCGCGCACTTCCTGGGCCACCACAGCGAAGCCGCGACCGGCCTCGCCCGCGCGGGCGGCCTCGACCCCGGCGTTCAGCGCCAGAAGGTTGGTCTGGAAGGCGATCTCGTCGATCAGGGAGGTGAACCGGCCGATCTCGACCGAGGAATCGCGGATGGCGGCCATGGCCTCGGTGGTCTTGTGAACCACCTGGCCGCCGTCGGCGACATCTCGGCGCACCTCGGCCACGGCCTCGGCGGTGTCCTGGGCACCGCCCGCGGTTTGCGACACCGCCTCGGCGATCTCGTCGGCGGTGGCGGCGGTGCGTTCCAGCCCGGCCGCCTGGCGCTCGGTGCGGCTGGCCAAATCGTCGGAGGCGGCAGCCAACTCCTCGGAGCCGGTACGGACGGAGGCGACGCTGTCGGCTACGGCGCCGAAGGCGCGGCGCAGGCTGTCAGAGGCGGCGTTGAAGTCGTGCTGCAGCGCCCGGTACTCGGGTGGAAATTCCTGGTCGATGCGGGCCGTCAGGTCGCCGCCCGCCAAGGTCTTGAGCGCCTGGCCCAGTGCGGCGACCACCGCCTCCTGGCGCGCATCGGCCTCGGCCTTGGCGGCGGCGGCGCGATTCCGTTCGGCCTGGAGCGCGTCCAGGTAGGTGGAGATCGCCAGGTCCATGTCCAGCATCACCCGCTGGTTCAACTCGGCCAGACCTTCGGCCGTCTGACGATCGTGGGCCGCACCGGCGAAGCGCGGCCGGGGACGGCTGGCGACGGCGCGGATCAGCTCGGCCATCACCACGCCGTATCCGCCGATGTACCATCGCGGCTCCAGCCCGATGCGGGCGTGGGTGCGACCGATGGCGGTGACGGCGTCGGCGTAGTCGGCGTCGATGCGGCCGGCGACGATGGCGTCCCAGTGGCCGACCTGGGCGGACTTGGCGCCCTGCACATGGGTCTCATCGCGGAAGAAGCGCCGGGTCTCGGGCGTTGCGCGCACCCGATCATAGAAGGCGTCCAGCGCCCGGGGCAGGGCCTCGCGGATCAAGGCGCCCAAGGCGGCGTAGGCGGGACCGCGCGCGGACAGGCCGGCGAAGGCGGCGCGCTGGTCAAGGGATTGGGTCATGCGGACGCTCACTGAAATCGGCCGGACGCCCCCGTCACGGCGAATGCCCGCATAGAAGGAAGGATTTTAAGTACGGTTAAGGTTGGGGCGGCATCGCATAAGGATATCCTTATGCCTTCGTTGCCCGACGGGCGGCGGCGGGCTATAGGGCGGCCACACGAAGCTCGAACGGCCGGGAGTCCAGCCATGACCGACTACATCATCCGCGACATCGGCCTGGCCGACTGGGGCAAGAAGGAAATCGCCATCGCCGAGACCGAAATGCCCGGTCTGATGGCCCTGCGCGACGAGTTCGGCGCCGATCAACCGCTTAAGGGCGCCCGTATCGCCGGCAGCCTGCACATGACCATCCAGACGGCGGTGCTGATCCAGACGCTGGAGGCCCTGGGCGCGGAAGTGCGCTGGGCCTCGTGCAACATCTTCTCGACCCAGGACCACGCCGCCGCCGCCATCGCCGCCGCCGGCACGCCGGTCTTCGCGATCAAGGGCGAGACGCTGGAAGAGTACTGGGACTACGCCCACAAGATCTTCGAATGGGCGGACGGCGGCTATCCGAACCTGATCCTTGACGACGGCGGCGACGCGACCCTGCTGTGCGTGCTGGGCCCCAAGGCCGAGAAGGACGCCAGCGTTCTCGACAATCCGCAGAACGAAGAGGAGGAAGCCCTCTTCAAGGTGATGAAGCGTTACCTGAAGGAAAAGCCCGGCTTCTATTCGGCCATCCGCGACGCCATCGGCGGCGTGTCGGAAGAGACCACGACGGGCGTCCACCGCCTGTATCAGATGTCGGAACGCGGCGAGCTGCCGTTCCCGGCCATCAACGTCAACGACAGCGTCACCAAGTCCAAGTTCGACAACCTGTACGGCTGCCGGGAATCGCTGGTCGACGCCATCCGTCGCGGCACCGACGTCATGCTGTCGGGCAAGGTGGCGGTGGTCTGCGGCTATGGCGACGTGGGCAAGGGCTCGGCCGCGAGCTTGCGCCAGGGCGGGGCCCGCGTGATCGTGACCGAGATCGACCCGATCTGCGCCCTGCAGGCGGCGATGGAAGGCTATGACGTCCAGACCCTGGACGACGTCTGCGACAAGGCCGACATCTTCGTCACCGCCACCGGCAACAAGGACGTGATCACCGTCGATCACATGCGCCGGATGCGCAACAACGCCATCGTCTGCAACATCGGCCACTTCGATTCCGAGATTCAGGTCGCGGGCCTGCGGAACTTCAAGTGGGACGAGATCAAGCCCCAGGTCGACCATGTCGAGTTCCCGGACGGCAACAAGATCATCCTGCTGTCGCAGGGCCGCCTGGTGAACTTGGGCAACGCCACGGGCCACCCGTCCTTCGTGATGTCGGCGTCCTTCACCAACCAGACGCTGGCCCAGATCGAGCTCTGGACCAACAAGTCGGCCTATGAGACCAAGGTCTACACCCTGCCCAAGCGCCTCGACGAAAAGGTCGCGGCCCTGCACCTAGGCAAGCTGGGCGCCAAGCTGACCGTGCTGAACAAGGAACAGGCCGATTACATTTCCGTGCCGGTCGAAGGGCCGTTCAAGCCCGAACACTACCGCTACTAAGGCGCGTCGTCCGGAGCCGGTCTCGTGAGCCGGGCGTCGTTCGACGTCCTGGTGGTCGGGGCCGGCGCCGCCGGCATGATGTGCGCGATTGAGGCCGGCCGGCGCGGCCGCCGGGTTCTGGTGGTCGACCACGCGGCCCGGCCCGGCGAGAAGATCCGCATCTCGGGCGGCGGGCGCTGCAACTTCACCAACCTGGGCTGCGGACCGGCGAATTTCCTGGGCGAGAATCCCCGGTTCGCGACCTCTGCCCTGCGGCGGTTCACCCAGCACGACTTCGTCAAGCGCGTCGATGGGGCTGGGATCGCCTGGCACGAGAAGACGCTGGGTCAGCTGTTCTGCGACCACAGCGCCAAGCAGGTCGTGGCCATGCTGACCGACGACATGGCCGAGGCGGCGGTCGATCTGCGGATGAAGACCAGTGTGGATCGGCTGTCGCGATCCGGCGACGGCTGGTCGGTCGGCCTGTCCGACGGGTCCGAGATCGCGGCCGCGTCGCTGATTGTGGCCACCGGCGGCAAGTCCATCCCCAAGATGGGCGCGACCGGCTGGGCCTATGAGGTCGCGCGCCGGTTCGACATCCGCGTCACCGAGACCCGGCCGGCCCTGGTTCCCCTGACCTTCGAGGCGGGCCTGCTGGAGACCTTGGCGCCCCTGGCCGGGGTGTCCGTGGACGCCCGGGTCGCCTCCGCGCCGACCGATAAGTGGCGCAAGGCCCGCTTCGACGAGGCGATGCTGTTCACCCACCGGGGTCTCAGCGGACCGGCCATCCTCCAGATCAGCTCCTACTGGCGCGAGGGCGAGGCCGTCGTCGCGTCGATGGCGCCGGGTCTGGACGTGTTCGCGGCGCTGAAGGCCGCGCGGACCGAGAATGGCCGCCAGGCGGTGCACACGGCGCTGGCCCACATCGTGCCGCGTCGATTGGCCGAATACGTCTGCGCGCGCGAGGGCGTGTCGGGAAATCTCGCCGACATCTCGGACAAGGTGCTGCAGCGGCTGGACCAGGCGATCAACGCCTGGAGCGTCAAGCCCGTGGGGTCGGAAGGGTATCGCACCGCGGAGGTGACCTTGGGCGGGATCGACACCGCCGCCCTGGACCAGCAGACGATGCAGGCCAGGGCCGTTTCGGGCCTCTTCTTCATCGGCGAGGCGGTCGATGTGACCGGCTGGCTGGGCGGCTACAATTTCCAATGGGCCTGGTCGTCGGGCTGGGCCGCCGGCCAGGTCTGCTGACCCCTTGCCTCGACCAAGGTCCTGTGGCGCCGCGACGCATGGCGGGCGGGGCGGCGGGCGCCTAGCTTGGAGATGCGGGACGGGCCCCTCTGGCGCCGTTGCCGATCCGGGACCTCCTTCCCTCTCTCGGACGGGTGCGGCGTGATGTCGGACCGCTCGGGAGCGCCGCGCGCGGTTGGGTCTCAGCGCCCTGCCTTCCCCTAAGGACCGCGCCGGCGCCCCGATCCCTTTCGACGTCGAGGACGCCCGATGCCGCTTCTGATGTGCCCCAACGACAACGCCGCCATGCAGACCCTGGAGCGCGGCGGCGTGCAGTTCGACATGTGCCCGACCTGCCGGGGCGTCTGGCTGGATCGCGGCGAGCTGGAAAAGCTGATGGCTTCGGCGACCGAGGAAGGCCGCGCCTCCGCGCCGGCGGCCCAACCCTACGCCCCGCCCGTCCAGCCTCAGACCTCGCCTTGGGGCGGCGATCAGCCCTACCGAGACGACCGGCGCTACAAGGACGACCGTTATCGGGACGACGGCTATCGCTACAAGAAAAAGAAGCGCGACAGCATCTTCGACATCTTCGACTGACGCCCTCGTCAGGCGGCGACGCCGGCGGACTGCATCAGGCCGCGCAGGGCCGCGACCTGCTCGGGCGCGTCGTCCAGGGCGGCGCGTGTAGCGGGGGCGCGAAGAAGCCGGCCGGCCTCGGCCTTGGCGCGATCGGCCGCGGGACCCATCGGGGCGGCCTCGCCCACGGCGAGCCGCAGCAGGGCGGTCAGCTTCTGAACCGGCCCGACGGCGGCGCGTGCGATCTGGGCGGTCAAGCCGACATCGGCCTCCAGTGCGCCGCCGACGACGCCGATGGCTTCATGAATCTGACGCTGCTCCAACTCGCCCAGTTGGGCCGCCTTCACCGAACGTTGCAACCGCGCCAGGACCGCCAGCTTCTGCGACGGGCTGGCGCCGCCCGGCGTCGCCTGGCGCATTTCGGTCTCGAACCGCAGGGACGTCACGCAGGCCTCCAGCCAGCGCGCGGCCGCCCGCTTGTTGGCGCCGCCGGTGACATTCTCGCACAGCCGGGTCAGATGTTCGGCCTCCGCCAGGACGGTGGGACAGTCCTTGACGTAGGCGGCCACGAAGTCGGCCGTGACCAAGGCCTTGGAGCGCTCGACAAAGGCGGTCTGCACCTCGTCCAGCGACAGCAGCCGGGTCGAAGCGGCCGTCAGGGTCATGGCCAGCACGCGCAGGATGTCGATCTCACCTTCCGGATCGTTGGGCCGCAGCCGGCGCGAACTGGACAGTTCGCGCAGCACCATCCGCGCCAGGGTCGCCGCCAGCAGCGGGAATTCGCCCGCCGACAGCCGCTGTCCCAGCCGTGCGGCCGGTCCTTCGATGGTCGGCGTCATCAGCGCCATGCGCGGGTCGCGCGACAGCAGGGCGTCGACCTCTCGCGGCGCCACCATGCGAACCACGGCCGCCAGATTGGCCCCCTGGTCCAGCGCCGGTCCCAGAATCTCCGAAAGATTGGCGCGCACGGCCAGCATCTCGGCGGCGATCTGTTCAACCGCAACCACGACCAAGGCGCGCGGCGGCCCGTCCGGCGGGGCGGCCTCGATCAGGTCCATCAACCGGTCCAGTCTTTCCCTGGCGCCCCTGCAGGCCCTGAGATGACCGGCGACCGCTCCGCCCATGACGAAGGCCCGATCCGGCGCGCCGCCCAGCCGATGCGCCAGGTCGGCGACCGAACGCTCCGCCAGGTCGGGAAAGAGCCCCGCGCGTCCCGCCTTCAGAAGCTGGGCGATCGTCTGCTCCGAGAGCTTCTGATAGTGGCGCATCATGCCGTGCAGGTCCTGGCCCGTGGCCTGGCTCTCGGGCACGGCGACCTTCTGAATGGCGTGCTGAAGCTCCACGCCTGACGCCTCCAACCGCTCGGCCAGATCAGGGCGATGCAGCAGTTCGAAGGCGGTGACGCCCTGCCGGCGCAACCACTCGTCCAGGACGCGGCCGATCAGGCCGCGCGCATGGGGAGCGTAAAGCTCGGCCGGACTGCCGCAGGCCGGTCGCGGCGTGGACTCGGCGACCTTCTTCTTCTTCGGCTCGGGCGCGCCAAGCTCCAGAATGGTCAGGCTGCTGAACTCCATCGTGTCCGGGTCCATCGTCTCCTTGCAGACCCGCACCGCGGCGGCCAGCCGGTCGGCCATCTGGTCCTCGGCCGTCTCTATGGCGTGCTTGCGGTTCTCGGTGGCGATCAGCAGCGACCAGGCCGAGGGCGCGGTCTTGCGGACATAGACTTCGTAATGGATGGGGCCGGCCATGATCCCAGACTGCGTCACAAGGCTTTAAGGCGAGGTTTGCGGGCGGGAAATGCGGCGGTCCGTCGGTCGAAGGCGGCTTATGCGTTGAAAACCACCGGCTGGCGGCCCATCTGAGATCGCCCTAATGTCAACGCGATCGAACGGTTACGCTTGTCGTGCGTTCTCGCTCGCGGGAACGGGAAAGTTCAGGAGATAAGGCCCTTGGCGAACATCACTCTGGTCGACGACGACGAGAACATCGTGGCCTCCGTTTCGCTGGCGCTGGAAAGCCACGGTCACAAGATCACCGCCTACCACGACGGCGCCTCCGGGCTGGCGGCCCTGGAGAGCACGCCGCCGGACCTGGCCATCCTCGACGTCAAGATGCCGCGCATGGATGGGATGGAGGTGCTGCGTCGCCTGCGTCAGACCTCGCAGATTCCGGTCATCATGCTGACCTCCAAGGACGAGGAGATCGACGAGATCCTGGGGTTCAACCTCGGCGCGGACGACTATATCCACAAGCCCTTCAGCCAGCGCCTGCTGATCGAACGGGTCAAGGCGCTGCTGCGTCGGACCGGCGCCGACGGCGGCGAGGCCGAGCCGTCGGCCGACATTTCCGGCAAGGCGATCAAGCGCGGCAAGCTGACCATGGACCCGGCGCGCCACGAGAGCACCTGGGACGGAAAGCCGGTCAAGCTGACCGTTACCGAGTTTCTTCTTCTTCAGGCCCTGGCCCAGCGTCCCGGCTTCGTGAAGAGCCGCGACAACCTGATGGACGCCGCCTACGACGATCAGGTCTATGTCGACGACCGCACCATCGACAGCCACGTGAAGCGGATGCGCAAGAAGTTCCGCGTGGTTGATCCCGAGTTCGACGCGATCGAGACCCTGTATGGCGTCGGCTACCGCTACCGCGAAAGCTGATCCCTCCGGGCGAGAGCCCGAGGACGACACGACGCCCCGCCGGCCGCGGTTCCGCTTCGGCGGGTCGCGGCTGGGCGGCTTCATCCTGGCGCTGAACCTCCTCAGCCTGCTAATTCTGTTCGGCGGGGCGCTGGCGTTGAACGAGTGGAACCGAGGGCTGGTCCAGGCCCGCCAGGAATCCCTCACAGTCCAGGCCGAGCTTCTGGCCAATGTGCTGGGCGAACTGGGCATCAGCCGCGGCATCCCCAGCCCGGAACTGGACCCGTACGAGGCCTCGGCCTGGCTACGGGACAATTTCGTACCGCAGGGTCAGCGGGTCCGGCTGTACGACATCAACGGCCTGCCGCTGATCGACAGCTATCAGGTGACGGAGAACATTCCCGGCGAACCGTTGCCGGCGGCGCGCCCGGCGGGGTCGCCGCCGCCGAAGGGGCTGGACAAGCGCGCGGCCCGCCAGCAGGCCTTGACCGAGGAGTCGGATCGTCAGGTCCAGGCCGAGGTTGAACGCGCGCTGGCGGGCGAACCCCAGGCCACAGTACGGCGCAACGAGGAGGGGGAGCGGGTGGTTTCCGTTTCCCTGCCCATCCGGCACGTGCGTCAGGTTCTCGGCGTGCTGACGCTGGAAGCCGGCAACGTCGACGAAATCCTTGCGGCGCAGCGCGGCGCCCTGGTGCCCTTCGCCCTGGTGGCGCTGGGGGTCAACCTGCTGGCGTCATTGCTGCTCCACCTGTTCGTGGCGCGGCCGATCCTTCGCCTGTCGGCGGCGGCGGATCAGGTCAAGCTGCAGCGGGCGCGCGCCATCTCGCTGCCCGACCTGGAGGAGCGGCGCGACGAAATCGGCGACTTGGCCCGCTCGCTGGAGTCGATGACCGACACCCTGTCCACGCGGATGGACGCGATCGAGCGGTTCGCCGCGGACGTGTCGCACGAGATCAAGAATCCGCTGACGTCGATCCGTTCGGCGCTGGAGACCTTGCCCCTGGTCAAGACGGAAGATCAGCGCGACCGGCTGACGGCCCTGCTGCAGCAGGACGTGCGTCGTCTGGACCGGCTCATCACCGACATTTCCAACGCCTCGCGACTGGACGCCGAACTGTCGCGCGACCGCCCTCGTCCGGTCGACATGAACCGGCTGATCGCCGATATCGTCGGTGTTTACGAGACCACCGCCAAGCCGGGCGACATCCCGGTGGTGCTGACGACGACCGAGGCCGCCATGCGGGTCATGGGGCGCGACGGGCCGCTGGGCCAGGTGGTGCGCAACCTGATCGACAACGCCCGGTCCTTCAGCCCGCCCGGCGGCGCCGTCGCCGTGACGCTGCAGGATATGGAAGACGAGCTGCCGGTCCGCATCCGGGTCGAGGATGACGGCCCCGGCATACCGCCCGACAATCTGGAGACGGTGTTCGAGCGCTTCTACACATCCCGGCCCAAGGGGGCGGCGTTCGGCTCGAACTCCGGGTTGGGCCTGTCGATTGTGCGACAGATCGTGGAGGCGCACGGCGGGCGCGTCTGGGCGGAGAACCGCAGGGACGAGACTGACCGCGTCATGGGCGCCCGTTTCGAGATCGCCCTGCCCGGCGTCGGGCGACGGCCATGATCGGCGATCCGCCCGTCCATGCCTCGACCGTCGCGATCCGGCGCCGGGGCGAATGGGCCGGCGTGGCGATACTGGGGCCGTCGGGGGCGGGAAAGAGCGACCTGGCGCTGCGGTTGATCGGGCGGGGCTGGCGGCTGGTCAGCGACGACTACACCCGGATGTGGGCTTCGGGCGGCGCCCTCTATGCGACGGCGCCGGAGCGGATCGCGGGTCGGATCGAGGCGCGCGGGGTCGGAATCGTGTCCGCCGCGACACGTCAGGTCAGCCGCGTCGTGCTCGCCGTCGCCCTGGTTCCCGAGGCCGTCGAACGCCTGCCCGAGCCGCAGTTCCGGCGTTTCGCGGGCATCGAGACGCCGGTTCTGGCATTGGATCCGCGGCCCGCGTCGGCGGTCGAGATGGTCGCAGCGGCCCTGGAAAGGGTTTGAACCCGCGCGCAACGGGTCTATGACAGCCGCCTTGCGGTTCCGATCGGACGCGGCCGGACTCCCACTCGGTCGGGGGAACGTCCGGGGACGACGCTTCGGGACGGGGATGCGAGTGAAGTCCTTATGATCGGTCTGGTCATCGTCACCCACGGGGGCCTGGCCTCTGAGTTCCTTTCGGCGATGGAGCACGTGGTCGGCCCGCAGCGCGGCGTCGCGGCCATCTGCATCGGCCCGGAGGATGACATGGAGCGGCGCCGCCGCGACATCGTCGACGCCGCCGCCGCCGTGGACGACGGCGAGGGCGTCATCCTGCTGACCGACATGTTCGGCGGCACGCCGTCGAACCTGGCCATATCGGTGATGGAGCAGACCCGCGCCGAGGTCATCGCCGGCCTGAACCTGCCCATGCTGATCAAGCTGGCCAGCGTTCGCGGACGCGAGACGCTGGAGGCCTGCGTGGCCCATGCGCAGGACGCCGGGCGCAAATACATCTCGGTCGCCTCGTGGGTGCTCGCGGGCGACAAATGAGCACCTCGACCACGCTGAACATCTGCAATGCGCGCGGCCTGCACGCCCGCGCCTCGGCCAAGTTCGTCAAGCTGGCGTCCAGCTTCGACAGTGAGATCAAGGTCTCGCGCGACGGCGTGACGGTGGACGCCCGCTCGATCATGGGCTTGCTGATGCTCGGCGCGGGGATCGGCTGCGAAATCGATGTCGCGGCGGAAGGACCGGATGCGCGGGAGGCCCTCGCCGCCCTGTCCGACCTGGTCGCCCGAAAGTTCGACGAGGACCAATAGGCCTTCGCCAGCTCAGCGGTCGGCGCCCTATTGAACCGGCGTCTCGGGCGGGGCCTGGGGCGCGGGCTGAGCATCGGGCGCGGGGCGAGGGTTCGCCAGGGCGTGCAGCACGGTGCGGGCGATTAGATCAGGCATGGCGCGGATCTTGGCCCCGTTGTTGACCGCCTCGTCCCTGAGCGCCTGCGCGGCCTCGGCATCGGCCGCAGCGTCGGCTCGCGCATTGAGGAAGGCCTCGGCCGAGGCGGCCAGATCGTCCGCCTGAACCCGATAGGGCGCGATGATGGCCTCCTTGTCGCCGTCCGGCCAAGCCGCGACCAGTTCGTCCTGCATCCGCACCAGCCCGTCGCGCAGGGCGGTCGCCTTGGCTTCGATGGCCTGCTCCTCCGGCGACTTCTCGGCCGCGGCGGGAGCCGAGGCCTCGCTCGTGGTCGGCGAAGGTTCGGACTGCGCGTGGGCCGCAACGGGAAGGACGGCCAGCGCCAAGGCGCAACAGGCGGCGGACAGGGTGGGGCGCATATGAAGGCTCCTGATCTGGAGAACGCTTCTAGGCCCGACTCCGGCCTCGGCTCAAGCGCGAGCAGGCGGCGGCCGAAGGCGTGAGAACGGGCGCAGGGTGCGGTCGAAGTGCGGATTGAAGCCGGGGTCGCGTCCAAAACGCTCGCCCCAGCGCGCCCACAGGATGGCGGAAGCGGCGTCTGCGCGCGCCTGACGCTCCGGATCGGTGTTGAAACCCCGCGTCCGCGATTCCAGGTGGTAGAGGGTGGCGTAGGGATCGTAGAGCACGCGGAGCCCCTCGGCCTGGGCCCGCAGACACAGGTCCACGTCGTTGCCTTCGACCGGGAAACTGGCCGCGTCGAACCCGCCCAGGCGCCGAAAGGTCTCCGCCCGCACGGCCATGCAGGCGCCGGTCACGGCGACGGCCGAACGCAGCAGGCCGTGGCGGCCCAGGTAGCCGGGATCGCTCCCGGGCGCCCCGACGCCCTCATGGACCAGAAAGCCCTCTCGCTGTTCGCGCGCTACGAAGCCTGCATGCTGGATCGCCCCGTCGCCATAGACCAGGCGGCACCCGACCACGCCGACCTCGGGCCGCATCGCCTGTGCGGCGAGTTCGTCCAGCCAGTCCGGGCTCAGCACGACGGTGTCGTTGTTCAGAAAGATGAGAACGTCGGCCTCCGTCTGAGCCGCCGCCAGATTGTTCATCAGCGCCCAATTGAACTCGCCTTGGTGGGGCAGGATGCGAGCGTGACCGCCGGCGGCCAGTTCCGACAGGTAGGCCAGGGTCTCCGGCTCTCGACTCTCGTGGTCGATGATCAGGATTTCGGCTTGGACGCTGTTTGATGCGGCGTGCGCCAGCACGCTGTCCACGCAGGGCCGCAGAAGGTCCAGCGCGTCTCGCGTGGGGATGATGATGGCCGCGCTCACCTGCGGCGCCGGGCGGCGCACGCGCACCGCGCCAGGGATGTCGGCGCCCAGGATGTCGGTTCGCGGCTCGGTCGGAAGGCCCAGGCGGCGCCGAACGCACTCTGACCAGGGCGCCAGGTCATCCTCGCGCGCGGGCGAAGACACCAGCACGCGCGGGACATGGGCGACGGCGGCGGCCGGCAGGGCCAACAGGGCGTCGGCTCCGCACAGGTCGCCCGCTTCGGGTTGCAGGCCCGCCCGATCCAGCGCC
>NZ_DLMO01000136.1:0-9292 GCF_002479325.1 Brevundimonas sp. UBA7534
AGCGCGCCGACCTCTACCGTTTCACGGGGACGGCCGGCCAGCGGATTGCGGTGGAAATGTCTTCGGACGACTTCGACACCTACCTGGCGCTGCGCCGGCTGTCGGACAACAGCATCCTGGCCGAGGACGACGACGGGCTGGGGCAGGGCACCGATTCGCGCCTGGCGCACACGCTGGACGCCGACGGCGATTATTTGATCGAGGCGCGCGGTTTCAGTGAAGAGGCGGAGGGCGACTACGACCTCAAGCTGATGGAGGTGCCGCCGCCGCCCGCTCCGACCGCCTTGGGCTTTGGCCAGACGCTTGAAGGCGAGATCGCCGACGACGATCCGCAGGGCGACGGCGGCCGGCGCTACGACGCCTACGTCGTCAGCGGCGAGGAAGGCCAGCGCGTTCAGGCCATCCTGCGCTCGGGCGACTTCGACGCCCTGCTGGAAATCGGCGAGGCCGGCGAGGACTTCACCGCCCTGGCCCAGGACGACGACGGCCTGGGGGAGGGAACGGATGCCCGCCTGACCTTCTCCCTGCCGGAAACCGGCGACTATGTGATCCGCGCCCAACCGCTGGCGGCCGACGGACGCGGGCTCTATTCGCTGGAACTGGTCGACCTGGGGCCGGCGCCGAAACCGGGCAGTTTGCTGGTTGGGACCACGGTGCGAGGCACGTTGGCCGAGACCGACGCCATCGACGACGACGGCGTCTATTTCGACGCCTATCGCTTTCAGGCCAAGAAGGACGAGAAGCTGCGCCTGACCCTCGTGTCCAACGCATTCGACGCCTTCATCGACCTGGGGGAGGACGGTGAGACGTTCGAGAGCCTTGCCACCGACGACGACGGCCTGTCGGACACGCACGCTCGGCTGGACTGGACCGCGCCGAACGACGGTTGGTACGCGGTTCGCGCCCGCGCCTTTGGCCCCAACCAGACCGGCGCCTATGCCCTGACGGTCGAGCGCCAGCCCGCCGCGCGGGAGCCATGATCCCGGCTTAAGCGGTTCGGATGACCCAGGGTTCGCCGCTCAGCCGCAAGGACCAGCACCTGGACGTGGTGCTGGATGGGCGCGGCCGTCATGCCCGCGACGCCGGCTTTGACGCGGTCCACTTCGTGCACGAGGCGTTGCCGGATCTGGACCACGCCAAGATCGACCTGGGCGCCGACTTCCTGGGGCGGCGTCTGAAGGCCCCGCTGCTGATCTCGGCCATGACCGGCGGGCCGGCGCGGGCCGAGGCGATCAACCGCCGCCTGGCCGAAGCGGCCCAGCACCTGGGCCTGGCCCTGGCTGTCGGATCACAGCGGGCGGCCATCGAGGCGGGCGCGGGGACCGGTCTGGACCAGACCTTGCGCGACCGGGCGCCCGACATCCCCCTGCTGGCCAATATCGGCGCGGCGCAACTGACGCGGGGATTCGGCCTGGACGAGGCCCGACGCGCCATCGAGATGATCGGCGCCGACGCCTTGGTTGTTCATCTCAATCCGCTGCAGGAAGCCTGCCAGCCCGAGGGGGATCGCGACTGGTGGGGCGTGGGCGCGGCGCTGGAGTCCCTGGTCCCGCGCCTTGGCGCGCCCGTGGTGGTCAAGGAGACGGGCGCGGGGTTGTCGGGCCGCACCGCGCGGCGTCTTGTGGACATGGGCGTGGCGGTGGTGGATGTGGCCGGCGCCGGCGGTTTGAACTGGGGCCTGATCGAGGGCGAGCGCGCGGTCGATCCCGCCGACAAGGCCCATGCCGCCGTCTTCGCCGACTGGGGCCTCAGGACCGCTCACGCCATCGTCGATGTCCGCCGCGCCTGTCCCGAGGCGGTGGTGATCGGATCGGGCGGGGTGCGCCACGGTCTGGACGCCGCCCGTGCGATCCGCCTGGGCGCCGACCTGGCGGGCCAGGCCGCCGGCGTGCTTCAGGCCGCGACGATCTCGACCGAGGCGGTGATCGCCCATTTCCAGGTCGTGATCCGGCAACTGCGGACCGCCTGCTTCTGCACCAACTCCGCCAACCTCGCCGCCCTCAGACGCGCGCCGCTGCAGCCCTTCGATTAGGACGACGGCAGCAGGGCCTGCGCGAACCGCCGATAGGCGCCGGCGCGCACACCATCGGTCGCGCGGGCGATGTCGGGCGCGAAATAGTGGTCGGAGGCGTAGGGCGCCGCGGCCTGGCGCACGATGGCGAACACCTCTTCCAGCGCGGGCGAGGTTCGCATCGGGCGGTGGAATTCGATTCCTTGCGCGGCGGCCAGCAGTTCGATGCCGACCACGGTCGCGGCGTTTTCGGCCATGTCCAGCAGACGGCGCGCGCCGTGGGTGGCCATCGATACATGGTCTTCCTGATTGGCGCTGGTAGGCACGGTGTCGATGCTGCACGGATGGGCGACCATGCGGTTCTCGGCGATCAGTGCGGCCGCCGTCACCTGGGCGATCATGAAGCCGGAGTTCAGGCCGCTCTCCCTGACCAGGAAGGCCGGCAGTTCGCTCATCTTCGGATCGACCAGGATCGAGGTGCGGCGTTCCGAGATGTTTCCGATCTCGCACAGGGCCACGGCGATCTGATCGGCGGCGAAAGCAACGGGTTCGGCATGGAAGTTGCCGCCGGAGATGACGTCTCCATCCTCGATGAAGACCAGCGGATTGTCGGTCACCGCATTGGCTTCTCGCGCCAGCATGGCGGCGGCGCTGTTCAGCACATCCAGCACCGCGCCCATGACTTGGGGCTGGCAGCGCAGGGAGTAGGGGTCCTGCACCTTGGCGCAGTCGTCGCGGTGGCTGTCGCGGATCGCCGATCCGGTCATCAGTTCGCGCAGGCGGGCGGCGACGGCGATCTGTCCCGGCTGACCGCGCAAGGCGTGGATGCGGGGATCGAACGGCGCGTCGGAGCCCTTCAGCGCATCCACCGACAGGGCGCCGGCGGCGATGGCGGCGGCGAACACGTCTTCGGCGGCGAACAGGCCGGCCAGCGCCAGGGCGGTGGAGCACTGGGTGCCGTTCAGCAGGGCCAATCCTTCCTTCGGACCCAGGGTCAACGGCTTGCGGCCGACGCGGGCCAACGCGGCCTCGGCGTCGAGAACCTGGCCCTGCGCGCGCGCCTCGCCGACGCCGATCAGAACGCTGGACATATGCGCCAGCGGCGCCAGGTCGCCCGAGGCGCCGACCGAGCCCTTGGACGGAATACAGGGCAGAACGTCGGCGTTCACCAGCGCGATCAGCGTTTCCAGCGTCTCCCGACGGACGCCGGAGGCGCCCCGGGACAGGCTGGCGATCTTCAGCACCATCAACAGTCGCGTCACCGCGTCGGGCAGCAGGGCGCCGACGCCGCAGGCGTGGCTGAGCACCAGGTTCTTCTGAAGCGTCTCCAGATCTTCCGGTGCGATGCTGGTGTTGGCCAGAAGGCCGAACCCGGTGTTGACGCCATAGACCGTGCGGCCCTCGGCCACGATGGCGGCGATGGTCGCGGCCCCTCTGTCGACGTCAGCCCAAGCTGCGGCGGCGATCTCGACGGTCACGGGACCGTCCAGCACGTCGCGAAGTTGCGCCAGGGTCAATGGGGCATGTCCGATGATGAGGGTCATGGGGCTTTCGTCGAGGTGATGAGGGAAACGGCGCGTTCGGCTGAGATGGCGGGATCAGCGACCCTGCCGCCGCGTCACCCAAAGACCGAACAAGGCCGCGATCGGGAACATCAGAACGCCATAGATTCCCGCCGGCAACGACATGTCCGGCCGCTCCAGGACGCCTTGCGCGATGACGATGGCCAGGGTGGCGTTATGGATGCCGACTTCGAACGCGCTAGCCACCGCCTGAGGTCTTGCGATGTTCGCCAAGCGCGGGACGACATAGCCCACGCTCAGGCTGACGATGCAGAAAAGGCTGGTTATGGCCCCCAGCAGCACGAAGTTGGACGCCAGAAGGTCGAAGCTTCCGGCCACGGCGCCCGCGATAACGCCGACCAGAATCGCCACGGAGGCGATGCGGACGGGCTTGTCCATCGCGCGGGCGAAACCGGGCCTCAGCGCCCGCACCGTCATCCCCAGTCCCACGGGCGCCAGGACCATGAGGAACACCTCCAGGGTCTTTGCGAACTGCAGGCCGACGGCCAGGTCGCCGGGCTGAAACACCGCGATGGCCAGGTTGGTGATCACCGGCAGGGTCACGACGGCGATGATCGAGTTGATGGCGGTCAGCGAGATGTTGAGGGCCACGTCGCCGCGGAAAAGGTGACTGTAGAGGTTCGCCGTCGTCCCGCCGGGCGAAGCCGCCAGAAGCAGCATCCCGACGGCCAGGATCGGCGGCAGCCGGAACATCAGCACAAGGCCGAAACAGATCGCCGGAAGCACCAGCAACTGGCAGGCCAGGGCCACGGCGGCTGCCTTTGGCTGTCTGGCCACCCTTGCGAAGTCGCCAGGCGTCAAGTCCAGCCCAAGGCCGAACATGATGATCCCGAGGGCGAGCGGCAGGGCGACGGCGGCGAATTCCATGATGCGTCCTCAGGCTGGCGAGATCAGGTCAGGCTTGGCAGAGTCAGCTTGTATTCGCGGGCGGCCTCGCGGGCGATGTCGTAGCCTGCGTCAGCATGGCGCATGACGCCGGTGGCGGGGTCGTTCCACAGGACGCGCTCCAGACGGGCGGCCGCCTCGGGCGTGCCGTCCGCGACGATGACGACGCCGGAGTGCTGGCTGTAGCCCATGCCCACCCCGCCGCCGTGGTGCAGCGAAACCCAGGAGGCCCCGGACGCCGTGTTTAGGAGGGCGTTCAGCAGCGGCCAGTCGGATACGGCGTCTGAGCCGTCCGCCATCGCCTCGGTCTCGCGGTTCGGGCTGGCGACCGAGCCCGAGTCCAGGTGGTCGCGGCCGATGACGACGGGGCCGGACAGTTCGCCCGAGGCCACCATGTCGTTGAACATCAACCCGGCGCGGTGGCGATCGCCCAATCCTATCCAGCAGATACGCGCCGGAAGTCCCTGAAAAGCGATGCGTTCGCCCGCCATGTCCAGCCAGCGGTGCAGACCGGCGTTGTCGGGGAACAGCGTCTTCATCGCCGCGTCCGTCTTGCGGATATCCTCGGGATCGCCCGTCAATGCGGCCCAGCGGAACGGACCGATCCCCCGGCAGAACAGCGGTCGGATGTAGGCGGGCACGAAGCCGGGAAAGTCGAAGGCGTTCTCTACGCCCTGGTCGAAGGCGACCTGGCGGATATTGTTGCCATAGTCGGTGGTCGGAACCCCCTGGGCGTGGAAGTCGAGCATGGCTTGCACGTGAACCGCCATCGACGCGCGCGCGGCGGTCTCGACGGCGGCGGGGTCTGATGCGCGCTTGTCCTCCCATTCGGCGACGGTCCAGCCAGAGGGCAGGTAGCCGTTGACCGGATCGTGAGCGCTGGTCTGATCGGTGACCAAGTCGGGGCGCACGCCGCGTCGGACCATCTCGGGCAAAAGGTCGGCCGCGTTGCCCAGTAGGCCGATCGAGGTCGGCTTGCCGGCCTTCAGCGACTGGTCCAGCAGGGCCAGGGCCTCATCCAGCGTCTCGGCCATGACGTCGAGGTAGCGGGTGCGAAGACGGAACTCGATGCGGCTGCGCTGGCATTCGATGGCGATGCACGAGGCGCCGGCCATGGTCGCCGCTAGGGGCTGGGCGCCGCCCATGCCGCCCAGGCCCGCCGTCAGGATCCATTTGCCCGACCAGTCGCCGCCGTGGTGCTGGCGGCCCGCCTCCATGAAGGTCTCGTAGGTGCCCTGAACGATGCCCTGCGTGCCGATGTAGATCCACGATCCGGCGGTCATCTGGCCGTACATGGCCAGACCCTTGCGATCCAGTTCGTTGAAATGCTCCCACGTCGCCCATTTGGGCACCAGATTGGAGTTGGCGATCAGCACGCGCGGGGCGTCGGCGTGGGTGCGGAAGACGCCGACCGGCTTGCCCGACTGGACCAGCAGGGTCTCGTCCTCGCCCAGGTCCTTCAGCGTCTGCACGATGCGGTCGAAGGCCGGCCAGTCACGCGCCGCCTTGCCGATGCCGCCATAGACGACCAGGTCCTGGGGTCTTTCGGCCACTTCGGGATCGAGGTTGTTCATCAGCATCCGCATGGCCGCCTCGGCGGCCCAGGTCTTCGCGGTCTTCTCCAGCCCGCGCGGGCTGCGTACGGTGCGGGCGTTGGGCGTGTTCATCGGCGGCTTTCCGCGAAATCGAGACAGGCGGTCAGGACGCGGCGCAGATGGCCCCGCATCGGCTCGGCGTATTCGGCGTCGTACGGGCTGGGCCAGTTTTCAGTCGTCACCGGCGCGGCGGGGTCGATCATGTATCCACGATCCGACAGCTCCATCTGAATGGCGTGAACGCCGGCCTCGGGCCGCCCGTAATGGCGGGTGGTCCAGCCCCCCTTGAAGCGGCCGTTGACGATCAGGCTCCTGCCGCTGACTGCACAGGCGGCCTCGACTGCCTGGGTCAGTTCCGACGCGCAGGTGGTCCCGTCGTTGTCGCCGATGTTGAACTGCGGCAGTTCGCCGTCGAACAGGCGCGGCACGACCGAGCGGATCGAATGGGCGTCGTAATGGACCACCGGCCCGTGGACTCGCAGGCGATCGATCTGGGCCTGCATGGCGGCGTGATAGGGGTCGAACCAGGTCGCGCGACGCTCGGCGATCTCGGCCTCGTCGGGGGCCTGGCCGTCACGGTATAGCGGTTCGCCGTCGAAGGTCTCGACCGGGCACAGCCCGGTCGTCGTCATGCCCGGATAGAGGGAGACGCCGGACGGGTCGCGGTTCACGTCGATGACGCTGCGGGAAATCCCGGTCCGCACCAGGGTCGCGCCCATGTCGATGGCGAAGTCGTAGAGCCGGTGCACCCACCAGTCCGCGTCTTTTCGGGCCAGCCAGGGCGAGGTCATGCGCGCCTCGATGTCGGGCGGGATATCCGTGCCGGTGTGCGGCAGGCCTATGACCAGCGGCATCTCGCCTTCGTGAATGGTCAGCCAGTCGGGGGTCATGTCGCCTCCCTCGCCAAATCGGTTCATCGTGGTATGTCTAGACATATTGATCGCAACCGAGCGGGACTGTCCAGTGACGCCGAACGCCAAGACCGTGGATCGCACCCTGTGGTTCGAGACGGCGCTGCTGCCGGGCGGATGGGCCGACGGGGTGCGGATCGTGGTGTCCGACGGGCGGATCGCGCGGATCGAGACCGGGGCGGCCCGCAGCGGAGATGAGGGCGGGGCGGTCGCCTTGCCGGGCGTCGCCGATGTCCACAGCCACGCCTTCCAGCGCGCGATGGCCGGCCTGACCGAGGCGCGTGGGCCGACCGACGACGACTTCTGGACGTGGCGCGAGCTGATGTACCGCTTCCTGGACCGGGGCGGGCCGGACGAGATCGAAGCCATCACGGCCCTGGCCTTCATGGAGATGCTGGAAGGCGGCTTCACCCGCGTGGCGGAGTTCCACTATCTGCATAACGACCCGGCGGGCGAGGCCTATGCCGACCGCGCGGAGATCGCCGGCCGGATCGCGGCGGCGGCCGGCGAGACGGGGATCGCCCTGACGCTGTTGCCGGTCTTCTACGCCCACGCCGGATTCGGCGGAGAGGCGCCCAGCCACGGACAGAGGCGGTTCGTCAACGACCTGGACGGTTTCTCGGACCTGGTCGGCCGGTGCCGCGCCCTGACGGCGGGGGTGGAAGATGCGATTGTCGGCGTGGCGCCGCACAGCCTGAGGGCCGTGACGCCGCACGAACTGGCGGCGATGCCAGCGCTGGCGGCCGACGGCCCCATCCATATCCATGTCGCGGAGCAGACCAGGGAGGTCGAAGACTGTCTGGCCTGGTCGGGGGCGCGGCCGGTGGAATGGCTGCTGGCCAACGCGCCGGTGGATTCTCGCTGGTGTTTGATCCACGCGACCCATGTGACCGAGGCGGAACGGCGCGGCGTGGTCGATCGTCAGGCCGCTGTCGGTCTGTGCCCTGTCACCGAGGCGAACCTGGGCGACGGGGTGTTCCCGGCCGCCGCCTATGCGCGGGCGGGCGGCCGGTTCGGCGTCGGCACGGATTCCAATGTGCAGATCGGCGTGGCCGAGGAACTTCGGATGCTGGAATACAGCCAGCGGCTGAGCCTGCGCGGGCGCGCGGTGATGGCTGACGCTGCACGCTCTACCGGCCGGGTTTTGTTCGAGCGGGCGCTGGCGGGAGGAGCACAGGCGTGCGGCGCCGAGGCGGGACTGGCCGTTGGGGCGCCCGCCGACATCGTGACGCTGGACACGGGCCGGTCCGTCTTTTCGGGCCGCAGGGGCGACGCCCTCCTGGACAGCTGGATCTTCGGGGCGCCGTCCGGGTCGGTCGCTTCGGTTTGGCGCGCGGGCGTACAGGTGGTGAAGGACGGTCGGCATGTCGCGCGCGAGGCGGTCGAGGCGCGCTATCGCCGGGCGCTGGCGACGGTGCTGGGATGAGCGAGCCGCTGCACCGGCGCATCTACGCCGACCTGGAGCGGCGCATCCTGTCGGGCGACTGGGCGCCGGGCCAGCGCATTCCTTTCGAGCACGAACTGACGGCCGCTTACGGCTGTTCGCGCATGACGGTGAACAAAGCGATCTCCGAACTGGCGGGACGGGGGTTGGTGACGCGGCGGCGGCGTGCGGGGACGTTTGTCGCCCAACCCAAGGCCCATGCGGCGGTGCTGGCCATACCCGACCTGCGGGCCGAGGTGGTCGAACGAGGCCAGGCCTATGGTTATCGCCTGCTGGAGCGGCGCGAGCGGGATGCGGCGACGGAGGAGGAAAGGGAGCTGGCCGCCGACGGGCGCCTGCTTGACCTGGCTTGCCTGCACAGTGCGGATGAAACGCCGCTGGCGCTGGAGCAGCGGCTGATCGCCCTGGCGGCCGCGCCCGAAGCCGCTGCGGTCGATTTCGGCGTCGTCCCGCCTGGATCCTGGCTGCTGGACCAGGCGCCCTGGACCGAGGCCGAGAACCGCATCGCCGCCGTGGAGGTCGAGGCCACGGATGCGCGTTTGCTGGGCCTTAAGACCGGCGCGGCCTGCCTGCGGGTCGAGCGCCGCACCTGGCGCGACGGGCAGGGGGTGACGCGGGTGTGGCAGACCTTTCCCGGCGACCGCTACGACCTGGTCGCCCGTTTCTCGTCCCGAGGAGACCGCCGATGAAGGCCGACCGCCTGCTGATCGATTGCCATGTCGCCGCCATGACGGAAGGCGGCGCGGCCTACGGCGCGATCGAGGACGCCGCCGTGGTGGTCGCTGACGGACGGATCGCCTGGGTCGGGCCGCGCGCGGACATGCCGACGGTGAACGCCGCCGAGGTCGAGCGGCTGGACGGCC
>NZ_DLMO01000136.1:9517-9790 GCF_002479325.1 Brevundimonas sp. UBA7534
TCGAGCGGCTGGACGGCCGCTGGGTCACGCCCGGCCTGATCGACTGCCACACGCACCTGGTCTTCGGCGGGGATCGTTCGGGCGAGTTCGAGCAGCGACTGGAAGGCGCCACCTATGAGGACATCGCCCGCGCGGGCGGCGGCATCGTCTCTTCGGTCATGGCGACGCGGGCGGCGTCCGAGGATGAGCTGTTCGCCTCGTCCATGACGCGGCTGGAAGGGCTGAAGGCGACCGGCGTCACCACGGTGGAGATCAAGTCCGGCTATGGCCTGG
>NZ_DLMO01000133.1 GCF_002479325.1 Brevundimonas sp. UBA7534
TCGCGCTCGTCGTTGCCGCCGCCCAGGCCGGCGCCGCGATGGCGGCCCACGGCGTCGATCTCGTCGATGAAGATGATGCAGGGGGCGTTCTTCTTGGCCTGTTCGAACATGTCACGAACCCGCGACGCGCCGACGCCGACGAACATTTCGACGAAGTCCGAGCCCGAGATGGAGAAGAAGGGCACGCCCGCCTCGCCCGCGACGGCGCGAGCCAGCAGCGTCTTGCCGGTGCCGGGAGGGCCGACCAGCAGCGCGCCCTTGGGGATCTTGCCGCCCAGGCGCTGGAACTTGCCCGGATCCTTCAGGAACTCGACCACCTCGGTCAGCTCTTCCTTGGCCTCGTCCACGCCGGCGACGTCGTCGAAGGTCTTGCGCCCCTTGTGTTCGGTCAGCAGCTTGGCCTTGGACTTGCCGAAGCCCATGGCCCCGCGCGCGCCGCCCTGCATCTGGCGCATGAAGAAGATCCAGACCCCGACCAGCAGGGCGATGGGCAGGATGCCGATCAGCAGGCTGGCCCACCACGACTGGCGGGTGCTCTTGGCGTCGACGTTCACGCCGGCGGCCATCATGGCGTCGACCAGCTGGGTGCTGGGCGTCACGGTCACGGAGGTGAAGCGCCGGTCGTCCTTGTAGACGCCGGTCACGTCCTCGCCGCGGATGGTGGCCTCCTTCACCTGGCCGGCCTGCACCTGCTGCAGCAGCTGGGAATAGGTCACCGCCTCGGGACGGCCCGTCCCGCCGGGCGTGGCCGCCCCGGACATGGCGCCGCCCTGCGAGACGAAGGCGTAGAGGGCCAGCATTCCCAGAAGGATCATGCTGGTGATCGCCAGATTGCGAAGGTTCATAGGGGTCCTCGGTCGTCCGACGCCCCATCCCGGGCCGTCGGTCTGAATGTCATGTCCGTGAAAATAGGTCGTTCCACGGCGTTACGCCATCGGGCGCGGGTCAGATCGTCTTCGTGCGTCGTTTGGTCCAGCGCAAGGGCGAGCCGTTCCGGGACGAGATCGCGCCTTGCGACGGCCGAATCTGCAAGAACCGGCCCGGTTCCGTCGTCCCGCATCAGGACCGGACAGGCGCCGCGCGCCGCCGCCGGAAGACGGGCGATCCGCGCCCGGTCGATCTCCGACAGCGCCGCCAGGCGCCCCGACGCCGCCTCCACCCGCCAACCCGGTCGGTCGGCGAGGAAGGCGTAGCGGCCGTCCCAGACCGCCTCGCGACCGGGCAGGAGCCGGACCGGCGCTACAGGACGCCGCCTCAGTTCGCCCGCCTCACGCATCAGTCGGACGCGGTCGCCCCGCGGCGCCTCGATACGGGTCCCCGCCAGGGTCGCGGCGACGGCCTCGCCCGCGCGCAGTCGATCCAGAAGGGCGGCCAGCCGTTCGCCACGAGGCGGCGTCGCCCCGCCGCCGAGCGAAACCACGGCCGCCGCCAGCGCATGGCCGCCCACGTCGCGATCCAGCGCCAGGACGCCCTCGGTCTCCCATCGGATAGGGCCTGGAGCAGGGACGCGGGCACGGTCGCCGGCTTCGGCGACACTCCCCCCGCCGGCCAAGGCCAGGCGGGCGCGGCTGCGTCCGAAACGGGGATCGCTGTTGGCGGGATCCTCGATCCAGCGTGCGCCATTTGCGGCCAGCCAGGCCCGCAATTCGCCACGCCGCTCGGTCAGCAGCGGTCGCATCAGCATCAGGCCCCGCCCCTCGGGCCAGACGGGCGAGGGCGACCATTCGCGCAGACGCCCCAGCGTCGCGCCCCGCTCGCGCATCCAGTCGGCCTCGGCGATGTCGTCGGCGGTGTGGCCGGTCAGCACGACACGCGCCCCCGCCTCGCGCGCCGCGTCCGCGATCAGGCGATGACGCGCCGTGCGCGCCGCCGCCGTCAGGCCCTTGGCGGGCTTGGGACCGTCCCACGCCAGGCCGCGCCAGTCGGCCCCGGCGGCGCGGGCGGCCTCGGCCGCGAACCGGCTCCAGGCCGCGCTTTCGGGTTGAAGGCGATGATCGACCGTCAGGGCCAGCAGCGGTCGTCCTCGCGCCGTGGCCCAGCGCGCCGCCGTCAGCACCAGGGCCAGGGAATCCCCGCCGCCGGACAGGGCCAGGGCGACAGGCGCGGGGTCGTCGTGCGAAAGCCGCCGGTCCAGCCGCCCGGCCACGCGCGCGGCGAAGGCGTCGCCGCCCTCCTCCCGAAAGGTCAGCTGCAACCGGCGGCGGTTCGCATCTGGCCCGCCCGCGTTTTCAGCGTGGCCGAGGCCGTCTCGGCGTAGCGACGGTTGAACTCGGACAGGGCGGCGCAGCCTTGCGTCTTTCGATCGGTGGCGATCAGGGCGTCGGCCAGCTTCAGCGTCGTCTCGGCGGCCCAGCCGATCCGGGGCCAGTCCTTCAGGGCGGCGGCGTAATAGGGCACGGCCCCCGCCTTGTCGTTCGCGCCCACGCGCAGGTCGCCCAGACGGGAGTTGGCCTCGCGCGCCTGGGGCGTGTCGGGCCAGGTCAGGACCAGGATTTCCAGCGCGCGTTCGCCGCGCGGACGGTCCTGCCCCAGCAGGGTCACCGCCGCCGCCAGGTCGCGCCCGGCGTCGCCTGTCGGCGAATCCGCGACGATGGGCGCGTTCAGCTCGGCCTGGGTCTCCAGCTTCTGCAGGCGCGTCTCGGCGTCCGTCAGCCGAGACCGCAGGGCGGTGTTGTCGCGCTGGGATTCGTCCAGCTGGAAGGTCAGCCGTTCATTGTCGGCGTTGATGCGCCGGACCGTCGCCTCGATGTCTGACAGACGCCGGTCCATCAGGTCGACGCGTCCCTGGAGCGCGATCACTTCCGGATCGGGCTCGACCAGCACGGGCTGGCCGGCGGCGTTCCTCTGGGTCAGGGCGCGTTCCAGCCGCCGGACGTTGCGGTCCAGTTGCTCCAGGCGGCGGTTGTCCCATTCGGTCCGCTCCATGATGTTGGGCTGGGCCTGCCAGGCGACGGCGCCGCCGGCGGCCAGGGCGCCGGCGATCAGGGACAGGCCGAGCGCGGCGGCGGACACGGCGCGAAGGCGGCGGGGGCGAGGGAGCTTGAGCGTCATGGCCGCTAGGTTCCACCGATTTGGGGCCGCCGCAAGGCGTCAGGGGCGCCTCAGTGCCCCAGGCCCAGATAGACGATGGCCGTCACGAACAGGGCGACGACGACGGTGCAGAACACCATCAGCAGCAGGGTCCGCCACAGGGCGGAGAAGACCCTGAGCCCATAGGCGCCCTTCAACTGGGCGAACATGTGCGTCGGCACGGCCAGCATCCCCACGGTGATGACGATCGCGCCCAGCGTCTGGGACAGGCTGGCCGCCACCACCATGACCATCAGCAGCATGGCCATGAAGGTCAGCGAATACAGGACGAAGACCCCGTGGTCGTACAGGGTGAAGCCCCGCTTCCACAGGAACAGCAGGGCCACGAACGGGATCGACAGCGGCACCAGCAGAAAGGCGAACTTGTACAGCGTCTGCTGCAGCTTGTAGAGCGCCAGGTCCGGGTTCTGCAGTTTCTTGACGACGGTGGCGCCCAGGCCGTGTCCCTCGGTCTTGGCCTCATGGCCCGCCGCTTCGGTCTTGTCGGCGTCCCCGGCGGCCATGTCCTTCAGGCTGGCTTGCCAGCTTCCGGGCCTCAGCCCGTCGGGCCGACCTTCGCGCAGCTCGCGCTCCAACTGGGCCAGCTTGGCCCGCTCACGCGCCACGACCTGTTCGGCCACCTCCAGGGCCCGCGCCGTGATCGGACCGGGATCGGTCGCATTCTCGGCCTTGAGCTGATCCAGGTTCTTCTGCACCTCGGCGACCGCGACCCTCTGGCCCGCGATCTGGTCGGGCAGGATGTCCGCCGGCGCCTTTTGCGGCGCGAAGCTCAGGGCGAAGAACATGACGAACAGGGTGAACAGGAAGATCGCCAACGGCGACACGTAACGCGTCCGTCGGCCCTGCACCCATTCCCGCGTCAGCCGTCCAGGATTGAAGGCCAGCAAGGGCAGCGTGCGCCAGATGCGGCCGTCGAAATGCATCACCCCGTGCAGCAGTTCCTCGCCCAGATGCAGCAGTGTGCGGTGCGAATGGGTCGACTGGCCGCAGTTGGAGCAGAAATTGCCGCTGACCTCGGCGCCGCAATCGCTGCAGACGCCGTGGTGGTCCTCGCCCGCCTTGCCGCTCGGCTTCTCGACCACGCCCGCGACCAGTCCCCCGGTGATGGCGCCGCCGGCCCCTTCGATATCCACGCGCCGATCCCCCTGGCTGCACAGGGTCCTACCTAGAGTATGGAGCCCACAAAAGAAAAGAGGCGTCGGTCCTGGCCGACGCCTCCGTTCAGGTCGTATCCCTCAGTCTCAGCGCTGGGCGCCGGAGACCACGGCGGTGTGGGCGTTGCGGTTGCGGGCCCAGGATTCCTCGCTGGAGCCCTCGGCGATCGGGCGCTCCTTGCCGAAGCTGATGGTGTCGATGCGGCCGGCGGGCACGCCGCGATTGATCAGATAGGTCCGCACCGCCTCGGCGCGGCGCGCGCCGAGGGCCAGGTTGTATTCGCGCGTGCCGCGTTCGTCGGCGTTGCCCTCGATGCGGACGGTGACCGCCGGATAGCGCATCAGCCACTGGGCCTGGGCGTCCAGGCGCGGCATGGCCTCGGGCCGCACGTCATAGCTGTCCAGGTCGAAATAGATGCGGTCGCCGACGTTGACGACGAAGTCCTGCTCCGAACCGGGGATGGCCGAACCCACCTGGCCGCCGGTCACCGGGCCGGTCGGGGCGGTCGGATAGGCGGGGCCGGTCGGAACCTCGGTCTCGGGGCCGGTCGGCACCGCGCCCTCGACCGGGCGACGGGTGCAGGCGGCCATGGCGGCGACGGCGCAGCCCACCAGGGCCAGGGTCATCAGTTTGGAGGATTTCATCGGGTCGTCTCCTGGGGTTCTGTTCTGAGGACGGCGGCCTCAAGCGTGGCCGTAAGTCTTGCGCCGGGCGCTTTTGGGGCGCCAGTCGCGATAACGCAGTGTTGAGCCGAAAGGCTCCGCTTGCGGGCGAACGGCGTGCGGCGAGATCAGGACGGACAGCTGTCCGGCCCCTGGCCGATGCCGATGTTGGCCGCCGGCGCGTCCAGCAGGGGCGACCAGGCCGGGTCCGTGCCGCGCCCGTTGTAGCCCGCCTGGGCCACCACCCGGCCCGACAGGTCCACGGTCCACAGCCGGGTGTCGCCGCCCCGCGTCTGGCGCGCGAACATCACATACCGGCCGTTGGGCGCCCAACTGGGTCCCTCCTCGAAATAGCTGGACGACAGGATGCGCTCGTTGCCGCCGTTGGCGTCCATCACCCCGGTGGAGAAGCGGCCGCCGCCCTGTTTGGTGAAGGCGATCAGGTCGCCGCGCGGGCTCCACGACGGGGCGGTGTAGCTGCCGCCGCCCCGGCTGATCGGCCGCTGGCCCGACCCGTCGGCGCGCATGACATAGAGGCGCGGCGAGCCCGACCGGTCCGAGTTGAACACGATCATCGATCCGTCCGGGCTGAACGACGGCGAGGTGTCGATGCCGGGGTCGGACGTCAGGCGCGACAGCTGCCGGCTGCGAAGGTCCATCACATAGATGTCGGTGTTGCCGTTTCGGATGATCGAAAAGGCGACCTTGTTGCCGTCGTTGGAAAAGCGCGGCGCCAGCACCTGGCCGTCGAACTCGCCCAGCGATTCCCGCCGGCCGGTGGTCAGGTTGTAGAGGTAGATCCGGCTGTAGTCCTTGCCCAACGCCACATAGGTGACCTCGTCCGGCTGCGAGGCCGAGAAGCGCGGCGACATGATCACCTCGTCGCCCTGGGTCAGGAACACCGGCTGATAGCCGTCCTGGTCGACGATGGTCAGGCGGTTCTTGCGATTCAGCGCATCGCCCTCTTCGGACACGAAGATGACCCGCGTGTCGAAGAAGCCGGGTTCGCCGGTCATGCGCTGATAGATCATGTCCGATATCTTGTGCGCGATGCGACGGTACTGTTCCGGCGTGGCGGTGAACTGGTAGCTGACCAGCTGGCACTGGCGATAGGGATCATAGAGCCGGAAACCCACGTCCAGCCTGTTGTCGGCCCGTGTCGTGACGCCGCCGTACAGCACCGCCTGGGCGCCGATGCTGGTCCATTGCGGAAAGTTCGGCGCATTGGCCAGCGTCAAGCCCGTCTCGATGAAACCGGCCGGGTTCATGGGCTCGAAGAAGCCCGAGCGGCGCAGATTGCCGCTGACCACGTCGGAGATGTCGCGCCCCCGATCCCCCGTGAAGGGCACGATGGCGATCTGGAAGGGGCGGAGCACGCCGTCATCGACCACGACATCCTGCGTCCGGCCCGGCGCGACGGCCTGGGCGTGCACCGGGCTCTGCAGGCCCTGCGCGACCAGCAGGGCCGTTGCGGCGGCGGCGGCGACGAGATTCCAACGCATGATTTGCTCCAGAGGTTCGGGCGGGTGGCGGTCGTTATCGGCGGACAGTTGGCGGATCGCCAGCTTCACGGTCATTGGGGCGACATTCGGTCCGGGTCATACGGTTGGGCGGGTCAGCGGTTTCCACATTTCCGCGCGGTCTCGAACCGGAACGGCACCTCCTGGGCCTGGAAGCCGCTGGGGACATTGAAGGGCGCCGCCGCCCGCACCGCCCTCAGCATGGCGTCGGCCGCCGCCCGCCAGGACGGATCGTTGCGGGGCTGCTCCAGGCGGGGCGAGCCCACGATCTGCCCGTCGGCGGTCAGCCGCACCGTGACGCGGATGGTCAGGGCGTCCATGCCCGGCAGGTCGCAGTTCAGGTTCCAGTGCGGATTGACCTGACCGGCCAAGGCGGCGAGCTGCGGCCCGGACGCCTGGGGCGCCGATCCCGCGCCCTGTTGACCGGTCGCCGGCCGGCCGCGGTTGTTGTTCGGCCGCGTCGGGCCGGCCAGGGCGTCCAGGTCCAGGCTGGGCTCCTCGCGCCTGGGCGCCGGACGCGCGGGCGTCGGATCGGGACGCGGCGGCGTGGGGCGCGCCTTTTCCGGCGGCGTCGGTTGCGGCGGCGTCGGTCGGGGCGGCGTGGGGCGGGGCGGGGTCGGCGTCGGGCGTGGGGCCGGACGCGGTTGCGGCGTCGGCGCGGGCGGCGGGGGGGTCGGTTCCGGAGCGGGCGGCGTCGGTTCTTCCGGGGCGCTGACCGGCGCGGTCGCCGCATCGTCGGGCGACGGTTCCGGCTGCGGATTGTCGGCCGGCGCGGCGGCGATCTGGACGTCGGACACGATCGAGACCGGAACCGAATTCACCAGCGGCTTGGGTTCGTCGCGCTCGCGCGGCCACGACACGAAGGCGAGCGCGACCACCCCGGCGTGCAGGGCGATGGAGCCGAGGATCGCGGGGCTCGGACGGCGCAAGGTCAGCCTCCGGCCGCCGCCGTATTGGGCGCCGTGTCGGTGATCAGGTTCAGCTTGGTGAAGCCCGAGGCGCTCAGCCGCGCCATCACCCGCGCCACCGCCTGATAGGGCGCCCGGCCGTCGGCGCGCACGAAGACCGGCCGCTGCGTCGCCTGTTCGGATCCGCCCGCCTCGGTCAGCAGCCGCACGGCCAGGTCGTCGAACGACGTCTCGCCCTCGCCGATGAAGATCGCCCCCTGCTGGTCGACCGAGACCGTCAGCGGCTCGTTGTCCGTCTCGACCGCGCTGGCGTCCGTCTGCGGCAGTTCCAGCGGCACGCCCACGGTCAGCAGCGGCGCCGAGATCATGAAGATGATCAGCAGCACCAGCATCACGTCCACCAGCGGCGTGACGTTGATCTCGGTCAGGGGCCCCTTGCGCCCCCGCCGGCCGCGACGACCCTGCCGCGCCGCGCCGCCTCCGCCCAGGGCCATGTCAGAGGCTCCGGTTCAGGTTCAGGCCCGACGGCGGCGCGGGCGGCGGCGGCGGCGAGGACGGCGCGCCCAGCCGGCGCGCCACGGCGGCCTGCAGGTCGTCGGCGAAGCTTTCCAGCCGCCCGGTGAACTTGCCCGCGTCGATCGAGAACTTGTTGTAGGCGATATAGGCCGGGATGGCCGCGCCCAGGCCGATGGCGGTGGCGAACAGGGCCTCGGCGATGGCCGGCGCCACGGTGGTCAGATTGGTGTTGCCCGCCGCGGCGATGCGGTCGAAGGCGTTCATGATCCCCCACACCGTGCCGAACAGGCCGATGAAGGGCGAGGCGGTGGCCACGATCGACAGCACGCCCAGGCCGCTTTCGATCCGCTGACCCTCGCGTGCGACCAGGCTGTCCATCGCCCGGTCGATGCGGGTCATCAGCAGCTCGCCCTGGTGTTCGTTCAACGCGCCGCGCTGGCGCGCCTCGCGCCAGTCGGACAGGGCGATCACCAGCATGCGCGGCAGGGCGTGCTCGGGATTGGGCCCGGCCTGGGCGGCGACATCCTCCAGCGAACGGCCGGATTGGACCGCCTTCTCGAAGTCGTCGGCCTGGCGGTTCAGGCGGGCGAAGCGCACGCCCTTGTCGATGATGATCGTCCACGACCAGAGCGAGGCCAGCGCCAGGCCGATCATGACGCTCTTGACCACCCAATCGGCCGTCAGGAACAGCTCGACCGGATTGAGCATGGAGGCGTCGGCGGGCGGGGTCATTCAGGCGCTCCGGCAGGAATCGGGATCAGTCGCGCCCTATCGAGCGAGCAGGCGTGACCTTTGTGTGGCGGGGTCTAGTCGCACCGGCCGGCCCCGTCATCTGACAGGGGCGTCATCACGGTTAAGGAAAGCTTACTCGGCCGCGCGGGGACGGTCGGGGTCGACCGCGACGGACACCGGGGCGCCGACGCTGATGATCACGCCCTCGTGGCCTTCCTTGGCGATGGAATAGGTGGCGGCGTCCTTCAGCAGTTGTTCCTCGCACTGTCGGTCGCCCGCCCGGTCCAGAGCGGCGCAACCGCGCTTGGCCGCGTCGGTCCAGCCCAGCACGCGACGGGTCGCCGCTTCGGCGCGCTTGATGGCGGCCTCGTCCTCGGCCGCCGCCTGCGCGATCAGGGCCTGACGCGCGCCTTGCTGGTATTGCAGCTCGGCCTGGCCCGCCATCTTGCGTTCCCACACCTTGTAGTGCGGGCACCCGACAAGGCCCCCGCCGAGCAGAAGCAGGCCAAGCACGAACACCGTGAGGGTGAAGGTCACGACCTGGCGATCCGATTGCGTCATGGCGTCTCTCCGCGTTTGTCTGTGCCTAGCCCGCGGCCTGTTCGCCCGCCAGCCACGGCGTGACCTTTTCCACCAGCGCCCGCGTCGGGCGCCGCGGACGGCCGTCCAGGTGAATGCAGACGGCGACCACCTCGGCGCGACACAGCACTTCGCCGGCCCGCTCCACCGTCTGTCGGATGATCAGCCGCACCCCCTTCACCGATTCATAGACGGTGCGCACCACCAGGGCGTCATCTATGCGGGCGGGCTTCAGATATTTGATGTTGAGCTGCGAAACCACGAAGGCCAGCGGCTCGTCCTCGGCCAGCAGATCGGCGTGGCCGACGCCGATGGCGCGCAGGAAGTCCGACCGTCCGCGCTCGAAATAGCGGACGTAGTTGGCGTGATAGACCAGGCCGGTGAAATCGGTGTCCTCGTAATAGACGCGAACCGGCAGCAGGTGGTCACGCCCGTCGAAGCGGCCGGCGGTGGGAAGATCGTCGCTCATGGCGCCAGTCTAGCGCATCGGCGGCGGCTGCGGAGGCCCCTGCATGAAGCCGGGGCAATAGCGCGCGCGCATCTCGGCGAACTCCTTGGGCAGGGGGTCGTCGCTGAACAGGATGCGGTTCGGGGTCGAGACGAAGCTGACCGCCGGGCCGCCGCGCGCCCGTCCGATATAGCCGCAGACCGCCCGGCGCTGGCCCGTCTCCGCATAGCGAAGCTCGGCGCCGGATCCCGCCTGTTCGCGCACCTGGCGCGCGGTGCGCGCCTGGGCCGGCTCGGCCTGGGGCGGGGCGGGGCGTCGCGACCAGGTCCAACCCGCGAAGGCGGTCAGCCCGATCAGGACCGCGAGCAGCGCCAGCGTCGGCGGGCGGGGCCGGAAGACCAGGCGGGACGGCGGCGTCTCCATGGAGGCGATGATGCACCGATCGCCGCACGGCGCAACTCAGCGCTCGTCGAACAGGTCCGCAGAGGCGGCGTTCGGCGGTTGCGGCGGCGGCGCCAGGCCCAGGTGGGCATAGGCGCGCGCGCAGGCCATCCGTCCGCGCGGGGTGCGCATGATGAAGCCCTGCTGCAGCAGATAGGGCTCGATCACGTCCTCGACCGCGTCGCGCGCCTCGGCGATCGCCGCCGCCAAGGTGTCCATGCCGACCGGCCCGCCGCCATAGTTTTCGATCAGCGCCTTCAGGAAGCGCCGGTCCAGGCTGTCCAGGCCGGCCTCGTCCACCTCCAGCCGCGATAGAGCGCGCGCCGCCACGGCCTGGGTGATGGTGACGCTGCCGTCCGCGTCGGCGAAGTCGCGCACCCGGCGCAGCAGTCGCCCGGCGATCCGGGGGGTGCCGCGCGCCCGCGTCGCGATCTCGCGCGCGCCGCCTTCGTCGATGCCCGCCCCCATCTTGCGCGCCGCGCCGCGCACCACGGCCGACAGCTCTTCCGGCGTATAGAACTCCAGTCGCAGCGGAATGCCGAATCGGTCGCGCAGCGGCGTGGCCAGCAGGCCCGCCCGCGTCGTCGCCCCCACCAGGGTGAAGGGCGCCAGGTCGATCCGCACCGAGCGCGCCGACGGCCCCTCGCCGATGATCAGGTCCAGCACATGGTCTTCCATCGCCGGATAGAGGATTTCCTCCACCTGCGGGCTCAGTCGGTGAATCTCGTCGATGAACAGGACGTCGCGCGGCTCCAGATTGGTCAGGATCGCCGCCAGATCCCCGGCCTTGGCCAGGATCGGCCCGGACGTGGCCCGAAAGCCGACGCCCAGCTCGCGCGACACGATCTGCGCCAGCGTCGTCTTGCCCAGCCCCGGCGGGCCGAACAGCAGCACATGGTCCAGCGCCTCGGCCCGCCCGCGCGCGGCGTCGATGAACACCTTCAGATTGCCCTTGGCCTGCGACTGGCCGACGAATTCGGCCAGGGTCTGGGGTCGCAGGGCGCGGTCATAGGCTTCACCCGGCGCGGCGTCGGCCGAAATGATGCGATCGTCGCTCACCGCCCCAGCTCCTGCAGGGCCGCGCGGATTACGGTCGACAGCTCCGCGTCCTCGCCCAGGCGGATCAGCGCTTGGTCCACGGCCCGACGCGCATTGACCTCGACCACGCCCAGGCCCAGCAGGGCCGAGACCGCCTCGCCTGTCATGGACGGCGGCGGGGGCGCCGCCTCGACATGGACGCCCGGCGCGCTGGGGGCGAAGCCCACGTCGCCCAGCGGCTTGCCCTTCAGCTCGGTGACGATGCGCAGCGCCAGCTTGGGCCCCACGCCGTTGGCGCGCGCCACCGCCGCCTTGTCCTCGCGCGCGACCGCGCCCGCCAGTTCGCTCGGCGGCAGCACGTCCAGAACCGCCAGCGCCGCCTTGGGCCCCACCCCCTGGATGGCCAGCAGGGTCGTGAAGGCCCGCCGTTCGTCCCGCGTCAGAAAGCCGTACAGGCGCGGCCCGGCGTCCTCGCTCCATTGCGAATGGATGTGCAGGGTCGCCTCGTCGCCCGGCGCCGGCAGCCGCCCCAGGGTCCGCGCCCCGCACGCCGCCACATAGCCCACGCCGCCGCAGTCGATCAGGCAGTCCGCCTCTCCGACCTCGGCCAGCACCCCGCGAAGGCGCCCGATCACGCCGCGCCCCCCGTCAGGGTTTCAAGAAGCGCGCGTTTCCTCAACTGCGCATGGGTGATCGCGACCGCCAGGGCGTCGGCGGCGTCGGCCTTTACGTCGCCCGCGGTCGGCAGCAGGCGTTTGACCATGAAGGCGATCTGGGTCTTGTCCGCATGACCCGCCCCGACCACGGCCTTCTTGATCAGGTTGGGGGAATACTCCGCCACCGCCAGGCCCGCCTTGGCCGGCGCCAGCATCACCGCCGCCCGCGCGTGGCCCAGCTTCAGAGTCGAGGACGGATTCACATTGACGAACACCTCCTCCACCGCCGCCACCTCGCAGCCGTGATCGGCGCAGATCGCCCCCACGTGATCCAGCAGGTGCACCAGCCGCTCGGCGAAGGGCGCGGTCTCGGGCGGCGTCACGACGCCGTGGGCGACCCAGCGCAGGCGCGCGCCTTCGGCGACCACGACGCCCCAGCCGGTGCGTCGCAAACCGGGGTCCAGTCCCAGGATTCGGATGGAGTCGTTCGCCATCCGTTCCTCATGCCCCAAAGACGGTTAGCGAGCAATGAACCGATCAGTCGTCGCGCGGATCCAGCCGATAGGCCGCAACGCCGGGCAGGCGGCCAAGCGTGTCGGACAACGTCAAGAGATCGCCGTCCGCCGTCACCTTCAGGCGCCAGGCGCGGCGCTGCAGCCGGCCCTCGTCGACCAGCTCCAGCCGATCCGAGCGCGGCGTCGGGTCGACGGCCTTCACCGCCGCCAGGACCGATTGTCCGGTCGCCTCGTCCTCGCGGGCCCAGGCGACCTCCACATCCGCCAGGATGCGGGCCGGAAGCTTGCGACTGATCAGCCTGAGGCCGACCAGGATCAGCGCCGTCACGACGGTTCCCGCCACGCCCAGGCCGTATAGGCCCGCCCCGAACAGCAGCCCCAGCGCCGAGGTGATCCACAGCGACGCCGCCGTGGTCAGGCCGTGGATGGAGAAGCCGGTGCGGAAGATCACCCCCGCGCACAGGAAGCCGATCCCGGTCAGAACCCCGTGCGCCATACGGGTGGGATCGGTGACGATGTTCTCGTCCGGCAGGGCGCGGAAGGCCCAGTCCGCCTGCGACATGGCCGCCAGCATCAGCAGGGCCGAGGCCAGGCTGACCAGGATGTGGGTGCGGAACCCGGCTGCGCGGCCGCGCCATTCGCGCTCCAGCCCGATCACGCCGCCGGCGACGACCGCGCCCAGGATCGGCAGAAAGGCGTCAGGAAGACCGTCGAGACCCATCGCCCTTCAACGGCGGCGCTTGCCGGACGTTCCGGGGACGGATCGTCTCAGCCGTGCTTGTCGACGTAGCCCTCCGGGTCCTTGTTCACCGGTTTGACCCCGGTGATGTGTTCGGCCTCGAAGGCGGCGAACCTGACCGCCAGGTGGTGACGCACGGCGACGTCCGCATTGATGCGGAAATCGGTCAGGCCCTGCCGTTCCTCCTCGCCCATGTGCTTGGAGTTGACGACATTGGCCTGGCCCACCGCCTCGAACCACGCCTTGGAGCCGACGGCGTGCCCGGCCACGGCCTTGACGGCGTCGCGCAGCTTGTTGTGGTCCTCGATGGCGTCCTCGGTCTCGCCCTCGACCGTGCCGTCGTCGGCGTCGTTCGCGCCTTCCCCCAGCTTCAGCAGCTCTGGATAGAAGAACCGCTCCTCGGCCTCGGCGTGAACGTCCAGAAAGGCCGACAGCCGATCCCAAACCTTCGTCAGCGCGTCCGTGTTTTTCGGATCGATCTGTTCGATGATGGCGAACAGCCGGCGCTGTTCGGCGTGGTCGTCCAGGATCAGCTGGGTGATATCCATCGGGGCGCTCCGGTCGCAACGGTGAAGCCTCGATACGCCCGGCGCCCGGCCCCGGTTCCGTGCGAACGACTCGCGGCCTACTTGGGGATATGTTGGCGCTGGGCCTCATCCCCCAAGGCCGCGCGCGCCGCCGAGATCAGATCGCTCAGTTCACCGTGGACGATCAACCAGACCCGGCTCTCGGCGACGTTCTGATAGACATGGCGAAAGACGTTGCCGGAATCCTCGATCTGTCGCCAACGAATGTTCGGGTAATCGGCCTGCTGCGGTCCACGCAAGCGTCGCGCCGCTTCCGACACGATCTCCAGGCATCGCGTGACCGCATAGAAGGTCTTGCGATCTGCTGCGAAGGCTTCGGCTGTCATGCCCTGGCAGAACGCTTGCGCCAGCAGGGCGTTGTCGAAAATCGCCCGCCACGCCAGCCGTTCCTTGCGATCCGCCTCAGAAGGCAAAGATCGCCTCGCGCTCCGCCTCGCGTCGCACCGGCTCGATCAGCATGTCTCGGTCGGATACGTCCGCCCGGCCTGCAAACAGGTCGCCGATGAACTGGGTGATGCCGACATAGTCGTAGAAGTTCACGTCAGCTTCGGGCGCGATCTGAACCATGATGTCCAGATCGCTGTCCGGTCCGGCGTCGCCCCGCGCCACCGATCCGAAAAGGGCGGCGTGCGACACGCCCTGACGACGCAGTTCGTCCTCGTGCTCTCGCAACACAGCGATGACGGCGGCGCTATCCATGCCCCAAGACTAGCGTGAATGGCGCGCCGACGCGAGTAGCCCCGAGCGCCGTCCATCAGCCCGCGTACTTGTTCGCGTCCTCGTCCGAGACGTCCTCGTTGGAATAGACGGCCGAGACGTCGTCCTCGGCGTCCAGCGCGTCCAGCAGCTTGAACAGGGTGCCGACGGCGTCGCCGCTGACCGGGACCTCGGACTGGGGCTTCCAGACGATGGCGGTGGACTTGGGGTCGCCCAGCACCTTGGACATGGCCTCGGCCACCTCGTTCAGGTCCTCGAAGGCGGTCCAGATGGTGTGGCCCGGCGCGTCCTCGTAGATGTCGGGCTTCTCCAGGTCGCTCTCCACGTCCTGGGCGCCGGCCTCGATGGCGGCCTCCATCACGGCGTCCTCGGTGCCGGCCTCGGCCGGATAGACGATCTTGCCCACCTTGTCCCACATGAAGGCGACCGAGTTCATCTCGCCCAGCGCCCCGCCGTTCTTGGAGAAGGCGGCGCGGATGTTGGAGCCCGCGCGGTTCCGGTTGTCGGTCAGGGCCTCGACGATGATCCCGACGCCGCCGGGGCCGCGCCCCTCGTAGCGGATTTCCTCCATCGTGTCGGCGTCGCCCGAGGTCGCCTTGTTGATGGCGCGCTGGATCACGTCCTTGGGCAGACTTTCGGCCTTGGCGTTGTTGACCGCCAGGCGCAGGCGCGGGTTCATCGCCGGGTCCGGCAGGCCCGACTTGGCCGCCACGGTGATGTCGCGCGACAGCTTGGAGAACAGTTTGGAACGCGCCGCGTCGGCCCGCCCCTTGCGGTGCATGATGTTCTTGAACTTGGAATGGCCGGCCATGGGATCGTCTTCGAAAGTCTGAAACCTGAGCCGCGCCTCCTAGCGGATGGGCGCCTCCGTGTCACGACGGGGGTTGCGCGGGAACCGTCGCCGTGCGCACGGATTGAACCGACACGGAATACGGAGCACCCCCATGACCGCCCCCGACGTCATCATCGAGGATCACGAGGACGAGGCCTTCGACGACGCCGACATCGTCGAATGGTACGAGGCCCGCCCGATCACCCTGTCGACCGCCGCCGTCACCGGCGCGGTGATCAGCGCCTTCGCCCTGGGCGCCCTGACCGCGGTCGGGGCCCTGTTCCTGATGGGTCGCCTGGACGACTGAAGCCGCCGGGCCGATCGTCAGATCGGCATGGCCATGATTTCCTTGTAGGCCGAGATCACCTGGTCGCGCACCGAGATGACCGTCTCCAGCGACGCCTCGGCCGAACTGAGCGCCGTGACCACGTCGATCAGATTGCCCTGACCGGCGATGGCCTGGGTCATCTGGGTCTCGGCCGCGCGCGACTGCTGGCTCATGTCGGTCATCGCGGTCTTCACCAGATCGGCGAAGCCGCCGTCCCCGGCCTGCGGCGCGGGCGTGGCCGTCGGCATGGCGCCGCCTTGCACGGCGGCGTAGGCGCGGGCGGCCATCATGGGGTTCATCACGGCTCAGCCCCTCAGCGCTTGATGATGTCGAGGGTGCGCATGTCCATCGACCGCGCCGTCTCGATGACGTTCAGATTGGCCTCGTAGGCCCGCTGCGCCTCGCGCATGTCCATCGCCTCCACCAGGGTGTCCACGTTGGGCCGCATCACATAGCCCTGGGCGTTCGCCGCCGGGTGTGACGGGTCGTATTCCATGCGGAAGTCGCTCTGGTCGGGCCGCACCTCGGCCAGGGCCACGCCGGTGGCGCCGGCGACCTCTCGCGGCTGGAAGATCGGCGTCTGGCGGCGATAGGGCTCGCCGCCCGGCGTCCGCGCGGTCGACTGGGCGTTGGCGATGTTCTCGGCGATGATCCGCATGCGCGACTGCTGCGCCTTGAGGGCGGAGGCGGCCACCGCCATGGCGGAGTTGGACGGCGGGATCGGATCGGGCATCGGTCAGTCCTTCCTCACGCCTGGCCCGGCTTCTTGGCTGCCAGGCGGATCATCTGCATGGACTTCTGGTAGAAGCCGATGGCGGCGTCATAGGCCATGCGGCTCTCGGCCATCTTCAGCATCTGTTCCTCGACCACCACCGAGTTGCCGTCCAGCGTGGTCTCCGAATCCGGCGCCTTGGTCGAATCGAAACGCACGGGCGATCCAGCCGGGGCGATATGGGCGGCGTTGGTGCGCGTCATGGTCAGCCGGCGGTTCTGCATCGCGGCCGCGAAGTCGGTCGGCTGCTTCAGGTCCCGGCCGACGTAGCCGGGCGTGTCGGCGTTTGCGACGTTGGAGGCGATGACCCGCTGGCGCTCGTCCAGCCAGCCCAGGCGGCCCTTGATCTGGCCCAGCAGAGGAATGTCGGCGACGCCCATGGCGATCTCCCGGTGCGTCCGACGGGACGCGATGGGCAGAAAATGCCGCCCGCATGGTTAATAGGGCGTTATCTCAACCGCTCGTTAACCCTGCCGGTTAACAGTCCCATCCGAACGCGCGCCCCCGCCGGACGCGCGCCGGGCGACCTGATGAACTTCCTCGACCTTCTTCGCGCCGTCTTCGGCCTGGCCTTCACCCTGGGCCTGATCGGCCTGGCCGCCTGGGCCGTGCGCCGCTACGCGCCCCAGCTGATGGCCCGGCTCCAGGCCCAAAAGGGCGAGCGCCGGCTGCAGGTGGTCGAGACCCTGGTGCTGGATCCCGCCCGTCGCCTGGTCCTGGTGCGGGTCGACGACGAGGAACGCCTGATCCTTCTGGGCGAAGGCCGCGAACTGATCGAACCGCGCCAGACCGGAGGCGCCAAGTGAGGCGCGCAGCCAGTCTCACCCGTGGGGGGAGAGAGAAGATCTTCTCCACCCCCGACGCCGCCGAGCTGAAGCGCGCGGCGCTGCTGTCGTTGGTCACCACGCTGCTGTGCCTGGCCTGGCCCGTCGTCGCCCTGGCCCAGGAGGCGGCCCAGTCCGGATCCGCGATCAACATCGACCTGGGCACCGGCTCGGGCCTGACCCAGCGCGTCGTGCAGCTGATCGGCCTGATGACGGTGCTGTCGCTGGCGCCGTCCATCGTCATCATGACCACCAGCTTCGTGCGGATCGTGGTCGTTCTGTCGCTGCTGCGCACGGCGCTGGGTCTGCAGCAGTCGCCGCCGAACGCCGTGCTGGTGTCCCTGGCCCTGTTCCTGAGCGCCATCGTCATGGCCCCGACCTGGCAGGACGCCTATGATTCGGGGGTCCGGCCGCTGCTGGATCAGCAGATGGAGCTGCCCCAGGCGTTCGATGCGGCCTCGGAACCTGTGAAAACTTTCATGCTGTCCCAGGTGGACCGGGGCGACCTGGCCCTGTTCACCCGCCTGTCGCGCATCGAGGCGCCGCAGAACGTCCAGGAGCTGCCTCTGCGCGTGGTCACGCCCGCCTTCATGATCAGTGAGCTGAAACGGGCCTTCGAAATCGGATTTCTCCTTTTCGTTCCGTTTCTTGTGATCGACCTCGTGGTCGCCAGCGTGCTGATGTCCATGGGCATGATGATGCTGCCGCCGGTGGTCGTCAGCCTCCCGTTCAAGTTGATCTTCTTCGTGCTGGTGGACGGCTGGCGACTGGTCGCGGGCAGTCTGGTGGAGAGCTTCCAGAGGGGCGCCGGCGGGGGATAATCCCCGCCCCGCAAGGCTTTGCGCGTTTTCCGCGCTTGCATTGCCGTGCGAAATCCGCGTTGATCCGCCGGTCCTCGCCCTGAATTGGGCGACTAACACTGGAAACGCTTCTCATGACCACTCAAGCCGAACTGATCGCCGCTGTCGCCAAGGACGCCGGTGTCTCGCAGGCCGACGCCGGCAAGGTGCTGACCGCCATCGTCGAGAACATCCACAAGTCCCTGAAGTCGGGCGGCGACGTCCGCATCTCGAACCTGGGCGTTTTCGACACCGCCGCCCGCGCCGAGCGCGAAGGCCGCAACCCGGCCACCGGCGCGACGATCAAGATCGCCGCCTCCAAGGCCGTGCGCTTCCGCGTCTCCAAGCCGCTGAAGGACGCCGTCAACGGCTAAGGCTGTTCGCCCGTC
Source organism: Brevundimonas sp. UBA7534 (assembly GCF_002479325.1). GTDB lineage: Bacteria > Pseudomonadota > Alphaproteobacteria > Caulobacterales > Caulobacteraceae > Brevundimonas. The sequence goes on from NZ_DLMO01000133.1 coordinate 18,288, forward strand.
CCGTTTGGGATGGAGCGAAGCTTACGAACGGGCGGGGGTCGCGGCGCGATCTCCGCCCGTTTCCGTTCTGAAGTCCGCCTTGGCCTTCTCGACCCAGCCGACGAAGGTGTCGGCGCCGCTGGACAGGGCGGAGAAGTCGCCGGCCCCCGCCACGCCCGACAGGCTGTCGTCCAGCGACACGCGAATGGCGTTGGCGGATTTCGCCCGGTCCAGGAACGGCCGGTACTGGCCGCTCAGTCGTTGCAGGGCGGCGCGGTTCCCCGCCAGAGAATACCCCACGCCGGCGCGCACCAGCCAGCTTTCCTCGGACGGCGACAGGGCGGCGGCCGTGTCGCGGTAGCGTCCGCCCAGCCGCGCCTCGTACAAAGCCGCCGCCTCGGCCCACTTCTGCTGCTTCCACAGAATGTCGGCGCGCACCTCGCGGGCGGGATCGGACTGGTCCCGGTCCAGCACCTCCAGCGCGTGGTCGAAACGGCCCAGGTCCATCAGGGCGCGCGCCTCCAGCGCCCGGCGCTCGCTGTTCATCGCCGCCGGCAGCAGGGTGGTGCGCGAACCCCAGATCGCCTGCAGCGCCTTCTCCGGCTGGCGATCTGGGG